>QCBP01000007.1 GCA_003279055.1 Prochlorococcus sp. AG-347-I21 | reverse complement strand
ATTAATTATTGGCCCTTCCAACGATCCTAAAGACATTAATATTAACTTTAAAGAATTTGAAGAAACACAAAGAAATAAAGTTGATTTAAATGATTTTAAAATAAAAGCTTCTAAAGAAAAAGTATTTTTAATTTCAATTCCCAGCCAAGATGTTCCATTTATTTTGGAATCTTCATTTGATTGTAATGATAATACTGATATGGGTTTTGACTTCAATTTTATACAAGATGATTCACCACCTGCTCAAACTTTAATCGCGCCATCAAGTTATCAGAAAAGTAAAAATGAAGAAGACAAAATGGCTTGGCTTTCTAAATTTTGCGATAAAAATATTCCACAAAGTTCTTTAAGCGAGAAATTCCAAATTGGTGATTTCTTTGATGAAAATTGGGCGAAAGATATCGATGTTACTTGTTTAAATAAACTATCTTAATTAAAGATATGTTTAAGAAATTAATAAAAGCCTCAGTCAATTCAAGTTTCTATTTATTAGTTATTCTATTTTGTTCCATTTTATCTTTTAGAGGTGTCACACAAAATCTTGATCTTATAATTTATGACTCATTATTGAATAAATTCCCTAAAAAAAACAAAGCAGAATCTAAAACCATAGTTGTTGGGATAACAGAAAAAGATATTGAAAAATATGGATGGCCTATTGATGATATTTATCTTTTTGAAGTAATTAAAAATTTAGATAAAGCTGGCTCCTCAAGTATCGTTCTTGACTTATATAGAAATGTAGGAGTAGGAAAAGGAGCAGATCAACTTGCCTCCTTTAGCAAAGAGAATCCAAAGGTAATTAGTATTTTTAATGTTGCAGAAGGGATAGCATCAATTCCAGAATTTCCACTCGAGAGACAGGCTTTTAATGATATCCCTGTTGATGTAGATAATGTAATACGAAGAAATTTAGTAGGGGTAGATCGTAAGAAATTTAATTTGCCTCCACAATTTGTAAGCATTCCTTCAAGGATGGTTGAAATTAATCAAAAATTAAATAATGAAATTTTTGATATAGATGAGCAATTTAGTGAGGGAAAAATTAACACAATAAAAAAATATTCTGGAGGTTATACAAATGTTGATTCAAATGGATTTCAAATTTTAATAGACTATCCAAGATCAAATTATGTCCCAAAATATAGTATCGCATCAATATTAAATAAAAACTTTTCTAAAGATTTTTTTAAAAATAAAATGGTTGTTATTGGCGCAACTGCGCCATCACTAAAAGATATATTCGCTTTCCCTTCAAGCAGATTTATAAAAGATAGCCAACTTATGTATATAAGTGGAGCCGAAATCCATGCGCATAGAGCGAATCAACTTCTTTCTCTGCAAAATGGAAATACTCTACAAATTAATACTATAAATCCAACATTAGAATTATTCCTAATAATTCTATTAACATTATCGACAGCTTTATATATAGAAAAAAGTAAGAAAATTTTGTATGGATTATTAGGTTTAATAATCATAATTTCATCCTTATCAATAGCTGTATTTTTATCATTTATTTTAGGATATTGGATTGAATTTGCCCTACCAATTATTTCTATTATTTTAGTTTCTACAGTTTCATGGGTTAAAAAGGCCGCAGAACAGCAAAAACAAAAAGCTTTGATGCAAAAACTTTTAGGTCAAACTACATCCCCAGAAGTTGCGGAAGAATTATGGAAACAAAAAGATGCACTTATAGAAAACGGCAAGTTTCCTGGAACTGAATTACCTGTAACTATTCTATTTAGTGACACAGTTAGTTTTAGTAGTGTTTCAGAGAAAATGACTCCTACAGAATTATTAGACTGGCTTAATAATGGAATGGAAAAATTTGTAAAAATAATTTCAGAAAATGGAGGAATGGTAAATAAATTTACAGGAGATGGTTTCCTTGCTGTCTTCGGGGCACCTGTAAGAAAATCATTAGAGGAATCTTCCAATGCTTCAATTAAAACTGCTATTGAGATTAGAAATGCAATAGATGATCTAATAGAAGAATCAGGTAAGAAAAATTTACCGCCTCTACGCTTAAGGATTGGGATTCATAGTGGAAAAATTATAACTGGATCTATGGGAGGCGCTGAAAAGATTGAATATGCTCTAATCGGAGATAGCGTAAATGTAGCTGCCAGACTTGAATCACTAAATAAGGAGAAGATGAACAATAACTGTAGAATTCTTGTTTCTGGAGATAGTCTTAAGTTTTTAAAAAAAGAAAATTATAATATTGAAAATTGGGGAGAGTGCAAAGTTAAAGGGAGAGAATCACTTGTGGAAGTTTATGAAATTCTTTGAAAATAGTTTGCGAAAAATTTAAGAAGAGTTTTATTTTTTATTAGATCTTACTAACTTGTAACAGAGATTTTTAGCTATAAGTGAATTTAACTTTTCAAATAATTCTGGTTTTCTATCTTTAATCTTTTGAAGTTTTGATTTACTCCAACTTATTGCATAAATATCTTTTGAAATAACATTTGCTGAGGTCTTATCGCCTGTTATAAAGGAAAATTCTGAAATCCAATCCCCTTTTTTGAGAGAAGCAACTTCTTTACCATTCTCTAAAGTAATAGACGCTCCACCATCAACTACAAATGATAAGTATTCAAATTCACTATCTTTTTTAACTAACTCAAGAGGACTTTTATTACTATGTTTCACTATTTCTGCAAAACTCAACATTTTTTTAAATTCAAATGGGAGAAAAATAGAAAAATATTTCTTATATGTTTCTCTCCAACCCAAAGGCAAGCATTTTATTGATCTTGAATAGTAGTAATGACTAATCATATAAAAATTTAAACTAAAATGAAGTACCGCCAGAAATAGTATTGATAAATTTTCAGCGGAATCTAATCCTGTCCAAAAACAAAAAATAAAGTTTGCGATTGATAAAAATAAAATTATGAATCTTAATGCTATTAATGAAGTACAAATAAATGAAAGGCCTTCACAAGTGCCTAAAAATGCCTCTACATAATCTGGGGTAATTATAAAGTTAATCATTTATCACCATTAAGAAATTAAAAGATCTTATTAATTAAAAGCATAAATAATTTTTGAAATACTAGGTTAAAGAATGTGCTTATATCAAGATTTACTCAAAATTAAATTTTTAAATATAATTAGATATATAACCTATAAATAAGGTAATAAATTTAAGAAATGAAAAATCTAAGAAAAGATTCAGGATTTTTTAGACCTGGATTATCTAATTTTTCATCTATTCAAACTTTATTTGGAGATTTCATAAACGATAGAACTTCTCCAAGTCTTTTAAAAAATTATCACGATGAAAAAGCTAAAATTCTTACTGAAAAGAAATGGAATAATGGAGCACCTTACGAAAGAGTAATTGAAACCAATGAAGATCTAAAAGAAATTATTCAGAATCCAAACATCATAAAAAATTCTATTTGCATAATCGAACCAGCAGATCATGTTGGAAAGAATTTAATTGGAGAAGATGTAAGAGCTTCTTCTAATATTGCATCTCTATGCCAATTCATATCCGATTGCGACTCAATACTTATACCTCTATGGAAGACAGGAAAACTCGACAATAAATTATTAATTGATTTATTAAAAAACTCTTTAGCAGTTTTTGTTGAAGGAGGACATCCAACAGTAAAAGATGCAAATAGTTTTAAAGATTTAAATATATCATTAGATGAATTACAAGAATTAACTGAAGAAATAATACTTTCAAGAGGACTCAAAACTGCTCCATCTATATTTATTTGTCTTGGCCATCAATTAGCTGCTCAGGCTCATATTAGGCTTATAAAAAAGGCAGTTAATCAGATTGTAAATTTGATGAAGCCAGAAGTTGTCTCTTCCAAGTGTCATTACGAAAACCTCTTAAATACTTGCAAAGAAATAATAAATACTGGAGAAAATTTATCTATTTATAAGGATGATGATACTCAAGATGATATTCCCGAAATAGAAGTAGCTAAAGGTTGGGATGATCCGTGCTTTGCTGTAGCTCTAAATGAAGTTCCTGAAGTTGGTCAAGTTGAATTATTACATTATTCTCATAATGGCATTCATCAAAGTAAAGATTTCCCAAAATTACTTTTGCATCATGAAATAACGAGTGAACAAAATGTAGGGATTGTTGAACAGTCAGTAACTTTCGAAAAAAATTTAAACATAGTTATGTTTCATAGTGACGAGGTAAATGAAGAAGCAATATTATTTGCTAATTGGGCTTACGGGAAACTCCATAATGCAATTGCTCCAATAAGGAAGAATATCTCAGTTTCTGAATTTTCTTGGCTTTTAAGTTTACCAGATTCAATTGAAATAGTTTGTTCCACTAGTGCACAAGGGAAGCTATGCACTCAAGTTTCTGCAACTTGCATTAACTACACAGATTATGAGACACAACATAAAAGGAGATCTTTCACCTTCCAATTTCATCCTGAATTACTTGAAGATCTTAGGGAATTTAATAAATCTGGAATGCCATCCTACGAAAAACTAAAAAATGATGATGGAATAAGAATGTTGATTAGGGTTATATACGAATCGATTACTGATTAATTTTTATAATTAAATTTTTTGAATAACATTTTACTGAGTAAAAAATCCTATTTATAAATTCTTGTATTTTTGAATACTTATCAAAGGTGTACTTAAATCAGATTATAAGATTAGTCGCATTTTCAAAATGACTCAAACTTCCATGAATACTCCTTATGCAAAAAGAGTAGCTGAAAAATTTAGAGAGGCTCAAAACTATTTAAAAACTAATGGTTTTAGTAGATCAACTAAACATTTACTGGAAGATATTGAAAATTCTGTTGAAAAATAATGCCAATACCCCCTCACTTACCACAATTACAATATGGCTACGATGATGGCTTTACAACCATTGTTTTTGGGTTAATAGGAAGTTGCTTAGGATGTATCTTAATTTTATTAATTTCATTTTTTGAATTTAAATTCAAAAAGCAAAATAGTAAGCCTTAAGAGACTTACTAAACATTAAATAAGAACTCCATTACATCACCTTCGTTAACAATATATTCCTTACCTTCACTTCTTAAAAGACCTTTAGTTTTTGCATTGGCAATTGAACCTGAATCAATTAAATTTTGATATGAAATAGTCTGAGCTCTTATAAATCCTTTTTCAAAATCAGTATGAATTACTCCTGCTGCCTGTGGCGCAGTCATCCCATCTTTTATGGTCCATGCTTTTGTCTCCTTTTCTCCGGTAGTGAAATAAGTTTTTAATCCCAATAATTTATATGTTGATCTAATTAATGAACTTAATCCCCCTTCTTCTACTCCTAAGCCAATAAGGTAGTCTTTTTTATCTTCTGGTTCTAACTCTATTAATTCAGATTCGACTTGCGCTGATATTTTTATACATTCTGTATTTTCATTGCTTGCAAAACTCTGAACTGTTGATGAAAAATCATTACCTTCAGCTAAGTCATTTTCATTCAAATTAGTTGCGTAAATAATTGGTTTTGCAGTAAGGAAGCCTAATTGCTTAATTATTAAATTTTCTTCTTCATTCAAAGATATTGATCTAACTGAAAGGCCTTTCTCTAGCTCTTCTTCAATTTTTTCTAGTAAGGTATCTTCTTTAGCTGCCTCTTTACTAGTTCTAACCTGTTTTTTAATTCTTTCTCTTCTTTTTTGGAGTTGAGATAAATCAGCTAAATTCAATTCCAGATTAATTATCTCAATGTCATCCAGGGGATCTACCTTTCCAGAAACATGAATTACATCACTATCTTCAAAGCACCTTACAACATGAACTATTGCATCAACCTCCCTAATATTTGATAAAAATTTATTTCCCAAACCTTCGCCTTTACTAGCTCCTTTTACTAGTCCTGCGATATCTACAAATTCAATTTTTGTTGGGATAATATTTTGGCTAGAACTTAAATTACCTAACTCTTGCAACCTTTGATCTGGGACTGAAACTATGCCTTTATTAGGTTCTATAGTACAAAAGGGAAAATTAGCCGCTTGGGCCTTAGCATTTTCTACAAGTGCATTAAATAGAGTTGATTTTCCAACATTTGGTAATCCAATAATACCTGCTTTTAACATTTGAAAAAACTTATGGAAAAATTATCAAGAAAACATCTTCTAGTAATATAGTATTTACTTAACCAATCTTGGATAAGTTAATTATAATCGTCTTGATTATTTATTTAGTTCCTAAATATTCTCTAATTCTGCTTTTAAAAAGAAATGTTTGATTTAATAAAAAAAAATATAAATCTAAGAAGTGGAATTATATTGCTTTCTCTAGCTATATTTTTCGTTTTTATAACCAATTCCTTCAAGAAAAATAAGTCAAAAGATATTTCTGATTTTGTAGTTCAAGTTGAAAAAGGAATCCTCTCAGATTCAATTAATACTAGTGGTGAAGTAAAAGCAATAAGGACAAGCAATATTGGGCCTCGGAAGCAAGGCGTAATAAAAGAAATCAAAGTAGATGAGGGCGATCTTGTAAAAAAAGATCAGGTTTTAGCTTCTCTTGATGATGAAGATTTTATCTATAAAATTGAAGAACTTGAATTAAATGTAGAAAAACAAAAATCTGAATTTTTAAGAAGGGAATATTTATATCAAGAAGGCGCAGTAAGTAAAGAAGACTATGAAAGTTATAAAAATAACTACAACATTAGTAGCGCAAAACTTAATGATGCAAAATCTGAAAAAAGTTTCTATCTAATTAAAGCTCCTTATGGAGGAAAGATAACTGCAAAATATGCTGAGATAGGATCTTATGTCACACCAAGTACAAACTTAAGTTCAGACCCTAAAACCAAAAACTTTATTTTTGAACTATCAGAGGGCCTAGAAATTGTTGCTAAAGTTCCTGAGAGTGACATTGGCAGAATAAAAATAGGTCAAGAAGCCTCAGTAAGAATTGAGGCTTATCCCTCAAAAAAATATAGTGCCATAGTTAAAAAAATAGCTACAAGAGCTGTAAAAGATAATAATGTAACCTCATTCGAAGTAACTTTAAATTTTAAAGATATTTCTGAAGAAATTAAAATTGGAATGACTGCAGATCTTGAATTTAGAGTCGAAGGTAATGAAGAAAAAATCTTAGTACCAACAGTTTCTATTGTCACTGAAAAAGGTGAAAAAGGAATTTTGAAAGTTGATAAAAACAATTCTCCCAAATTTGAAAAAATCGAAATTGGTATTAGTAGTGGAAATAAAACTTCAGTAATTAATGGATTAGAACCTGGAGAGCAAATCTTTATTGATATTCCACCTTGGGCTAAGAAGAGAAAATGAGTTTAAAATCTGAAAACTCTAAAAAACCAATTTTACTTTTAGTCGATGGCCACTCACTTGCTTTTAGAAGCTTCTATGCATTTAGCAAAGGGATTGATGGAGGTTTAACTACCAAAGAGGGATTTCCAACAAGTGTCACTTATGGATTTCTGAAAAGCCTTCTGGATAATTGTAAAAATATTAGTCCTGAGGGTGTTTGTATTACGTTTGATACCGAAAAACCAACTTTCAGACATGAATTAGATCCAAATTATAAGGCCAATAGGGATGTGGCACCAGATGTTTTTTTTCAGGATATAGAACAACTAGAAATCATCTTAGAAGAAAGCCTTAATTTACCAATTTTTAAATCTCCAGGATACGAAGCGGATGATCTCCTAGGCACAATTGCAAATGATGCTTCTTCTAAAGGATGGTGCGTGAATATTCTTTCTGGAGATAGAGACTTATTTCAATTAGTAGATGATCAAAAAGATATTTATGTACTTTATATGGGTGGTGGTCCATATGCGAAAAGTGGAAATCCAACTCTTATGAATGAAAATGGAGTAAAAGAAAAATTAGGTGTTGCGCCAGAAAGAGTAGTTGATCTTAAAGCCCTAACTGGTGATAGTTCTGATAATATTCCAGGTATTAAAGGGGTAGGTCCAAAAACTGCAATTAATCTACTAAAAGAGAACGACACGCTTGATGGAATCTATCAGGCTTTGGACAAGATTCTACAAAATAACGATAAAAAATATAAAGGATTCATCAAAGGTTCAGTTATAGAAAAGCTAAGAAACGATAAACATAATGCTTTTCTTTCCAGGGATTTAGCAAAAATAAATACTGAGGTGCCTTTAATTTTAAGTAACGGTTATGAATTAAAAAATATAAATCAAGAACTACTTTCAGAGTCACTGAAAAAATTAGAACTATCAACACTACTTAGACAAATTAATATTTTCAATTCAACTTTTAGTAAAGGTGGTTTTGATAAAAATAATGTAGCTAAAGAGGAGGAGAAAGATCCAAAAGTCTCCAGTAAAAATGAATTAGAAAATAGTGAAAATAAAATACCTAAAATCAACGTAACTGTTGTAAATGATTTCGAATTACTTGATAAATTAATCCAAAGATTAGATAAGACCAATCAAATAGTTTCTTTAGATACAGAGACCAATAGTTTAAATCCAATCGATGCGGAACTTGTTGGGATAGGACTATGTCTTGGAGAAGAAAATGATGATTTATTTTATATACCTCTTGGTCATAAAACAAAAAAAGAGACCCCCAATCAATTATCGATTGAGGATGTTTTCTCAAAAATAAGGACTTGGATAGAAGATCCAAAAAAAGAAAAGGCACTTCAAAATTCTAAATTTGACAGACAAATATTTTTTAATCATGGACTTGACCTTAAAGGCGTAACCTTTGACACCTTGTTAGCAGACTACCTTCTTAATAATCAGGAGAAGCATGGGTTAAGTGAAATTAGTTTTAGATTATTTGGATTTAAGCCTCCTTCATTTAAGGAGACAGTTGGAAAAAATAAAGACTTTTCATTTGTTGATATTGATGAAGCAAGTATTTACTGCGGTTATGATGTTTTTCTAACTTTTAAGATTGTCAAAATTTTTAAAGAAAGTTTTTCAAAGGAAAAAGATGAATTAATCAAATTGTTCGAAGAAATTGAGCTACCTTTAGAGCCGGTATTGTCCCAAATGGAAATGAATGGCATAACCATCGACATCCCTTATTTGGATAAACTCTCAAAAGAATTAAAAAGTACCTTAGAAGATATTGAAAGTAAAGTTTATGAGTTAGCAGAGGAAAGTTTCAATCTATCTTCACCAAAACAACTTGGTGAGATCTTGTTTGAAAAATTAAATTTGGATAAGAAAAAATCACGGAAAACAAAAACAGGATGGAGCACAGATGCAGTAGTTCTGGAAAGATTAGTCGACGAACATGAAATAATCCAACATTTAATAAAACACAGAACTCTTAGCAAATTACTTAGCACCTATATTGATGCTCTTCCAAATCTTATTAACGAAAAGACAGGAAGAGTTCATACAAACTTTAATCAAGCTGCTACAGCGACTGGGAGACTAAGTAGTAGCAATCCTAATCTTCAAAATATCCCTGTTAGGACTGAATTTAGTAGGAGAATCAGAAAAGCATTCTTGCCTGAAAAAAATTGGAAACTTTTATCAGCTGATTATTCTCAGATCGAATTAAGAATACTCGCTCACTTAGCGGATGAAGAAATACTAATAAATGCATTTCATAAAAATGATGACATTCATTCTTTGACTGCAAGATTAATTTTTGAGAAAGAAGAAATTTCCTCTGATGAGAGGAGAGTTGGGAAAACAATAAATTTCGGAGTTATCTATGGTATGGGAATTAAAAAGTTTGCACGTTCTACAGGAGTAAGTTCTCCAGAAGCAAAAGAATTCCTAATAAAATACAAAGAAAGATATTCAAAAATTTTCAAATTTCTTGAACTTCAAGAAAGGCTTGCCTTATCAAAAGGTTATGTAAAAACAATTTTTGGTAGAAAGAGAGAATTTAAGTTTGATAAAAATGGACTTGGAAGATTACTAGGAAAAGATCCTTACGAAATTGACTTGCAAGCCGCAAGAAGAGCTGGCATGGAAGCACAGTCACTAAGAGCCGCAGCCAATGCCCCAATTCAGGGTTCAAGTGCAGATATTATTAAAATTGCAATGGTTCAACTAAATAAAAAATTCATAGAAATGAATGTTCCAGCAAAAATGCTTTTACAAGTACATGATGAATTACTGTTTGAAGTTGAACCAGATTCTTTGGAAATTACGACGAAATTAGTAAAGAAGACTATGGAAGATTGTGTAAAATTAAGTGTGCCTCTTTTAGTTGATATTGGAATTGGAGACAATTGGATGGAGACAAAATAAACCTTATGAAATACTTATTTTAAGATGATCAAACTTTTTAATACTTTAAGCAAAAAAGTTGAGGTTTTTAAGCCTATTGATGATGTAGTAAAAATTTATTGTTGTGGAGTAACTGTTTATGATTTATGTCATCTTGGTCATGCCAGAAGTTATATCGCTTGGGATGTATTGAGAAGATTTTTAATTTACAGTGATTTCAAAGTGAAGTATGTTCAAAATTTTACAGATATTGATGACAAGATCTTAAAAAGAGCGAAAGAAGAAAGCAGTTCAATGAAGGAAGTATCTGAAAAGAATATCATTGAATTTCACAAAGATATGGATTCTTTAGGGATAATGCGTCCGGATAGCATGCCAAGAGCAACGAATCATATATGCAATATCTGTTCCTTCATAACAATCCTTGAGGACAAAGGTTATGCATACTCTAGGGATGGAGACGTTTATTACTCTGTTTTCAAAAATAAAAATTATGGAAAGCTAAGTAATCAAAATTTACAAGAACAAAATATCAATCAGCAAGGAAGAATGGTTAATGAGGAAAATAGTAAAAAACTTAATCCGCAAGATTTTGCGCTATGGAAAAAAGCTAAAGATGATGAACCGTTTTTTGATTCGCCATGGGGTAAAGGTAGGCCAGGATGGCATATTGAATGTTCGGCGATGGTTAAAGATGAATTAGGAGATACTATCGATATCCATTTAGGTGGTTCTGATTTGATTTTTCCACATCATGAAAATGAAATCGCCCAATCAGAAGCAGCCAATGGCAAAAAGCTAGCGAACTATTGGTTACACAATGGGATGGTCAATGTAAATGGACAAAAGATGAGTAAATCCCTTAAAAATTTTAAAACTATCAGAGAGCTAATTAAGTCAGGTATAAGCCCTATGACATTGCGATATTTTGTTATGACTGTGAATTATAGAAAACCACTTGATTTTACTGAAGAAGCATTAAGCAGTGCTTCAGAAGCATGGAAAAACATTAATGTGGCCCTTTCTTTTATGGACCTTACAAAAGGTGCTTTTAGCTCTTTTGATAAAAATGAATCTATCGAAGAAGAATATAAAGAGAAAATTAGTTTTGAATTATCTCAAAAAAAGCTAAAATTTTCAGAGGCTCTGGGGAATGACCTTAATACAGCAGGTGCTATCGCAATTATTTACGATTTAGCGAAACCATTAAAAAACTTTTTAAACCAATTTCAAAGGATTGAAGGTTTTAAAATAGATCTAAATGAAAAATTCTTTCTACTTGAGAATTTTAAAACTCTTAAAAAGTTGACTGAGGTACTTGGTCTTAAAAAAGAGTTTTTAGTAAAAGAAAGTAAAATAACAGAAAAAGAAATATCATTGCTTATTAATGAAAGATTGAAAGCAAAAAAGGAAAAGGATTATGCTAAGGCAGATGAAATCAGGAATTTGTTAAAAGAAAAAGGTATTGAACTTATTGATCAATCAAAGGGAATAACCACATGGATAAGGATCTAAATTTTAAGAAAAAAACCAATTTGAAATTTTTGTTTTTTAAATACACCTTTTAATGGGAAGATATTAGAAATATCAGAGAAAATTGAAATACATTACTGTGCTCGGTTCTACTGGTTCAATAGGAACTCAAACTCTCGAAATAGCTAGTGAGCAGCCTGATAAGTTTAAAGCCGTAGCTCTTTCGGCAGGAAGAAATATTAATTTACTAACTGAACAAGTTAAAACACATAAACCAGAGGTAGTTGCAATTGAGGATGAAAATCTTATAGAAGATTTAAAAGATAATATTAATAACTTAGATTTGGATAGTGCACCCTTGGTTCTGGGTGGGAAGGAAGGGATTAACACAGTTGCAGCATGGGATAAGGCAGATACTGTGGTAACCGGGATAGTAGGCTGTGCAGGCTTACTTCCAACAATGTCAGCAATTAATTCGGGAAAAAATATTGCACTTGCTAACAAAGAAACTTTAATTGCGGCAGGCCCAATTGTTATTCCTGCATTAAAGAAAAATAATAGTAGGCTTTTACCTGCTGATTCAGAACACTCTGCTATCTTTCAATGTTTACAAGGATTACCTAATTTTGAACATGCAGATTTTTCAACAGGGGAGATGCCTAAGGGTTTAAAAGCCATACATCTAACAGCTTCTGGTGGTGCTTTCAGAGATTGGGCCGTTGAGGATTTAAAAAATGTCACAGTGGAAGATGCGACTTCACATCCTAATTGGGATATGGGAAAAAAAATAACTGTAGATTCTGCAACTCTTATGAATAAAGGATTAGAAGTTATTGAAGCTCATTATTTATTTGGAACCTCTTACGAAAATATAGAAATAGTTATCCACCCTCAAAGCATTATTCATTCAATGATTGAGATGGAAGATTCTTCAGTATTAGCTCAATTAGGTTGGCCAGATATGAAGCTACCTATCTTATTTGCGATGAGTTGGCCTGAAAGATTTAAAACAAAATGGAAAAGATTAAACTTAAGTGAAATTGGGAAATTAACTTTTAAAGAGCCCGACGAGTTAAAATATCCATGCATGGGACTTGCCTATGCTGCAGGAAAATCTTCTGGGACTATGCCTGCAGTCTTAAATGCTGCTAATGAAATGGCCGTCGAACAATTCCTTAAAGAAAAAATTTCATTTCAAGAAATCCCAACATTTATAAGTAAAGCTTGTGAATCACATATGGATAATTTGAACTTGAGTCCCACATTGGAGGATATTCTCGAAGTTGATAATTGGGCCAGAATTATTGTTAAGCAAGAAATTAAAAAAGGGAAAAAATTCGTAAGTGTAGGATAAAAGTCTATAAAAGATAACATGTATATTTCTATTCAAGATTATCTATTTAGAAAAAAATATTAATCTATAAATTTGACTTTACAGCCTTTTTAGCATTTAAATTGCTCTTTATCATAATTTAAATTTCGTGTTTAAAGATTGGCCATTAAGGCATTTGATCTATATCAAGAGCTTGGAGAATAGCATTCTCTTCTGGAGTTAATTTAACATTAATTTCCGATTTATTTAACTTTTTATCGCGTCTAAAATAAAGAACTATTTGACTACCAATTTGTCCTTGATAATAATGCTGCCATCCATACCGACCATATATATTAAGCAAGTCCTGAATTTGCAAAGATAAATTTCTATTCAGTTTTTTAATCGAATCTTTAAACTCATTTTCTAAAAATTGCTTACTTACTCCTAATGATTTAGCACTGGATTCATCTACTTTAGGCGGAGGGGTAGAGTTTATATTTAACCCTATAACTCTAAATTCCAAAATAATTATTTAGATAGTGATTATTCCTTATTGTAGAAAAACATCCAATTAATAGTTAGAGACGATGCCTCCTTTAATATTTTTAATAGAATTTTTACAAGCATTTCGTACAATACCTTTAAAATTAACAAATGTCATGAGGAAAGGATTTTAATATGACAAAAACGGTTTCTAAGCACCTTCTTTTGTGTGCAACACCCACAAAAAAGAAATGCTTTAAAGGCAATGAAGGTGAAAAAACATGGGAACGCCTGAAAAAGATCTTAAAAAAATTTGAGATTGATCATCCTACAAAAAACATTCATATATTAAGATCAAAAGCTGACTGTTTAAGAATATGTAAAAACGGACCAATTCTTCTAGTTTGGCCTGATGGAATTTGGTATGAAAAAGTTTCTCCAGAAAAAATTTCAGAAATTTTCAACTCACATATTGTTCATGGGAAGCCAATCGAAAGGTGGATTTTTAAAAAAACACCATTTTTAAATAGTACTAGAATCTCATGAACCAATTCTTTACAGCTTCGTCTGACCAGCAGCCATTAATCGAGTGGAAACCATTATGACCTCCTTTTTTAGTTATTAAAATAGTAAATTTATCAATAATTTCTTTTCTTAAATCAAAAGTAGCCTTATATGGGACCCAAGGATCATCCTCAGCATGAATAAAAAGAATTGGAGGTAATTTTTTTATTAATTTCTTAATTCTAAATATTGGAGAAGCATTAACATAATAATCATCTAAAGAATTAAATCCCCAACAAGGAGCTGTAAATTTTTGATCAAATTCCCTTATACTTTTTAAATTTCTAATTTTTTTTCTTAATTTCTCGTTATTAAGAATTTTGCCTTCATCATTAAATCCATCCCATAACTGATTTTTTAAACGGTGAAGTAACCATTTTTGGTAGATATAATTTCTAGGTTTTTCAATACATGAACTACATGATGATAAATCTAAAGGGCTACTTACGCATGCGAGGCCATCTAAAAGTTTTTTTCCATTTCTTTGATCGTAATCTAAGCAGGCATTTAAAAGGATTGTTCCACCTAAAGATAATCCCACGCCGTAAATTGGAAGATAATTATTACTAATAAGATCTTTGAACTCTAAGTTAATTAATTTTTTAAAATATTTAATTGCGGGAATAACATCACTGGAGCATCTAGCACAATAATTTCCTTTAGCCAAATATCTCCCAGAACCAGATCCTCTTAGATTTAATTTAAGAACTCCAAAACCATTTTTTGCTAATTTCCTAGAGATTCTTCTTAAACCAAACCGTTTAGTTGAGCCCCCTAAACCATGAGTAACGATTACAAAACCCCTAAGTGAGTTTAAGTTTTCAGGTAATTCTAAAAAACCTAAAAGATAATCACATTCAAATTTTTTAGAAAGAATTTTATTAATCGGAAAGAATATTTTTTTATTTTTCTTTGATTTACCAAAATCAATAACAAAAGTATCTCTCAAAGTTTGTAAGTCGCCACCTATCCAAGGTAAGACTTCTCGAAATGGCTTATTTTTTACGTAATCTGAAAAACTAAAAGATATACTATTATTTCTCCCCAACTCCAAGATCCTTTAATTCTCCAATCAAATCATTCAGTACCTTTTTTGCATCCCCAAAGACCATTGAGGTATTTGGCAGATCAAATAAATCATTTTTTATTCCGGAGTAACCTGCACTCATACCACGTTTAATTACAAATACCGTTCTTGCTTCCTGCACATCAAGAACTGGCATGCCATATAAAGGAGAAGAGCTATCATTTTTAGCTTGAGGATTAACTACATCATTTGCTCCTAAAACTAAAACAACATCCGTTGCTGGAAAATCAGGATTTACAACGTCCATCTCTTTAAGTTGTTCGTAAGGAACATCTGCTTCTGCTAAAAGTACATTCATATGTCCAGGCATCCTCCCTGCTACCGGATGAATTGCGTAAACAACTTCAATACCATTTTGCTCTAGTTTTTTTGTCACTTCCCTTAAAGTATGTTGAGCTTGAGCTACTGCCAGACCATAACCAGGAACAATAATTACCTTGTTGGCTGCCTCTAAAGTCAATGCACATTCTTCAACACTGCAAGAAGTTATATTTGTATATTCTCCTGAACCAGAAGAGGCTGTACTTTGTGCCGATAAAGATCCTCCAAAAAGAACTGAGACCAATGATCTATTCATACCCTTGCACATTACTTGAGTAAGTATTAGACCTGCCGCTCCAACCATTGCGCCTGCTACTATCAAAAGCTGACTATCTACAACGAAACCTGCTGCTGCTGCTGCAATCCCTGAATAGCTATTTAATAAAGATATAACGACTGGCATATCAGCTCCACCAATTGGCAAAGTAACTCCAATACCTAATAAAGAAGAAACTATAACTAAAAGCCAAATAGAACTTGTATTGCCGTTTATCAAATCAAAAAAGGCAATCAAGGAAGCAACTGCAAAAACAATATTTACAAAATGTCTAACTTTGCTCTGAGTCCATCCTGGAGTTGACAACCAACCCTGTAACTTTGCCATCGCCACAATTGAACCTGTGAAAGTAATGGCACCAACAAATATAGAAACAGATATTGAAACTTCGTTAATCAGTGACTTAAAAAAATTAAGATTTTCTACACTATTAGAAATAGGGAAAATAGCTACTCCTAAGGCCACTAAGAGTGATGACATTCCTCCACAACCATTGAACAATGCCACTGTTTCAGGCATAGAGGTCATAGGTACTTTTTTTGCAAGAATTGCTCCGAATAAACTACCAATGATTGATCCAATTATTATCCAAATCCAAGACTGAATAGCAATTCCAGAAGTGCCTAAATAATAAGAAAGTAATCCTACTACTGATAGCGACATTGCAAATGCAGCTAATCTATTGGCATCCCTTGCTGATTTTACTTTTGACAATCCTTTTATTCCCAAAGCCAGTAAAAGTACTGCTAGAAGGTCAATAACGAATTTAATGATTACAGGTAGATTCATGTTAAAAATTACTTCTTATTTGATGGTTTACGACTAAACATCGCGAGCATTCGATCAGTTACAAAGAAACCTCCTACAACGTTGAAAAGAGCAAATCCAAGTGAAACTGAACCAATGATTAAAAGTGGTACGTTACCTTCTGCTTTTACAATTAAAGTCAAGGCGGCAAGCATTGTTATTCCTGAAATTGCATTTGCTCCACTCATTAAAGGTGTATGAAGAGTAGGAGGAACTTTTCCAATTAACTCGAGGCCTAATAAACTACCAAGTAAAAGAACCCAAAGAAGACTTATAAAAGACATAATTTTAAAACCTCAATTTTCAAAAACTTTATTTTGAAGAACAACTCCTTCATCGCTTAATAAACATCCAGAAATGAGTTCATCCTCTTTATCTAATTTAATTACACCATCTTTTATAAATGGTGTAATCAAAGATGTTAAGTTCTTAGCATAAAGTGAACTTGCATCATAAGGAACTGAAGAGGGTAATTCTCCCGCTCCAATAAGTTTTACCCCATTTTTGATAATAGTTTCATTTGATTTTGTTCCTTCGCAGTTCCCTCCCTGAGAAACTGCTAAATCAATAACTACTGCTCCAGGCCTCATTTTTTCAATCATGGGTGAGTCTATTAAAACAGGGGCCTTTTTACCTAGAACTTGCGCAGTACATATAGCAACATCAGCTTCTGATAAATATTTAGTTAAAGTTGCTTTCTGTTTTGAGAGGAATTCGGGTGTTACAGCTTTTGCATAAC
Organism: Prochlorococcus sp. AG-347-I21; assembly: GCA_003279055.1. Lineage (GTDB taxonomy): Bacteria > Cyanobacteriota > Cyanobacteriia > PCC-6307 > Cyanobiaceae > Prochlorococcus_A. Next base: position 66,829 of record QCBP01000007.1, on the reverse strand, counting down.
CTCCTGCCTCTGCTGGCTTTTCCTCAACTTCAGGAAGTTCTATAAATCTTGCTCCGAGGGACTCTACTTGTTCTTTAACAGCAGGTCTAATATCAGATACAAATACTATTGCTCCAAGTCTTTTCGCCGTCGCAACTGCCTGTAATCCCGCAACGCCTCCACCAAGAACTACTACTTTTGCAGGTTGGACTGTCCCAGCTGCAGTCATAAGCATTGGAAAATATCTATCTAACTCACTTGCAGCCAAAAGAACTGCTTTATATCCAGCAATATTGGCCTGTGAAGAAAGAACATCTGAAGATTGAGCTCTACTAATCCTCGGAAGCAACTCTAGTGATAAAGCTGAAATCTTATTACTATTTATAATCCTAAGAAGCTCCTTATTACCATATGGGTTAAGAAGACCAAGAAGAACAGCGCCTTTCTTTAACTTAGTTAAATTATCCTCTGATGGACTTTGAACACAAAATATTAAGTCAGCTTCACCCCAAATCTTTTGATCTAAGTTGTTTATTATTGTTCCGCCCGATTCTTCATATGATAAGTCACTAAATCCTGATAATTTTCCTGCTGAACTTTCAATATAAACATCACATCCAAGGCTTTTTAATTTCTTTACCGCTTCTGGTGTAGCTGAAACTCTCCTTTCACCAGAGCTTGTTTCGGAAGGAATAAGTATCTTTGTCAATTTATTTATTTTTTTAACATACTAAATATAAATTGAAGAAAGTCAAAAGTCTTGGATTTTTGTTAAAAATATATTTTCTTTTCTATAAAAAATAGCTATCTAGAATATATAGGTACTAAATAATCAAATGAGTATAAAAGCAATCGAATGTCCTGATGGAGTTTGTCACAGTCATCATGGTGGACATGCTGTTCCAAGGCAGGCTATGCAGAAAAATCTAGAAAAGCATGGTAAAGACTGGTGCGAGAAATTAGCAGAGAGAATTTATGAAATGTCAGTTGATACTTATTCACAGACAGTCATGCCCAGTCTCCACTCAGCAGGCTGGCAAAGAAGACATCTAGATTGGGAATTTAAGCTGGCAGAAAATGATTCTGAACCTGATGAAGCTCTTGTTGAAGGAATTATTAATGCCACAGAAAGCTTTCTAAGGAGTAGTGAGGTTCATCGATTATTTATTCAAGAATTAGTTCAGGGCACATTCGAGGAAGCAAATGATAAAAAAATAATTTCTAAAGCAATAAAATCTATCATTGAAGAAGAAATTGTTAGTTCACTAAGAGAAAAGAAAGAAACTCTTTTAAAGAAAATATCCGCAAAATTAATATCAGAAGAAAAAGTTAGCGAGGAACTTGCAATAAATTCAGCTAAAGAGGGTTTTGAGGAAGTTGAAAGGCTACTTGCAAATCACAGCGAGGCAGTCTAACTCAATTTCTTTATATTTTCTTTATAATTCACCCAAAAACTGGCCCAAATATAAATTAAAGATTAAATTATTGTTTGGAAGTACAAAGTTGTAACTTATTAGACAATACATAGGTTCTCTGATGTGTTTATCTATATACAACTTTAATCTTTCAATGGACAATTTCATTAGAAAAAGGATCGACATAGCGACCTGTTGGGCAACCAATAGAATTTCTGCAATGGATACTTTAGAAAGGTATGAAGACAGTTATGCAATCGCAGAAGAATTTAGAGAGTGGATATTACATATTGGAGAAAAGAACGAAAATTTAAAAGATTCTGTTTTAAACTTCCCAAAGGAATTAAAAAAGTTATTAGACCAAAAAGTCAACGACTGAGTAATAAATCTATCGAGTGAAATCCGCCCTACATTATTTGGGTTTGTTCATTATTATTAATAGTGAATTTAGCAATTAAATGGAAAATAAAGAGAAGATTTCAAACGTAGAAAATGTTGTAATTATAGGTTCGGGGCCTGCCGGTTACACCGCTGCAATATATGCCGCACGAGCAAATCTTCAACCATTGCTCGTTACAGGATTTAATTCAGGTGGAATTCCTGGTGGCCAATTAATGACTACAACATTTGTTGAAAATTATCCAGGTTTTCCAGATGGTGTACTTGGTCCTGAATTAATGGATCTAATGAAAGCTCAAGCCGAAAGATGGGGCACTAATTTATACGAAAGTGATGTAGTTTCAATAAATACTGATTCACATCCCTTTGAATTAAAAACTTTAGAAGGAAATATAAAAGCGAACTCAATTATTATTGCAACTGGAGCAAGTGCCAATAGATTAGGCGTAATTAATGAAGATAAATTCTGGAGTAAAGGGATAAGTGCTTGTGCAATATGTGACGGAGCGACCCCACAATTTAGAGATGAAGAATTAGCTGTTATAGGAGGAGGGGACTCTGCATGTGAAGAAGCAGCATACCTTACAAAGTATGGAAGCAAAGTCCATTTGATTGTTAGATCAGAAAAATTAAGGGCTAGCGCAGCTATGGTTGATAGAGTAAAAGCTAATCCAAAGATAGAAATTCATTGGAACACAAAAGTTAATAAAGCTGATGGTTCTGAATGGCTTGAGAAAATAGAAACTATTAACTCTCAAGAAGGTAAAGGAGAAATCAGTATAAAGGGTCTTTTTTACGCGATAGGGCACACACCAAATACGAAATTCTTAGGTAACAAAATTGATTTAGATAATAAAGGATATATTGCTTGCAAATCAGGAAGACCAGAAACATCTATTGAAGGCATTTTTGCAGCAGGTGATGTTGTTGATTCTGAGTGGAGACAAGGTGTTACCGCTGCAGGAACTGGATGCATGGCAGCATTAGCTACCGAAAGATGGTTAGCCGAGAAAAACTTAGCAAAAACTATAGTCAGAGAAACTCCTGAACCAGAAAAAAAACTTAATTCATCAGATTTTAATGAAGAAGAAGTTAATGAAGATACTTTCAATTCAAACTCTGAATGGCAAAAAGGCAGTTATGCATTAAGGAAACTTTATCATGAGAGTAAAAAACCTATCTTAGTAATTTTTAGTTCCCCAAGCTGCGGACCATGTCATGTTTTGAAACCCCAGTTAAAAAGGGTAATCAAAGAACTTGATGGTGCAGTTTTGGGAGTTGAAATAGATATTGATAAAGATCAAGATATTGCGAAGCAAGCCGGTATTAATGGAACGCCTACTGTTCAACTTTTTAAAGAAAAATTACTAAAAAAACAATGGCAAGGTGTTAAACAAAGAAGTGAGTTTAAAGAAGCGATAAAAAATATTATCTAGAGCTACTTCACTTATTATTCCTCTTAGGATTATTTTTATTAGTAGTAGGCTTGGCACCACCAGCATTTCTCTCTCGATAAGTTATCCGCCCTCGAGACAGATCATAAGGACTTATCTCAACTAATACTTTGTCTCCAGCTAATAATTTAATTCTAAATTTAGTTAATTTACCTGCAGCTCTGCATAAACATTGATGTCCTTCAGGTTGCTCTAAGGTAACCAAATAAAACCCATTTCCCTGCTCTTTTTCTATTACACCTGAAGTTTCAATCATTAATTATTCAGTTAGTTTTCTTACTAAATCTATAGTATCAGAAAAAGATTGGCCTAAATTGATTTAGGACAAATAACTTACTTAAAAATTTGGCATTAAAATTAAATTGAGAATTTAATTTCGTTAATTATTTGAAGTTGACCATAGTAAAAATTTGCTTTCGCGATTTTGTCAGAATCTTCTAATTGATCAAAAAAAACAAAGCCAAGACTTTCCCATAATGAAGATCCACAAACGTTATTCAATTCATTTTTTGCTTCTTTTGCAAAATTATCTAATTTTCGTTCAAAATTTTTTGATCTAGAGATAGACATAATCTTAATTTATATGTAGTACAAATATACTACATTAGTCTATAGTTGCAACATTAAAAAGGTAATCTTTTTTTTTCTTCAATATTTAGATCAGCTTCCATTTCCCTTAATCTCTTGAGTATTTGTTGATAGTACTCTTTGATATAACTTTCTAGAGTCGTCATATCTTGCTTTTTTAGATCCAATATTTCATATGTTTCGCTCATGTCAGAATCCAATGACTCTCCACTACTTGTTACTTCAGCGAAAGCCAATCTTTCAGCAACATTTAAAGAGTCTTGGAAAAAAGAAACTACTTTCTGAGTGAGACTAATTAGAAAAGGAGAAACTCTAAAAATTTTGGCCTTCTTCTCGCTAAATTTTTCACATAGGGATATAACTTCGTTTGCATCCCATGCTTTGGGACCAACCAATGGCAATGATGTTCTATGAGTTTTTGGATTGTTAACTGCTGAGACAATAACTTTTGCCATATCTTGAGTATTCATGTAGGCAATTTTAGTTGGAGTTCCACTAATCCATACTGCTTGACTATCTAAAATTGGAATAGCAAATTGACTTATAACTCCTTGCATAAAAGCTGCACATTTGAAGATTGTATAATCTAGATCAGATTTCTCAAGAAGTTTTTCAGTACAATATTTAATGTCCATTAATGGTACATTTCTAAACTTTTCCGTTAGGAGGATAGAAAGGAATATTACCCTTTTTACGTTTAAAGATTCGCAAGCATTGAATAAGTTAAGTTTTCCATCCCAGTCTATTTCATAAATACTTTTAGGATCATCTGGTTTACTGGTAGCAGCATCAATAACAACTTCAATATCTTGCATTGCATATTCAATATCCGAAGAATTTAACAAATTACCTTTTGTAAGCTCACAACCCCATTCTTGAAGAAAAGAAGCTTTTCTTGGGTTTCTAACAAAACATCTTACCTCGTGTCCATCTTCTATAGCTTGCTTTGCTATTTGCCTACCAAGTGTCCCTGTTGCTCCTATTAAAAGAATCTTCATATTTAAGATTTGCTTAACTTGTAGACCATAACTCAATTTGTTATGTATTCGTGAGAATCAATCTCCCTGAAATTTCAATAATAATGCTCCACCAACCAATCCTATTGGTATCAGTATCCAAAAAACTGCAGCAATACTAAAAATTTCTTTAGCCATAGAAAAAATTTATTTATTATTATAATTTACATTCAATATACATTTATTTGTCAAAAAAGTAGATAATGCAAATATCTTGAAAATTTTGAATATATGAAAAGTAAATATATAAAAGGAAATATAAACTTTCCAAATTACTGGAATTGGAATGGCTTTAAAATTTGTTGGAGTGTTTCTGGCGAAGATAATGAAATTCCAATTATATTTCTCCATGGTTTTGGTGCCAGTAGAAAACATTGGAGAAGCAATTTAGAATATTTTTCACAAAGGAATTGCGCCTCTTATTCTTTAGATTTAATAGGATTTGGGGATTCAGATCAACCTGGCATAAGACAAATTGGAAAATTAAATAATGAGATTTGGTGCAATCAAGTGAAAGACTTTATTGCAGAGGTCATAAGACCAAAGAATTCTGAGAAAGTCATTCTTATTGGAAATTCCCTTGGATCATTAGTGGCTTTAACATGTGCTGTTACATTAGAAGACCAAATTGCAACAGTTATTGCTTCGCCTTTACCAGATCAAATTCAAGAAAACAAAAAGAATATCACAAATAAACATTCATTTAAAAAATTCAAAGATAATTTCACCAAAATATTTTTTATATTTTTACCCCTAGAGATAATTTTATTTTTCATAACCAAACTAGGGGTAATAAGACTAGGTCTAAATTCTGCCTATTTCAAAAAAGATAATATTGATCGAGAACTTATAGAAATAGTAACAAAACCGGTTTTAAGGAGAACTGCAGCTAGATCATTAAGAGCAATGTGTATTGGAATGTCTTCAAGAGATGAAAAATTTCAAGCCTCTTACCTTTTAAGAAAACTTAGTGCCACAAAAAAAGTTCCTTTTTTATTGATTTGGGGAGAAAAAGATAATTTCATACCTTTGTTTCTTGGTAAAAAGATTGCAAATTTCCATAGATGGGTAAAATTAAAAATAGTATCCAATTCAGGGCATTGTATCCATGATGAAGATCCTTCAGAATTCAATAGTATCTCTTATGAGTGGATTAAAGATTTAAAAAACTTTTAAAATATGAAACATACACTATCGGTTTTAGTAGAAGACGAATCTGGAGCTTTGAGTAGAATCTCAGGTCTCTTTGCCAGAAGGGGATTCAACATAGATAGCCTTGCAGTAGGTCCTGCAGAATCCAAAGGGATTTCAAGATTAACAATGGTTGTAGAAGGTGACGATGAAACCCTTCAACAAATGACTAAGCAACTGAATAAGTTATTTAATGTTCTGGGAGTTATTGATTTTACCAATCTCGCAGCTGTTGAGAGAGAATTGATGTTACTAAAAGTCTCATCAAAAGAAGACACAAGAAGTAATATTTTAGACATAGTGCAAATATTCCGTGCAAAAGTTGTAGACGTTTCAGATATAGCCTTAACTCTTGAAGTTGTTGGAGATCCTGGGAAGTTAGTTGCTTTAGAGAAATTACTCGAGCCCTATGGCATTCTTGAAATAGCAAGAACTGGTAAGGTTGCACTTAAACGCTCTTCAGGAGTTAATACAGAAATGTTGAAAATAAACAAATATTCTCTAGAAATTTAATTAGATATTTGGACTGTCTTGATATAGTCCTCTTTGTTGATTTTTTTTAGTACATCTAATCCATTAATAATCTTTCCAAAAATTGAATATCTTCCATCCAGTTCTGGGATCTTACTAGTTACAAAAAAAAATTCAGTAGATGAAGACTTATTCTTTCCACTCTTAACCATAGCGATTGAACCACTCTCAAAAGTATTAACTAAATTTTCAGTGTCATTAGGATTTTTTATTTGATAGTTATATCTTGGTTTAATTTCATCTTGAAATTTTATTTCTAAAGGTATTGATGAACTTCTCTTATGCAGCATTTGATTTCGTTGAATATAAAAATTATTTTCTGGATTAATACCTCCATATATAAAACTTATTTGGGGAAAATTTAATATTTTATAAAATTTTTGATTTACATAAATGCCATTATTTATATTTTCAAGAAAGTTTGATACTGTAACTGGGTTATCTTTACCAAATAATTTAACCTCAAAATCACCTTTTGTAGTTTTGAAATTTACTATTTTATTGCTCTGAATACAACTGAATTTAAGTTGTTGGCAATAATAATTTGAATCAACCTTATTTTTGTAACTACAACTTTGAAACAAAAACAAAATCTGTATAAAAGATAATGTTCTTATAGAAAAAATTTTTTTTATTTTAAGCCCTCCAAATTAACACCCAAAAATTTAGCCAGACGAGCTCCCTCTTCTTCAACTTGAAGCAGTGGTTTAAGCTCACCTGCACCGCTCAAAGGGAGAGGTTTTTTTCTACCTTTTAATACTAAAGCTATTCTTCTCCTAGGATTAAATCCCTCACTTATATCCAACTTTACAGATTTAATTTCATCAAAATTCAATTTAACTTCAACATCCTTAAACAAGCCTTTTCTTTTTATTTCTACAGATTTTGATGATTTATCAAAATAGTTACTTCCGGAACCAAAATTTATGTAAACCAAATACCACAAGTAAAAATTTAATAAATTGGCTATCACTCCGTATGCTCCCATTATTATTCCTTGAGGGATAAACAATAATGTTGAGGGATTTCCTAAAGGTAATAAATCCCTTCCTGTATAGCTAGATATAGAGGCCAAAAGGAAACCAATACCTCCTATCGTTAACATTCCTCCAATAATATAATTTGAAATTTTTCTTGATCCACCAATTTTTTGTTCGATTTTATCGAAAGACGTAAGGTCTGAATTCATTTTTATCTTTTTTTAGAGCCTAATTCAGATAATTTAACAAACTAAGGGAGTATTCTTACCTAATTTTTAATAAAAAAGTCAGGAAAGCTTTACAAGGCATTTCAGATATACAAATATTTCCCCACATTACTCTCAATCTTTGTTACAGTCACTGCGTATCCCGAAGCTAAAAAACGATTTCTCATGACGATCGCAGTTGGGAGCGCCCCACAAAGAGGATGGTTTGATGTCCTTGATGATTGGTTGAAGCGCGACCGCTTTGTATTTATTGGTTGGTCCGGACTACTCCTACTTCCTTGTGCATATCTTGCTATAGGTGGTTGGTTCGTCGGAACAACTTTTGTTACCTCTTGGTACACACACGGAGTTGCAAGCTCATACCTTGAAGGTTGTAACTTTTTAACAGCAGCTGTAAGCACCCCTGGTGATGCCATGGGACACAGTCTTCTATTTTTATGGGGTCCTGAAGCCCAAGGTAGTTTCGTAAGATGGCTACAACTTGGTGGGCTTTGGAACTTCGTTGCATTACATGGAGTATTTGGCCTAATTGGTTTTATGCTTCGTCAGTTTGAAATTGCTGGCCTTGTTGGAATTAGACCATACAATGCATTAGCTTTCTCAGCAGTTATTGCAGTATTCACAAGTATTTTCCTTATTTATCCTTTAGGACAGCATAGTTGGTTCTTCGCACCTTCATTCGGTGTTGCAGCAATCTTCCGTTACATTCTGTTCATCCAAGGTTTTCATAATATTACTTTAAACCCATTCCACATGATGGGAGTTGCTGGAATTCTTGGTGGTGCTCTACTTTGCGCTATCCATGGAGCTACAGTACAAAACACTTTGTACGAAGATACAAGTATTTATACAGATGGTAAGGTTCAAAGTTCAACATTTAGAGCTTTTGACCCAACACAAGAAGAAGAAACTTATTCAATGATTACAGCGAATAGATTCTGGAGTCAAATCTTCGGTATTGCTTTCTCAAACAAGCGTTTCTTACATTTCTTGATGTTATTTGTACCTGTTATGGGTATGTGGACATCTTCAATTGGTATTGTCGGCTTAGCACTAAACTTGAGAGCTTATGATTTCGTAAGCCAAGAAATCCGTGCAGCAGAAGATCCAGAATTTGAAACTTTCTATACAAAAAATATACTTTTGAACGAAGGTATGCGAGCATGGATGTCTTCTGTGGATCAACCACACGAAAACTTTGTATTCCCTGAGGAGGTTCTTCCACGTGGAAACGCCCTTTAATAATTTATTAAGAGCTCCAAACCAAAGTATTGAGGAAACTGGTTATGCCTGGTATGTAGGTAATGCTAGATTAATCAATTTATCTGGTCGTTTATTAGGAGCTCACATTGCTCACTCTGGACTAATAGTCTTTTGGGCAGGAGCAATGATGCTCTTTGAGGTTAATCATTTTACTTTTGATAAACCAATGTGGGAGCAAGGTTTAATTTGTATGCCTCACGTTGCAATGTTTGGCTACGGAATAGGCCCAGGTGGTGAAGTTACTGATATCATGCCTTTCTTCCAAGCAGGCGTGGTTCACTTAATAGCTTCCGCTGTTCTTGGTTTTGGTGGTATTTACCATTCATTAGCAGGTCCAGAAAAACTTGAAGAAGATTTCCCATTTTTCTCCACCGATTGGAGAGATAAAAATCAAATGACAAACATTCTTGGATATCATTTGATTGTTTTAGGTGTAGGTGCATTAGCATGGTCAGTAAACTGGTGTTTTATTGGTGGTGCATATGACACATGGGCACCTGGTGGTGGTGAAGTCAGACTTGTTAACCCAACTTTAGATCCAAGAGTTATTCTTGGTTATCTATTTAGATCTCCTTGGGGGGGGGGGCTGGTTCAATAATCGGTGTTAACTCCATTGAAGATATTGTGGGTGGACATGTTTACGTGGGTATTACTGCAATTATTGGAGGAATATTCCATATCTTCACTAAACCTTTTGGATGGGCAAGAAGAGCTTTCATCTGGAATGGTGAAGGTCTATTAAGTTATGCACTTGGTGGAATTTGTGTAGCAAGTTTTATTGCTTCAACATTCATCTGGTTTAACAATACTGCTTACCCTTCAGAGTTTTATGGTCCAACAAATGCTGAAGCTTCGCAGGCTCAAAGCTTTACTTTCCTCGTGAGAGACCAAAGAATTGGAGCTAACGTAGGTTCAACAATGGGACCAACAGGTCTAGGTAAGTATCTCATGAGATCTCCTACTGGTGAAATTATATTTGGTGGTGAAACAATGAGATTTTGGGATTTCAGAGGTCCATGGTTAGAGCCTTTAAGAGGACCTAACGGATTGAGCCTTGAGAAAATCCAAAATGATATTCAGCCTTGGCAGGTTAGAAGAGCTGCTGAATACATGACTCATGCTCCTAATGCTTCTATCAACTCTGTTGGTGGAATTATTACAGAGCCTAATGCTGTTAACTTTGTTAATCTAAGACAATGGCTAGCTGCAGCCCAATTCTTCCTAGGATGGTTTACATTCATCGGTCACCTTTGGCATGCTGGACGTGCTAGAGCAGCCGCTGCTGGTTTCGAAAAAGGAATCGACAGAAAGAGTGAACCAGCTCTAGAAATGCCAGATTTAGATTAATTTCTAATTCAAATAAAAAAACCCTATCTAAAGATAGGGTTTTTTTTGCTCAATTTTATTACCTGTATAAATTTTCTCTGAGCCATGGCAGACTTAAACCCATTACATTACTGAAACAACCCTCTATTTTTTCTATATATTTACCGCCTATACCTTCCAAAGCAAATCCTCCAGCGCAATATAAAGGTTCATTTGTATCTACATAACTCTTGATTTCCCAATCTTCCAAATTAGAAAAATAAACTTTTGAACTTACTGTTTTTTTTATTATTTGAGTGATTTTAAAAATTTTGGAAGTTGAATCAAAATTCCCAAATATTAGAGTATGACCAGTATGTAAAAATCCAAATTTTCCAGACATATTTTTCCATCTAATAAATGCTTCCTCTTTATTAGATGGTTTTCCATAAGCTTCTCCTTTAAATTCAAAAATCGAATCGCACCCAAGTATTTTCAAAGGACCAAAATTAAATTCTTCTGGCAATGATATGTTTTGAATATTTTCAGATAAACTATTAGCCTTTTGAAAAGATAATTCCAAAGCTAAATTAAATATATTTTTTTCTTGAATAGTAGTTTCATCAAAGTCACTTGATATTTGGATAAATTCGATTTGACAATTTTCTAGTAATTTCTTTCTAGATTGAGAAGCAGAGGCTAGAATTAACACAAATTTTTTACCAAATTATAATTCAATTTAATAATTAATAAATTTTAAAATTAATATAAATTACTAATGGAGTCAAAAGCAAAATTACATGAAATAAAGAAACCAATAATGGTCCTAGGCACTTCCAGTGGAGCAGGGAAATCGTTAACCGTTACTGCTATTTGCAGGATTCTTAAAAATTTAGGAGAAGAGCCAATACCTTTTAAAGGACAAAATATGAGTAACAATGCTTGGGTTGATTGGGAAGGTGGAGAGATGGCATATTCGCAAGCACTTCAAGCTTTTGCTTGTGGTATTAATCCCTCTGCAGAGATGAATCCAATTTTATTAAAACCACAAGGAAACTCAATAAGTGAGGTGATTCACCTTGGCAAAAGCATAGGGACCACAACCGCACAAAATTACTATAAAGATTGGTTTTTCCCAGGCTGGGAAGTAATTAAAAAAAGTTTAAAGTCTATTTACGAAGGGAATCCGAATTGCCGTTTAATTATCGAAGGGGCGGGAAGTCCGGTAGAGATGAATTTAATTCATAGAGATCTGACTAATTTAAGAGTTGCTAAATATTTAAATGCAAATTGCATTTTGGTTACTGATATTGAAAGGGGAGGCGTATTTGCACAAATAATTGGTACTCTTGAATTAATGAAGCCTGAGGAAAAGAAACTCATTAAGGGAATTATTATAAATAGATTCAGGGGAGACCTTTCATTATTTGAAGACGGGAAAAAATGGATAGAGAATAAAACTCAAATCCCTGTTATTGGAATTATTCCATGGTTAAATGATTCATTTCCCCCAGAGGATTCTTTAGATTTATTAGAAAAAAAATCACTTTTCAAAAATCCTGAGATCACAGTTGGGATTATAAAATTACCATCTATAAGTAACTTCTCGGATTTTGATCCATTAGAAAATGAAGAAACAATATTAATTGAATGGGTCAGAAAATCACAAAATCTGAGTAAATATGATTTCATTATCCTTCCTGGTAGTAAACAAACGATTAAAGATCAAATATTTCTCGAAAATTCTGGTTTATCTCAAGATATAAGGGAATACTCAAATAACAAAGGAAATGTTATTGGAATATGTGGAGGTTTACAAATGTTAGGGACAATACTTGAAGATCCTTATTTTAAAGAGGGTTCCAAAAATTATTCTGAACAAAAAATTAGAGGGATTGGATTACTACCATTAAAAACGACTTTCTCTAACAAGAAAATAACACGACAAATCAACTCTGAATCTTTATGGCCATGCCAATCAAAAATAAATGGATTTGAAATTCATAATGGCCAAACTGAATTAGATAAAATGCAAAGCTCATTAAAAATTAATCCTATTTTCAAAGATTTAGATCTAGGTTGGTACAAAGAAAATTATAAAGGTGGAACTATTGCAGGTACCTACATTCACGGGATCTTTGAAAATGATATTTGGAGAGATCAATATATTAATCTAATAAGGAAAAGTAAACATTTACCAGCATTAAATAAAAAATCAATTTCTTATAAAAAGAAGAGAGAATCAATTATTAATAAAGTTGCAAATGAATTCGATAAACATTTAAATCTCGCTTCTTTTTTAAATTGAAAGAAAAAAAAATTAAAATTAGATGGTCGAATAATTCTGAGACATATGCTTCTGCCGGAGATGATTGGTTTTCTAGTGCCGAAAAAGCAGGATTAGAAATCCCAACTGGATGTTTAACTGGAAGTTGTGGCGCCTGTGAAATAGATGTTAATGGTGAGACAGTAAGGGCTTGTATAAGTAATATCAAAGGTAATAAACAATGTTTCTTAAACGTTTCCTTAACTACAGACCCCTTTTGGGAAAAGTAAATTTTTTCTTTTTTAAATATAAAAAACCCGTTATATTTATTTTTTTAATAGATATTATTTGACTTTTTTTTAATCTAAAGAGTTGGTTTTTCAATAAAAAGTAGAGAGTGTTAGTTGAGATGAATTCATAATACATTCGCAGACACTTACTGGCACTATTATTTTAAAATCGGCCAAATTCTACAAAATAAAAAGTTTGCAGATATTGGACCATATAGGATAGTGAATAAAAGTAGTGAGTTTGCATAAAAAAAGACCCCTATCTCTAGAGCTCTTCCTCGGTTCTACTAAATCAAGTGTTTCCATGTTTCCACTGTTTTAATAAAACCACTCCTTCACACATATAAATTATTTCATCTATTTCTTTTCCGTGGAAGGGTCGAATGGAATGTTAATTTACTGTCAAATTTACCAATTCTTTATAGCAGTAAATTTGTCATTAAAAAACACCCTAATTTAGAGAAAAGGGTGTTTACTTATCAGAAATTAGTGTGTGAGGAGTTTCTGATACATACAATATAATGGCAAAATGTATCAAATATCTACAGTATTAATTACTAATTCTTATCCCAAAATAGATAAAGATTTGAAAACTGGTTTTTAATATCTACTATTGCCGTACTTGTTGATGTCAACTTCCATCTTGCAGAATTATGTTTTTTCATAATTGCTGCAAGTTCGTTTCCTTGTCTTTGAGTATTAGCATTCCCAACTGCATAATATATATCAAGATCATTTTCTACTTTTGCCATTTTTAAGGTGATGCTGCTTTATTTAGAATTAATATTACTCAATCTTCAATCGTTCCTGGGAAAGATTCGGTAGGGTGGTTGAAAATAAGATTTATATGGAATTACCTTCACCCCAAATTGCAATTGGATTACTGTTTATAAGTATTGGAATAATAGTTACTTTTGATATCAAAATTGATCTATTTAAAAATAAAAAGTAAAAGAAAAAAGTTGGATATCTGGAGAAATAACTATATTAACTTGTTCAAATAAAAATTAATCTTTATTAGATTAAGAATAAAAAACACCCTGCAATAAATCCACTTAAATGACCTAGTAAACTCACTCCTGGCAAAAAAGAGAAAATCAATCCTATAAGGCACATTGTCTTTGACATTTTTTGAACTTCATAATTGACCTTAAAACCAATTTCTTTACCTAAAAAATATTTCTTTCCATAAAAAGAAGTTAATAGTAAGAATCCAAATAAAGCATAAATTATTCCACTAAATCCTAAAGCGGAATAATTCTGATAGATATTAAAATACGATAAGATCTTTTCGTAAACCCAGATATTAAAAAAATTAAAAAAAGAACAAATTAAAATAAATTTCAAATAAAAAAATCTGCTTTTAATTCCGAGTCTCATCAAAAAATATCTAGTAATGATTATTCCTCCGAGATTACTTAATAAATGATTTAAATCTGCATGAGTTAGGAATGAAGTGAAAATCCTATAGGGTTGATCACTAATTAATCTTGGTACATAGTAAAAATGTTCTTTATCAATAACTCCAATTAAATCTGTAAAAATAAAAACTGAGATTAAAAAAAATCCAGTCACAAAATACTGCCAATCATATTTTGATATTGAATTATTAAAAGGCATTTTTTAGTTTTAAATTAAGAAATATCTTCTTAACTAGAAGAAAAGACACTGACAATGATCTTTATTAAGATCTTAATTTATATTGCCATTAGTAAACTTTGCAATGAGAACTTGTTGGGTGGTCTATACATTCTTTTTCCCAATAATCTTGTCTATGATCTTCAGGTAGTTGATAATTAAAATCATGCATTCTCCAAATATCTGAAGTTGCATTTCTAAGGGCAGTAAATGGAGTGGTGAGTCTCATAAAAGCTCCTTTATCTCTACTCCTTAATTATCTTTCTATCCAATTTAAATTAATAGAGTATTAATACCCGATTATTGGCGCTTTGTAGTTTTCGCGATTATCTTTTGTCATCCATTAGGAATAGAAATAATTCAAGAGTAAAAGCACTTCATCGACTTTCTGGACAACAAAGTGCATAAAACTCGAGGAGGGAAAATAAATACCCTCTTATTTATTTTCAGGACTTCCAGAAACTATTATTAACGGAGAGGGTGGGATTCGAACCCACGAATAGATATCTATTAAACGATTTCGAATCGTTCGCTTTCAACCACTCAGCCACCCCTCCACCTGTTTATAAGTATGCAACAAAAAAGAGAATATTATGTTCTATCTTATTATTTTAATTTTTAATCCCAACCTGCATCTTTCATCAATTTTATGGCAAGAGAGTTATTTACTCCAAGGTCTTCTACAGTTACCTCATCAGGAACAAAATCACCAAAGCCTTTGACAATTGGATTTTGATTAACTTCATTTAATGGATGTTCAAAGGTTGGAGCAGCTAGACCTTTACTTCCTTTTGGTGATGCCAAATATTCAAGGAGCTTAATGGCCTCATTTTTGTTTGTTGCGTATTTTGCGACACCACCAGCACTAATATTCACATGTGCAGGATTTGGAGTAATAACGGATGTTTTTTTTGCATATAAAGCATCTCTTCTGCCATTAACTCCTCCTAACATTCTTGCAAGATAGTAATGATTAATAACTCCTACGCCACATTTTTTCTTAGAAACTGCCCTAATTATTGAAATATCTCCAGGGAAGAAAGGCTGGGAAACGTTAGAAATCATTCCGTTTAACCAAGCCTTCGTTTTTGATTCTCCTTTGTTAACTATCTGATTAGCTACTAAAGATTGATTATATGGACTTTTTCTATTTCTTAAACATACTTTACCTTTCAAGGATGGATCAGCTAAATCTGTATAATCTTTTATCTTACTAATATCTACAACTTTTGGATTAGCAACCATAACTCTTACTCTTCTAGTTAATGCATACCATTCCTTATCTTTATCTTTTAGTCCAATTGGAACATCTTGTTCTAAAGATTTAGATTCTATATTTTGAAGTAAGCCAGCTTTGGCAGCATTGGTAATTCTTGCGGCATCAACTAATAGTATTAAATCTGCTTGAGAATTCATACCCTCTCTTTTCAATCTTTCAATTAATGATATACCTGCCGCCTCAATAAGTCTGACTTTGATTCCTGTTTCTTCAGCAAATTTTTTGAAGACGCCTCTATCTGTGTTGTAATGTCTACCTGAATAAACTTTGACTTCTTTTTGTGTTGAATTTACAGGTATATTTACGTTCAGTAAAAATGTACATGTTAGTGCTGAATAAAGTAATTTCAAATAGTTTTGCACTTTTTCAAAATAGTATCTATGGTTACTTTATATCCAACTTCATAACAAGGCCTCTTAAAGAAATTTTCTATACATAACTTTGTATCATATTTAATATCAGAAATGAATTATTTAACTCAACCACTACTAAATTCTGAAGAATTGGAAGTATTGCTAACAAATTTAGATAAAGAAAAATCATTTTGGGAAGATGGCAAGCAAACAGCTGGAAAACATGCGGCCAAAGTGAAAAATAATTTACAGCTAAAAAGAGATTCAGATATTTCAAAAAAGTTTTCTAAATTAATTACAAAAAAGATAATAAGTAATGAACTAATCAAAAGCTTCGCATTACCAAAAAAGGTTCATGGAACAATGTTCTCAAAATCAACAAAAGGTATGAAATATGGCCGTCATATTGATAATGCCTACATGTCTTCTGGGAGAGCGGACTTATCTTTTACAATTTTTTTAAGCCGTAAAGACAAATATGATGGAGGAGCATTATCTATTGAGAATTTGAACTGCGAGGAACAGTTTAAATTGAGTGCAGGTGAAATAATAATTTATCCAAGTACATATTTACATTCAGTTGAAGAGGTTCTTGATGGTGAAAGATTAGTATTTATAGGGTGGATTGAAAGCTATGTAAAAAGCATTGAAGAAAGAGAATATTTATTTGATCTAGATGCAGCGGCAAGATCATTACTAGCTAAGTATGGGAGATCAAATGAAGTCGATCTAATTTTCAAATCTTATTCAAATCTTTTAAGAAGATTAGGAAGTTAATTTAGGATCATTTTATACATCAAATAGAATTTTACTTTTAAAAGAACTAAGATAAAAATAATTATAAAAGTATATGAAAAAGAGAAACTCTATTGCCATTTTTCTAGCTGCTACAAGTGCTTTGGCAATAACTACTTCTGAAGATTTTTCCTTGAAAGCGGGAGAAAATGATTTAGGTGGATTAAAGGAATGGAACACAGATATGTCATTAGACGCTGATTTTATACTTGATGAAGAGGCTCAGAAATTAGCTGATGAAGCAAAAAATTCCAATATGTGCGTACCAATAGGTGAAGGAGAAAATTGCTGGTAAAAAAAAGCCCCATAATATTGGGGCTTTTTAATTAAAAGAAGTTACCCCTCTTTTTGAGGGGTTTTATTTATTTAGAACTTAAACACTGTGGTCAGCATAGCTCCGAAGACATCCTCTGTAGTTGAGGATTCAACATCGGTTCCTCCCCATATAGCAGGAGTAACAGTAATTGAGTCGTTAGGCTTGAATGAATAGTATGCTTCCCAAAGGAAAGGATCAACTTCACTCAAAGTTCCTGTAGTAAGTTTTGTTGCCTTAACAGGTTGTCCAACAGCTATCCCTATTCTATCCTCAGCTTGGATCATATCTTGCCAACCTAGACCAACAAAATATCCAGAACCTTCTGAAACATTAAGAGAATGATTATCAAAACTAATTAGATCATATCCAACTGATATTTCAGGAGTAGCAGTACCAGAATTTTCTGGTCTCCAGTAACCTCTAATCGCAAATGCATCAGCATTAGTATCTGAACCTAAGCTTGTAACAGTAGTGCCATTATTACCATGAATTAGTTCTGTTGAATAATACTCATGTGCATCCCAACCACCATGTTGCTTGGAGTAAGTAACAGAAGCATGATACTGAGGCTTTGTAAAAGCAATCATAGTATCAATTTTACTCTTATCACCATCAGTCAAGATTCCAGCATCTGCTTTACTACCTTTACCAACGTAGTTTGTGCTCATTGCAAAGCCACTATCTCCAAATTCATACTTAAGTCCAGCACCACCATCAGTACTAGCTCCAAATACTGCACCATTACCCCCTAATTTAAATGCTTTTAAAACGCCAGGCTTATAAATAGAAGGAGTTGCCGCCATCATATAGTAGTTCTCTATATTTGGACCAACCCAAACTGTTGCATTATCTCCAAGTGGGAATGTGTACCATAGTTTGTCAACAATTAATTTGTTGTCGCCAGTATTCTTTGCTTCAATATGGTAATTACCAGGTTTTTTAGTGAAGTTAGAACCCCATTCCCCTGCTGATAGCCTTACATAAAGATTGTCATCTCCAGTAAAACTTGTATTCAAGTTCATCTTGTATACATAAGCTGAAGAGAGCGCCTCTGTTCCACCAATGGTGTCTCCACCATCAACAGCACCTATCGCAAAGACAGCTTTTCCATCCATTGTTGTAGTAGACGAAAAAGCACTAGCTTCAAAATTATTTTGTCTGGCTTCTATACCATCAACCCGACCATTGAGGGTTGCGACATCTTCACTAATCTGATTAGCGAATGTATTACTATCAAATGTTTTTGCTTTGGAAAACCTACGACGATAGCTATCCATTGCTTCAAGATTGACTGCTTCAGTAGCCTGTGCTGCAATCGGTGTTAAAAGACCCAATGCAGTACCTGCAACCAAAAGTTTTTGGAAGAGTTTCATTTTACCTCACACGAAAATGCCCATAGAAATGGGTATTTAAATTGTATCGAAGGTAACTTTTTAGAGAAGAACTAATAGATGCATATCAATGTATAATTTTTTACATTAACCTTATATTTTTTTTCTTAGCAATAATTTTTATTTTTTTTCTAATAATGGGTTACCCATAAATTCTCTTTCCTCTACCCACGCAGAGGCAACTTCTCTTGCTAACTTTCTAATTTTTTCTATATATTGAGCACGATCTGTTACTGATATTACACCTCTAGCATCAAGCAAATTAAAAGTATGACTACATTTTAAAACGTAATCAAGAGCAGGGTAAGTAAGCCTTTTCCCAATTAATAAATTGGCTTCATCTTGATAGATTTCAAATAATTTTCTTAGATTAGCAGGATTAGATTCAGTGAAGTTATATGAGCATTGACCTTTCTCAAATTGGAGCCAAATATCACTATATTTCAGATTTTCGTTCCAGTTTAAGTCCCAAATACTTTCCTTATCTTGCAAGAACATCGCAATTCTCTCTAAACCATATGTAATTTCAATTGGAATTGGTTTACAATCAACTCCTCCACATTGTTGAAAATAGGTAAATTGAGTAACTTCCATTCCATCAAGCCAAACCTCCCAACCCACACCCCAAGCTCCAAGAGTTGGTGACTCCCAATTATCTTCTACAAATCTGATATCGTGATCTTTAGGGTTTATTCCAAGAGATTCTAAAGATTTCAAATATTTTTCTTGAATCCCATCAGGAGAGGGCTTAATTATTACCTGATATTGAAAGTAATGTTGAGCACGATTCGGATTTTCCCCAAATCTTCCATCTGTAGGTCTTCTACATGGTTCGGCATATGCAACAGACCAAGGTTCTGGCCCAATAGCCCTCAAAAAAGTATGAGGACTCATAGTGCCAGCCCCCTTTTCTGTATCATAAGGCTGCATAATCAAACACCCCTCTTTAGACCAAAAATTATTAAGATTTTGAATTATGTCCTGAAAAAACATTAACTTTTAAAAAGTGGAAAAATTAAGAACAAGTCCATAAAACATAATAACAAAGCTTATTGAAAAGGATAATAAAAAAAAATTTTCCCATTTTGACTAAAAACATTAGCAGTAAATCTAGTTCAGAACCCATTCTTCAGCCAATAAATTAGGTAATTTTGTTCAATAATTAATTAGAAAAAAAATCTAAAGGCAAAGGTCCAAAAGTGTTTGAATTTACAGCATCCTGATCATACTGGCATGTTATTAATATGCCTTCTCCGAGACCATTTTCAGATCTAACAAAAACATTACCTGTTTTTTGATTACCCTTTAAAAAAACACTTCCATCCGCATGAAGCGAATCTAAATTGCCAAACTTAATTGATGAATATTTCTTAGAAATCGATTTCAATGCTTCAATAGCTTTAATATCACAAGGAGCCATTATTCCTATTGTTATCCAATCAGCATCCAAAATATTTGCTTCCAGTTCTTCTAAAAGTTTTTTTACTTGACTATTGCTTAATTGAGGAGCATTTCTAAGACTGTTTAAATCAACTAACTTATTTATTGCCATAAATTTATACCTAAAATAATAATTTTCAACCGAATGTTCTTCCATTCCAAGCCCACATCGAAGCAGGGACATCCTCAAAAGAAATATAAATTTTATCTATTGGAATTCCTATTTTCTCATGTACAAAATTAGACAATGGCTTTGCCATTTCTGAAGGATTTAAAGAGCCTATTGACTTAATCTCTAAAAAACAACAAGGGCTTTCACCTTCGAAATACATTTCGGAGTTATCATCTAATTTGGCCATAACAAATCTTTTTGATTTATTTGTTAAAGATGAAATTAATATTGAGATTTCTTCAAGTAATTTTTTCTTATCCTCTATTTTTGCTGAAGTAGAAACATTAATGTAAGGCATATTTATGCAGCTAAATTATCTTTTTGAAAATCATCTTTTAGATTAAGAGTTTTATTTTTTAAAGTTTTTTTTGTTGAAAGATATGCCATATCGTATTCACTTATTCCGTTTTTATAGGGATTGAAAAGGGCATTTTTAGATCTACGTTTTTTGCTCCTTTTGAATTCAATCATTATTAATTAAATTATTAATTATTAATTTAACTTTTTTTGAATAGATGTCTAGGTTTTTTAGAAATCTTTAATTAATTAAATTTAAAATCCATTCCAAAACACAATATTAATATCTATTTATTAAATTTAAGTTACTTTTCATAATTTTCGTTTTGGAAGTTTTAAATAATTATCAAAGAAAAAAACTTGATGAGAGTAATGATGAAGAATTTTATTCTGAACCAAAATTTGTATACCATCTCGATTCAAATTTCCGGCAGTATTTGTCAACTATTTATAAAAATGAAATTGAAGAATATTCAACTATTCTTGATTTAATGTCCAGTTGGGATAGTTATCTACCTGAAGATAAGCAATATAAAAAAGTTATTGGGCATGGATTAAACAAACAAGAACTTGAAAAAAACAAAGTTTTTGACAACTATTGGATACAAAATTTCAATTTAAGTCAAAAAATTCCACTAGATAATGGAAGTATTGATTATTGTTTAATGGTGGCAGCTTGGCAGTATTTACAATATCCAGAAAATTTAACTAACGAAATCGTAAGAATTTTGAGTGATCAAGGCAAATTTATAATAGCCTTTTCAAATAGAGCATTTTGGCATAAGGCTCCTAATATATGGACTTCTTCAAATGAGGAAGAGAGAATTCAATATGTAAGAAAAGTATTAATAACAAACGGATTTAAAGAACCAAAAATTATTAAAAAGTTTAATCAACCAGTCCTTAATATCTTTAATCTTTTAAGTAAAGATCCTTTTTATTGTCTAATTGCCACTAAAGAATAAATAATACTTTGATTACATTTTCATACAAATCGAAAGATTAGAATTTATAGCCATACTTTTAAATTTTTACTAACATTGGATAGTTAAATTAATCATATGGGTTCTAAAAGAGAAAAATATCCTGAGAAATGCCCATGGGATCTAGGACCTAATCAGCATTTAGCTAAAGAAGAAAACTGGACTTTAAGATTGGGAGAGGCCAACGTATGTTTTAGCAAAAATAAACTAGATAATAATTATTTTCATGTAATTAGTAATGAAAAAGAAGAACAAATTTTAGCCTTCAGAGCGAGACTGCTTTATCAAAAACTTCTTGATAAAGGATTTAGATTGGTTGAATAAAAAGTCTTATTTTAATAAACAGATATCCTCAAAAATAAACTTCTGAGTTTTTTCTTCTTGGTTTTGGTCGTAGTATTTTATCGTTCTTGAATTTAATATCCAATTATCGTCAGTTCCTAGTTTCATAAATTCATCTTCATATTCTAGTTTTTGAGAACTTGCCTCAAGTGTATTGGGATCAAATTGTTGACTAGTGTATTTTTTACTAAGGATACCTATTCCTGTATCTAAGAACTCTTCAACAAAAATTTCAATTATAGTTCCATGAATTTTTCTATAGACCATATTTATACAGTCATTTTTAACTCTGTATTTATCACCTTGATTCTTACCTGAAACACTCATCTCAATTCCACTTTCAGAATTTTTAAGTAAATTAAATTTATTTTCTGAATGAACAGTTTCGAATTCTCTCTTTACCCTATGTATACACACTTCAAATAACTGGGAGGCAATACTTTTAATAATTTTCTCATCTTCTATATTATGAATATTTGGTTTAAAATCTTTACCTAATACGAAACTACCTTGATGAATATTATTATTAGTCAAAAAAGTACATCTACCTTGGTAACCGTTAAAATCATTTTTCCAGGTGTACCTTCTTTCATAAGCCTTTCTAAAAATCTCTATACAGTTAATTTTTTGTAGATTATCCATAAATTTTTTATACGTAGTGATAATTCTACAAAAAAAACCTCCCCGTTAAGGGAGAGGTTTTTTTCTTAAATTAAATTAGTTTTGAGTAATTTTTGTATTCTCTATATTGTCAAATGCTTGACCAATTTTCTTAAAGTCAAATCCCATTGCTCTTAGTGCATGCCAAAGATGACCTTGTAAGAAAAAGAAACCCAAATAAAAATGAGTATTAGCAAGCCAAGCTCTTGAGCTATATGCTCCCGAACCTAAATCTACTGAATCAATAAAATAAGGTGCGAATTCAAATTGAAGCTTTAAGGGCTCACCATATAAGTCAACTGGATAAATTGTTGTGTTTGAAGCACACCAAAAAGCAGCAACAAATGCCATGTAAGAAACACCCACCACTGAGTATGACAAAATTGCCTCAGCTCCAAGCAATCCTTTTCCTTTGAATTCTGTATATTCTCCAAATTGTTTAGTACATATATGGAAAACTCCTCCAATTATTTCGAGAAAAGCAAGGAAGGCATGCCCACCCATAACATCTTCCAGACTATCTATTTTTAAAAAATCAAATTGATGATTCCAGATAGCTGCAATGTCTAAATTGTAAATAACTTGTCTTGTAGATCCTATTGCTGGGTCGTAAATCCCATGAATACGAGCCCATTCAACGAACATAATTGCTCCAAGCCCCAGAAAGATTAGATGATGGCCAAGAATAAAAGTTAATTTATCTGGATCATCCCATTCAAAATCAAATTTTTGTGGCTTACTATTTTCTGGATAGTCTCCAAGATCACCTGCAAATTTATTGGAATGTAATAATCCCCCAGCACCCAATACTGCTGAGAAAATTAGATGCAATGTGCAAATTACAACAATGCCATATGGTTCAGTAATAACACCATTTTCAATGCCACCAATTCCAATCCCCGCAAGATGGGGCAAAACAATTGCTTTCTGTGCACCCATCGGAATACTGGCGTCATAACGAGCCAATTCAAATAATCCAAAAGCTCCTGCCCAGAACATCATTAGGCCTGCATGGGCAGCGTGAGCAGCTATGAATTTACCTGAACGGCCTACAACACCAGAATTCCCTGCGTACCAGTCATAGGTGACATCAGATTTTCCGTAAGTTTGTAACACTTGATTTAAGTAAACAGCAAATTGAGCATATTGCTAATAAGTATTGTTTTTACATGTTCTTTACAGATTTAATTACTTATGTAAAAAAAACATATTGTGAAAGAACAAATGTTACAAATTGGGGAAATAATATCTGAGAAAGCTTATGCCAATGAAGGGATTTCACTCTTAAGCTGAGAAGCCCATGTTTCAAGACGTGAATCGGTTAAATCAGATTCACTATCCTCATCAAGAGGTAAGCCACAAAAGCTTTCTCCAATAACACTTTTAGACTCATCAAATGTATAAGAAGATTTATCTACATAACCGACCATTTCGGCGCCTGCTTTAATGAAGTAGCTATGAAGTTCTTCCATTGCATCACAATAGTTTTCTGTATAGGTAGAAGAATCTCCTAAACCAAAAATTGCGACTTTTTTTCCTGATAAACTGAGTTCACCAATATCCTCTAAGATTGAATCCCATGCAGTACCCGATCTTTCTTCATCTGCACCAGTATTCCAAGTAGGTATACCGCAGATAATTCCATCAAGACCTTCAAATTCCGAAAGATCATCTACATCAGAGACATCTTTAGGTGCTTCTGCTGAAGAGATAAAGTTGTGAAGACGATCAGCTACGTCTTCAGTTTTTCCAGTTGTAGTAGCGTAATAAATTCCTACAGTCATAACTTCAAAATATTTACATTAAAATAATAAAATCTAAAAACGTTAAATTAAATTCCGTAAAAACTTTTTCACGTAAAATTTTATACCAATCAAGGTTAGAAAAATTTTTTTTGAGAATAATTTTTAAAACATTTAAAAAATCGTGACTGACAAAATTCATACTAATATCAAAAATCTTGTTGAAGAATTTAACTTTAACGGGCAGAAAAATTTTAAATTAATTGTTTTATTTGGTCTGTTGGGAGATTTTGACACAATTGAATATGCAATTAATTTAAAACATTTTATCGATAATCATCAAGAAAAAAATTTAGATATTTTTGCCATTGCTATTGGCAACCAAAATGGGAAACAAAAATTCTGTAAATTTACTGGCTTTAGTGAAGAAAATTTAGTAGTTGTTTCTGATAATCAAATCCATAACAATTTAAATTTATCCAGAGGACTAGATATAGGTTTGGGAGGTTGGATCAATATGCTTTTGATGTTGTCTGGTATAAATTCTTTTCAAACAATTAAAGAAGTTATTAGAGGTTACACAGGCGACCGAAAAGCGAAGCAAATTTATTCAGAATTCGACAAAATTGACGCTTTAAAATTTCTAAAATTTTCAGGTGATTCTTTTAGAAAAGTTTTCGGGGATGGATATTTGAGACCATTTGAGTTGGCAACTTTTAGATTAAATAACATGAAGGAAATAATTCAAAATTGGAGTGATTATATTCTTCATGAAAAGTATCTTCCTCAAAGAGGGGCTTCTTTTCTATTGAACAACAAAAGTCAAGTTATTTATAAATTTTTTTCAAGTGATGTTCTTGGATATTCATCAAATATGAGAGCTCCTTTAGATTTTTTATCTGATTTAATTAAAGAATAGTTTTTAAAACTTTTATGAATGTAGACATATTTGGATATTTTGCGGCGATTTTAACTACAGCTGCATTTCTACCTCAATTGATAAAGACTCTAAAAACAAAAAGGGCTGATGATGTTTCTTTGACAACTTTAATAATGTTTATTATTGGAGTCTTATCTTGGATTATTTACGGTTATAAAATTTCTTCTAAACCAATACTAATAGCAAATTTAGTTACCATAATTTTAAATGTCTCGATATTAATCTCAAAAGTATATTTTTCAAAAATCTCAAATAAGCAATAATTATTTTATTAGTGTTAATTTATAGATATGCAACTTAATTTTTATTTAATATAGAACTAAATTTTTACCTATCTTGAAAACTTCAAAATGCTGGGTTTGGTTTAAAGGTAGCCTTAACAATGGTGGCTTCTGGAAAGAGGGTTTTACTTGTACTTTTGATGAGAAACCCGGGGTTTTAATAGAAAGTCCTGCTTACGTAACTTGTAGAGTGCCAACTTGGAGAGTTTTGACTAAAGAGCCAGAAGATTTAAATAAATCCCCTTTAATTCCCGAAAAAGCAATATGGAAAATAATTTAATTTATCAATGCATAAAAAACTTTATGACTTAGCTATGGCAAGTTAAAATTGCATTATTGATATTTGTTTAATTCCATCTACTCTCTCTTTATAAGTATTATACCTTTTTTGATTTTTGGTTTTTTTCTTGGAAAAAAGAATCCAAAAATTTCTAAATATATTGCAAGACCTTTAATAAGATTTGGCATTCCCTTAAGTGTAATGGGTCTTTTATTAAAAGAAGGTATAGATATAAACCTTATCAAAAGCGCTTTTTTCGCATTCTCCCTAATTGGTTTTTTAATAATTCTAATAAATATATGCCCAATATTTAAATATAGGTTTTCGAATTATACTTTGCAGCTGGCAGGCCTAATAGGTAATACATCGTTCCTTGGGATACCAATTGCTATAGCTCTTCTACCATCAACAACTATTAACTTCACTATCGGTTTTGACTTAGGAACAACACTATTCGCCTGGATATTTGGACCATTTTTTCTTAAAGAAAAATCCCAAAACAAGAACATCCCAAATATCAAAGGATTATTAAACGCATTGATAAATAGTCCTGCATCAAGAGGGATCATAGGTGTACTTTTCGCATATCTTTTTCATCTGGATAAGGTATTAGGTAATTACCTTTGGATCCCTGCAAGAATAGTTATTTCCTTAGCAATAATAATAGTTGGAACAAGACTAGGGATAATTACAAATCAGAAGGGTAAAATTTTTGATCTTAATGAAGAAATTAAATTCTCAATTTTGTTAAAGTTATTTATTCTTCCTTGTATTGTTTTTTTAATAAGCAAATTTTTAAATTTTGATTATTACCAAACATCAGCATTAATACTTCAAGCAGGAACTCCAACTGCAATATCAACAATCTTAATGGCAGAGGCTTATGATGTGAAACAAAAAATTGCTTCAAAAATTCTTTTTACTACAACTTTAATTTCAATAATTACAATACCTCTCTTAAAAATTTTTATGGAAAAATTCAACTAAACAATCTCGTGCATGATTAATGAAAATTGTAAAGATAATATCCTGATAACTACATAATGTCTTAAGATTTAGGTTATGAAGTCAGCAAACCCTGAAAATGAATATATCCCCTTAGATCTCAGGATTTCTGTGAGGAGGGATACTCTTAGGCTAATCTTAGAGATGGCTCAAGATATGGGTATAAGCATTAATGAAGTTTTTAGTTTTTTAGCCGAAGATTCTGTAATAGATCTCAAATTAGTTGAAGATTTGAATGAAATTGAAATCCCCACTAAGTGTAGTCTTAATGATCTTAAAAACGCTCTTCTAAAAAAGAAGCTTTGTTAGAATTTTTCAACTTTTCTATTTTTCCAGTCAGATTTATAACCGCTATTAACTAAAAATTCCGAATATTTATTCAAATCGCTTTTTTGAATACGCCATAATTTATAAATCCCATATTCCCCCAATTTTTGATGATTAATATTTGTCCAGTGCTGTTCTCGCGAAGAGTATTCATCTATCACGACTAATAAAGATTCATACTCATAATCAGGTTGATCCTCATAATTTTCTCTCCTATCAGTATTAAGTCTTTCTGAAAGATTAATTAATCCTTCTTTAGTACTTGGTTCATAAAAAACTATTTGTCTAGAATAATAATGTAATGATGGTTTTCTTATCCCAATCATTGCCAATGTTTCCTTCCCTTCACGAAAACCTAAAATTAATTTTGAGATGTTCCTTATAGGTAATTGCCTTGAGCTATCTGCTAATTTTCTTATTGGCGACATCAAAAAAAATTGTCCAGTTAAAAGAAAAATTTGAAGGTAAAGGAGGACATTTCTGGATTTCAAAGAAAATAATATTATTGCAAGAAGTGTAAATAAAGAAAAGAACGATTTGGTTTTAAAAATTATTCCTGAGGTTATTAGTTCAGATACAAGATTTGGCATTTCAGGATCATTTATTGAACTTAACCACATATTTGAGAAGAAGAACGTTATTGATAGTCCAAACAAAATAAAAATATTAAAAATCAATAGATATAAATAAGTTTTATTTAGATTTTTTAATCTTATAAAGCTATTACTTATTAAAATTGCTGCTGCTGGAATTGCAGGCAACCAATAACTTGGTAATTTTGTCGCAGAAATACTAAAAAAGATTAAAACCGACATTAACCAACATAGACAATAAATATGTAGGGTTTCATTAACACTGCAATTTTCTTTAAAACTTTTCAAGTAATCCTTAAAAGCGTTAAATATGCCGTGATACAAAAAAGGTGTAAATGGTAATGAAGCCAATATCATTATGTAAAGAAAAAACCATAAAGGTTCTACATGATTGTTGACAACTGAGGTATATCTTTGAATATTATGATACCCAAAAAAGTTTTCCCAAAAGGGCTTTCCTTCTTTTATTAATTCCAAGATATACCATGGAAGACTTATCAAGATTGTTATTAAAAAACCTTTCTTAGGGTTTATTTTGCAAACCAAACTTCTCCAATTCTTCTGAGTTAATAAAAAAGATGTAATAGTAAATGATGCCAAGACACATGCAACAGGTCCTTTAGTTAAAATTGCAAACCCTAAAAATACCCATGCTGAGATGCATTTTTTATTATTATCACTTGCCATTCTTCTCCAAAAAAGAAGCAGACTAATCCCTAAAGTTCCAGTTAAAAGAGCATCACTTACAGCAGTTCTACTCCAAATAATTATTAATGGAGACAGCGCAAAAGCTAATGAACCAACGATAGGAGTAAGAAATTGCTTATCACCCTTCTGTGGCCAACAATACAAAGTATCTCCAATCATCAACATTAAAAATAACGATCCCAAAGCTGAAGGGAGTCTTGCTGAAAGTGTTCCAAAACTGTCCCAAATCTCGTTTTTGGGTAATGAATAGAAAAAACCCATTAGCCAATAAATTAATGGTGGCTTGTCAAAACGGGGTATCCCATTGACTCTTGGAGTTAACCAATCACCAGATTCGCTCATTGCCCTTGCAGCAGCCGCAAATAAAGGGGGAGTTTCATCAACCAATCCTGTTGTCCCTAAACCCAAAATAAATATAATAATTCCAGAAACTAAAACTATGAAAAAAGTTATAAGCCTTTTTTTTGTTTTGAGAAGCATCATTGACTATATTAACTTACTTATATTCTTTGATTACCTTATTAAGCCAGTTCACAACTTTGTTAGCAAATATATCTGTTGAAGCATTTTTTTCTACCCATTCTCTGCAATTTTTGCGCTCTATATTTTCGATGATCTTTACATAAGCAAGCAGGGTTTCTTTATCATCAGGATCAGCAAGAAATCCTGTTTGCCCATGCTGAATAATTTCACTAGGTCCTCCCCTTCTGTAAGCAATAACAGGAACCCCACAGGCTAACGCTTCAACAATGACATTCCCATATGCCTCATTCCATTTTGGGGTATTTATCAAAACCCTACATTTGCCAAGATCTTTTTGTAATTTATCGGTTGATAAAAAACCCATCCAATTTATAGTTCCTTGAGGAAATGATTGTTCTATATTTTGGGCGTATGTTTCATCTTCTATAAATCCCCAGACATTTAGTTTTTCGCCAAGTTCACTTGCTACATAAACTGCATCCTCTAAACCTTTCTCTGGGGCCACTCTTCCAACCCAAGCCAAGGGTCCCTTCATTGAATCTTGAAAAATATAATTATCTAATTTAAAACCATTACCAATAATTGTTGGTTTTTTAATGAATGGATAATCATTAGCTTGGATTCTTGAATGAAAAGCAAAATTATATTGATATTTTGCATATACCTTTGCAATTAAATTATTAATAACTAAACTTTCAGAACCCATACTAATAATGTGTGCAATTGGTATCTCTACATTTAAAGTCATCCAAATAGGCAACCAGTCATAAGACATATTCAGCAATACATCTGATTGCTTAGCGATATCTAAACCCTTTTCGAGCATTCCTGCTAGAAGTGAATTGTCTGGGATAGTTACAGGAGAGTTGTAATTTTGATGTTGCCAACTAATTTGATCTTCACCTTCTACAAAATGTAATTTTGCTTGTTCATTACCTTTATATAATTTAGAATGTTTTGGTGCTATCACCTCTACTGAGTGCCCTAGCGAAAGCAAACCTGAGACTAAGGAATTTAAAGTTAATTCAACTCCACCACCTTTTCCACTTCCCAAGAAACCAATTGGAGTACTAATCAAAACTATTCGCATTATTTGACTTTTTACTCCTAGAAACTAATTAAATACTAGTGTCAGTGAATTTATTTTCCCATAAGGACTTTCTTTGACTAACAAAAAATACCGAGATAAGAACAAAAACTACTCCTATCCATTGAACCATAGTGAGTCTTTCATCTAACCATACACCTCCACTTAGAAGAGCAAATACAGGAGTTAAAAATGCAAGAGTACTAAATCCAGTTATTTCTTTATTATTTGCAAAATAGAAAAACAATCCGTAAGCAATTGCGCCTCCAAAAATACTTGCAAATGCCATGAGTCCCCAATCTAAAATTGACCAATCTGGTATTATTTGAAACTTTGTTTGTAAGGAATGCTTTATAAGCAGGGGTAAACTTCCTAAAACCATATGCCAACCCGTTACCGCAACTGGATCACTTTTAGTACAAGTGAATCGAATTAAGATAGTTCCTAGTGCCATAGCAAGCGAAGCAGCAAGCATCCAAAGTTCTCCAAAGTTAAAAGCCACATTTGTAATGGCCTTATCAGACATTAACCACCAATTTTCTAAAAATTCTTGCGGAACTCCTAAGAACACTATCCCTCCCAAACCAAATATTAACCCTAACCATCCTATGGGATTAATTAAATTTCCAAAAATTGCTCTCGCTAAGACCGCTACCAAAAGGGGTTGTGAATCAATCAATACAGAGCCGAGACCTGCACCCGTTTTTTCGATACCATAAGTTAAAAATAACTGAAAAAAAGTGGCATCTATAAGTGTAAAAACTAAGAACCACTTCATATCGCACCTGTAAATTGTTAAATCTCTTTTAAACAAATATGTTGTAATTAGAACAAGAATTCCTGCAGGAAGCAATCTTAATGAAGCCACAAACTCAGGACCAGCACTTGATACTAATGGAGTCATAGCTGCCATTGAAGTACCCCAAAGAGCAAAAGGGAGTATCATTAAAAACCAATTTAGGATTGAATTCATTAGGTCTGCTGATAATCTTTTTAAAGTAGTTTTATGTTTTTACCTTAAAAGAATGATTTGGCCTTTTAGACGAAAGTCAAAAAAAAGAATGGCACGTATCGTAATTGATGAGCCTATCACAAGTTCCACAAGAGTTTCCATCCTTAAGGCTCTTAAACAAGTTGAGGATAGAGAATTTCCTGCTTTAATCGTGAGAATTGATTCGCCAGGGGGTACTGTTGGGGATAGCCAAGAAATATACTCTGCTATTAAAAGGCTTAAACATAAAGGATGTAAAGTCATTGCTAGTTTTGGGAACATATCAGCATCTGGAGGTGTTTACATTGGTGTTGCATCTGACAGAATAGTTGCAAATCCGGGCACAATTACAGGATCTATAGGTGTGATTATAAGAGGAAATAATTTATCTGAATTATTAGATAAGATTGGTATAAAATTTGAAACTGTTAAAAGCGGCATTTTTAAAGATATTTTATCTCCAGATAAACCTTTAAGTGAGGAGGGCAGAACACTCCTTCAAGGTCTCATAGATGAAAGCTACAAGCAATTTACTGAAGCTGTTGCTGAAGGAAGAAATTTATCTGTTGAAGAAGTGAGAAAATTTGCAGATGGAAGAATTTTTACTGGATCGCAAGCAAAAGAATTGGGTCTTGTTGATGAAGTTGGAGATGAATTTGTTGCAAGGGAACTTGCCGCAAAAATGGTAAATATTGATCCAAAAATTCAACCCTTAACATTTGGGAAGAAAAAAAAGAAAATACTTGGACTAATTCCTGGAAGTAATATTATAGAAAAAGTTATAAAAAATATCTATTTTGAAATTAATTCATCTAATAAAATACTTTGGTTATATAAGCCATAAATTAATTTAAAATAATGAAAGATGAATATAAAATTACATTTATTAGAGGTGCTACTACTGCAACTGGGAATTCTGTTAGGGAAATAAAAGTTGCCGTAGTGGAGTTAATTGATGAATTGATTTTACGCAACAATTTGATTAAGGAAAACTTATTATCCATAACATTCACTACAACAAGAGATTTGGATGCCTGTTTCCCTGCTTCAATTGCGAGAAAATGTAATGGCCTTGATTCGGTGGCATTTCTTGACTGTCAACAAATGTATGTTCCTGATGATGTTGATTTTTGTATAAGAATAATGGCACAAGTTTTATTAACGACAAAAAATCCCGTAAAGCATCCTTACCTAAGAGGAGCTTCAAAATTGAGGACAGATAGATGTTAATCTATTAAAACAATTTTCCTCCTTGAAACAAAGTATTTCAGATTAATCCTTTATTAATTTATTCAACCAATGTTAGAAAAAACAAAAAAATTTGCTTTTGATTTTAAAATTTTAAAATTTTTTCTTATTCCATCAATTGTATTTGTAACACCACTTTTTAATAACATCCAAAATGTTAAAGCAGGAATTGAATTTCAATGGGACCAAAACCCTGCATTCAGACAATTAAAGTGGTTTCAAACAGAAAAAAAAAGGAAATTTCGAAATAAAATCTATTTTTTCTTGAGGCCTAGTGAAAGAAAAACAGAAATTTTAAAATTAAATCTAGCTATCCCTAAAACCTTTAAATCAACTCTCAAGACAGATAAAATTAGTCTCTGCAGAGTAAGAATTGGTGGATTCGAAAATCGAACTAAATGTTTAGAAAATATTCCGGCTGATATCGAAGTAAAAACAGACGAATCATCATTACGATCATTAAATATTTATCCTTACAAGCCAATTCCTATTAATAAAGAAAGTTATGCAATTGCCTTAAAAGTGTTTAATCCAAAACGCTCAGGATTGTACCAATTTCATTCATATGGTCAACCTAAAGGAGAATCCGCGTCAACTTATTTAGGGAGCTGGACCATAGTGATCGATTAAATGATAAATTAATTAAGGACAATTAGAAAAAATGACTAAAAGAACTTTTGGCGGAACGTCAAGAAAAAGAAAACGTGTATCTGGTTTTAGAGTAAGAATGCGTTCTCATACAGGAAGAAGAGTTATTAAAAGCAGAAGACAAAAAGGTAGAGAAAGAATAGCTGTGTAATTATAAATTAATATGGCCTTACCAAAAGATATGCGTTTAAAAGGTCATAGGACTTTTAATTACATACATAAAAATTCCCAAAAATATCATGGGAAATTAATGACTTTTAAAGTTGCAAGATCAAATCCCGAAATCCTTTCATCTCATAAAATCAAAAATCCATCAAACAATTTAAGGATAGCTTTTGCCGTTAGTAAAAAAGTTTCAAAAAAAGCTGTAGAAAGAAATAAAATAAGAAGAATTCTCCAACAATGGCTATTAAAAAATATTCAAAAAATTAATAACCACAAACCTTGTTGGTTACTTGTTAACCTTAAAGTTGGAGATTTCTGCAATGATAAAAATAAGCTTTTGGAGGAATTTCAAAATTTAATGTTCAAATCTCGTCTAATCAAATGATTAACATGAATGAAGAAACCTTATACGAAGGTGGCCCTGCGAAAGGAGATTTAATACTAAATCTCTTTGCAGGAGTAACAATTCTTGGTTTACCATTTACCTTTGCTGCAATAGTAAGAGCCTTATGGTTGAGATTTAAAATTACAAATAAAAGAATCACAATAAATGGTGGTTGGTTCGGTAAAAACAAAACACAAGTTTCACTAAGTAACATTGAAGAAATTAGATCTATTCCAAGGGGATTTGGATCCTATGGTGATATGGTTCTTATTCTTAATGATGGATCAAAGGTTGAAATGAAATCTCTACCTCTTTTTCGAGAAAAACAAAGATTTATTGAAGAAATAATTATTAAAAAATCAAAAGCACTAAATCTTAAAGAAGTAGAGGGATTTGCTACTAAATCCTAAATAAATTAATTACAAAAAACTTTTTTTCCTGTAAAATAAAATGTCTAGCAAATTTACACTCCTTTTAATATCGTGATAGGGTTCATTTCTGAAAAACTTCTTATCCCTATTCTAGATTTTTTCTACGGTTTAGTACCTAGTTATGGTTTGGCTATTGTTGCATTGACTGTTGTGATAAGAATTGCACTTTTCCCTTTAAGCGCTGGCTCAATTAGAAGCGCAAGAAGAATGAAGATTGCCCAACCAGTAATGCAAAAAAGGCAAGCAGAAATTAAATCTAAGTTTTCAGGTGATCCAAAGAAACAGCAAGAAGAATTAGGAAAATTAATGAATGAATTTGGCAGCCCTCTTGCAGGTTGTCTCCCTTTAATAGTTCAAATGCCTGTTTTATTTGCATTATTTGCGACCTTAAGAGGTTCACCATTTGCTGATGTTCCATACAATATAAATCTAAAAGTTGTCCCCCAAGATCAAATTGCAGCAATTGATCCGAAACCTTATAAGTCACCTAGACACTCTATATTTATTACAGAAAAATCTCATTTCCCTGTAATAGCAACCATTCCTAATGGAACAAAACTAGGCACAGAAGAATCAATACACATAAATTTGCAAACAACAAATGGTAAAAGCTATTCGGAAGTTTTATCTAAATATGATAATGGATCAAAATTTCTCCCTACTTGGAAAGTTTCAAAAGGATCTGAAAATTTAAAAGTTTCTCAAGATGGCACAGTAACTGCTATCAAGCCAGGCGATGCAACAATTGAAGCTAAAATTCCTGGTCTGGCAGCTAAAAGTGGATTTCTTTTTATTAAAGCACTAGGTCAAGTTGGTTTTTATGTAGACGGATCTATTAATTGGGATATTGCTGCACTTGTTGGTGCATTTGGATTAACCTTACTTCTCTCTCAAGTCTTGTCAAGCCAAGGAATGCCAGCGAATCCACAGCAATCAACAGCTAACAAAATCACTCCAGTTATGATTACTGGTATGTTTCTATTTTTCCCACTACCAGCAGGAGTTTTACTATATATGGTTGTTGCTAACATTTTTCAGGCATTTCAGACCTTTCTTCTTAACAAAGAAGCTCTTCCTGAAAATCTTCAGAAAATACTGGATCAACAATTATTAGGAAAAAATGAAGCAATAACAACTGCAGCATCTACTATTTCAGAAAAAAGATTACCTTTTGAACCTAATAGTAAGAAATAGTCTGAATCCTAAATGAATTCTTGGTTCAACAATTTAGAATTATTTATTAAATCAAGAACTTCTTTAATTTGGGTAAGGACTAAAGAGGAGGAAAGATTAGAAAAAATACTATGTTTATTATGTGAAAGATTAAATATAAAAAGATATGTTTCTTGGGATTGTGTTAATGGTATTAAAGGTTTAGTAAATGAAAAAGGAAAATTTTCTAACAATCCATTAGGTGTTCTTAATTGGCTTAAAGAACAAAGTCCAGAAGTATCGACCATTTTGTTAGTTAAAGATTTTCATAAATTTTATGATGATCCTTCTATAAATAGAACTATTAAAGAACTATCTTCCGCACTTAAGGAAACTAATCATAATTTATTTATTAGTTCTCATCTATTTCCCTCATCGGAAGAGCTTGATGAATTAATGACAATTATAAACTTACCTTTGCCAGATCAAAAAGAGTTGAAAAATCTCATAAAAAAAATTGCTATAAACACTAACTCAAATCTTGAAGAAACTGACCTTAACGAACTTTCTTTAGCTTCAAGTGGATTAACCGAAATAAAAGTAAAGCAAGTTACTGCAAAGGCACTTGCTCAACGAGGGAAAATCAGCAGAGAAGATATCAAAGATATTCTTGAAGAGAAAAAACAAGTTATAGCCCGAAGCGAAATATTAGAATTTTTTGAAGCCAAATCAAGTCAAGATGATATCGGTGGTTTAAATGTTTTAAAAATTTGGCTAAATCAAAGATATAGGGCCTTTTCGAAAGAAGCCAGAGATTATGGACTCCCCATTCCAAAAGGAGTCTTACTTGTTGGGCCGCAGGGAACCGGTAAATCACTTACCGCAAAATCAATTTCCAAAAGTTGGTCAATGCCTCTCCTTAGGTTAGATGTGGGGAGACTATTTTCTAGCTTAGTGGGATCGAGTGAAGCGAGAACAAGAGAGACAATATCAAGAGCTGAAGCTATGTCACCTTGTATCCTTTGGATCGATGAAATAGATAAAGGCTTTGGTGGGGATGCCAGAAGTGATGGGGGGACAAGTCAAAGGGTCTTGGCAAGTTTGCTAACCTGGATGGCGGAAAAAGAATCAGCCGTGTTTGTAATTGCCACGGCTAATGCTATAGATAAGCTTCCTGCGGAACTATTAAGGAAAGGTAGATTTGATGAAATATTTTTTCTCGATTTACCAAATTCCTCAGAAAGATTAAGTATCCTTGATTTGCACTTAAAAAAAAGGAGACCCAACTATAGTTTTCCTCTTTCTACAATTATTGACAGAACCGATGGATTCTCTGGTGCAGAATTGGAACAATCAGTAATAGAGGGGATGCATATTTCATTCTCCGAGAATAGAGAACTTATGGAAAAAGATTTAATAAAGGCAGTCTCTGAATTGGTTCCTTTATCTAGAACAGCTAAAGAACAAATTGATTTACTCAAAAAATGGTCATCTTCAGGGCGTGCGCGTTCTGCATCGTGACTAAATCTCAATTTGTTAAAAATATTGCATAAGTTAGGAATCATTAATTTAGTTAATTTTTCACCAAAATTCCCTAATAATGAATTTAGATTAATTATCTTAATTAAAGTATAAAAAAAAGAGTGTTAGATCAAAAATTAATAAGAGAAAATCCAATTTCTGTTGAAGAGAATTTATCCCTTAGAGGAAAAGTTTTTAATATCTCTTATATACAAGAATTAACTCTTCAAAAAAAAGACATTGATATAGAAATATCCAGTCTCCAATCTGAGAGCAAAAAATTAAGTAAATTGATTGGTCTAGAAATAAGCAAATCTAAAAACAATGATTCTCCAGAACTAAATAACTTAAAGACAAAAGGTAATGAATATAGAACTAAAATTTCTGAATTTGAAGAGAAAAAAAGAACATTAGATAAAAAAATACATAATGAAATTTGTAATTTACCAAATTTACCTAGCAAAGATGCTCCTATTGGTAAAGATGAAAATAATAATGTGCAAGTAAAAACTTGGGGAGATCCTTTAGTAAAAGAAAATCTTAAATCACACTGGGAAATAGGAGAAAATCTTGACCTTTTTGATTCTATAAAATCAACTAAAATATCAAAAAGTCGTTTTATTACACTTACTGGAAATGGCGCCAGATTGGAAAGGGCATTAATAAATTTTATGCTCGACATGCATACAAAAAATGGTTATTTAGAATTAATGCCTCCAGCTTTGGTGAATTCAGAAAGTCTTACCGGGTCTGGTCAATTACCTAAATTTTCAAATGAAAGTTTTAAGTGTTCCAATGACGATCTCTGGCTTTCGCCCACAGCTGAAGTTCCACTAACTGCATTTCATAGAAATGAGATTATTGATCCCAAGAAATTACCCATTAAGTATGTTGCATATAGCCCATGTTTCAGGAGAGAAGCTGGAAGTTATGGAAGGGATACTAAAGGTTTAATAAGACTTCATCAATTTAATAAAGTTGAGCTTTATTGGTTTTGTGATCCAAGTAAATCTACTGAAGCTCATAAAAAGATTACATCTGATGCAGAAAGCATTTTAAAAAAGCTTAATTTACCTTACAGATTAGTTGATATTTGTACTGGAGACTTAGGTTTTTCTTCAAGCAGAACTTTTGATCTTGAAGTCTGGCTGCCAAATAGTAAATGTTATAGGGAAATTTCAAGTTGCAGTAATTGCCTTGACTTTCAGGCACGTAGATCATCAATAAGATCAAAAATTGATAATAAAAATACATATATACATACCTTAAATGGCAGTGGTCTTGCTATTGGAAGAACAATGGCAGCGATTCTTGAGAATGGCCAACAAACAGATGGTAGCGTTAAGATCCCAGATGCTCTGGTTCCATATTTTGGATCAAATTTTTTAAAAACTGCTTAATATAAAAAAATGAATGTTTTAACCTCAATAACAGTACTGGGATTTCTTATTTTTTTTCATGAGATGGGGCATTTTCTTGCGGCCATTTTACAAGGTATTTATGTTGATGGATTTTCAATTGGCTTTGGCCCTTCAATTATTCAAAAAAAATTTAGAGATATTACTTATTCATTCAGAGCCTTTCCTCTTGGAGGCTTTGTATCCTTCCCTGATGAAGAGCTAAATAATATTGATCCTAAAGATCCAAATCTTTTAAAAAATAGGCCAATAATTCAAAGAGTTATCGTAATTTCCGCTGGAGTATTTGCCAACTTGATACTTGCTTACTCAATCTTGATTATAAATGTAACTACTGTTGGTATTCCATTTGATCCAGAACCAGGTATTTTAGTGTTAGCTACTCAACCTGAGAAGGCTGCATCTCTCGCTGGTTTAGAACCTGGGGATAAGATTTTAGAAGTCGAAACTAGTACTTTAGGAGTTGGGGATCAAGCAGTTTCCACTTTAGTAAAAGAAATTCAAAATTCATCAGAAGAACCAATTTCAATAAAAATTGAAAGAGATGGGACTTTCAAAGATTTAACTTTGGTACCAAAAAATATTGATGGGAAAGGAACAATAGGTGCTCAATTGCAACCAAATATAAGGAAAGAAACTAAAAAGACAAAAAACGTTTTCGAACTTTTTAAATACACTAATAATGAATTTTCATCACTTTTGGTAAAAACAATTCAAGGTTATAAAGGTTTAATAACAAACTTCTCGTCAACAGCTCAACAATTAAGTGGGCCAGTAAAAATTGTTGAAATTGGTGCACAATTATCTCAACAAGGTGGAACAGGCATACTATTATTTGCGGCTTTAATTTCTATTAATTTAGCAGTACTTAATTCATTACCTTTACCATTGTTAGATGGAGGACAACTTGTTTTCACTTTAATTGAAGGTTTTAGAGGGAAACCAGTTCCAGTCAAGGTACAAATGGTTGTTACTCAGTCCAGTTTTTTTCTTTTAGTTGGACTAAGCGTTCTGCTTATTATCAGAGATACTAGTCAACTTTTAATAGTTCAAAGATTATTAAACCAATAAATAAATTTTAAAAACTGTTCTCCAAGCTGTTAGTATAATAATTAGTTTTAAATATTTTGACTAAATGGCGAAAAAGTCCATGATTGCGAGAGAAGTTAAACGCAAAAAACTTGTGAAGAAATATGCTGCAAAAAGGAAAGCATTATTAGATGAATTTAATGCTGCAAAAGATCCAATGGAAAGGTTGGAAATTCATAGAAAGATTCAATGTCTGCCAAGGAACTCTGCACCCAATAGAGTAAGAAATAGGTGTTGGGCAACTGGTAAACCTAGAGGAGTATATAGAGATTTTGGTCTTTGCAGGAATCAGTTAAGACAAAGAGCTCATAACGGTGAACTTCCTGGAGTAGTTAAATCAAGTTGGTAGTATAAGACTTTAACTTAAGTACGATATTGCACAAGAAAAAATAATATTTTTAGAAATTAAACTGATTTTTAGAATATTTTTAAAAATTTTTATAGCTTATCTAAATAATTTACTCAATATGTCCCTATAAAATGTAAGAATAAATTATGTATAGATTTATAATTTAAAAAGTGGAAGGACAAAATAAGTCGATCACGTTTGACGGACGAGAGATACGACTAACTACAGGACTATATGCTCCTCAAGCAAGTGGATCAGTAATGATTGAGTGTGGTGATACCTCACTATTAGTTACAGCGACAAAAACTGCCAAAAAAGAACCATCAGACTTTCTACCTCTGATATGCGACTATGAAGAAAAACTTTATGCTGCAGGGAGAATTCCTGGTGGTTTCATGAGGAGAGAAGGTCGCCCACCAGAAAGAGCGACTTTAATTGCAAGATTAATTGATAGGCCAATGAGGCCACTTTTTCCCACATGGATGAGGGATGAGATTCAAATAGTAGCATCATGCCTTTCTCTAGATGAAAGAGTCCCAGCAGATGTTTTGGCTGTTACAGGGGCTTCATTAGCAACTTTAGTTGGAGAAATTCCATTTTATGGGCCAATGGCTGCGGTAAGAGTTGGGCTTATAGGGGATGATTTCATCTTAAATCCTAGCTATAGAGAAATTGAGAAAGGAGATTTAGACATTGTTGTTGCAGGATCACCAGACGGTATCGTCATGATTGAAGCGGGTGCAAATCAATTATCAGAGCAAGATACAATCGAAGCTATAGATTTCGGATATGAGGCTGTTACTGAACTTATTAAATCGCAAGAAGATTTACTAAAAGATTTAGGAATAAAACAGGTTAAGCCATCTGACCCTGAAGAAGATAAAACATTGCCCTCTTATTTAGAAAAAAATTGCACAAAACCTATTGAGTTAGTTTTAAAGAAATTTGACCTTTCAAAGGAAGAGAGAGATCTTGAACTAGAAAAAATTAAAACTGAAACTCAAAGCAAAATTGATTCACTTAAAGATGACAATCAAGTAAAAGTTCTAACCTCAGAAAATGAAAAATTAATTCATTCCGACTTTAAAAAATTAACAAAAAAATTAATGAGGTCGCAAATCATAAATGATGGGAAAAGAGTTGATGGAAGGGATCTCGATGAAGTTAGAAAAATATCAGCCTCCGCAGGAATTCTTCCAAAAAGAGTACATGGTTCTGCATTATTTCAAAGAGGTTTAACCCAAGTTTTATCTACAACCACATTAGGTACTCCTAGTGATGCTCAAGAAATGGATGACCTGAATCCAAGCACTGAAAAAACTTATCTACATCACTACAATTTCCCTCCTTATTCAGTAGGAGAAACAAGACCAATGAGAACTCCTGGAAGAAGAGAAATTGGTCATGGCGCATTAGCAGAGAGAGCAATAATCCCTGTATTGCCTGGCAAAGAAACATTCCCTTATGTCCTAAGGGTAGTTAGCGAAGTTTTGAGTTCTAACGGCTCAACTTCTATGGGATCTGTATGTGGAAGCACTCTTTCATTATTAGATGCAGGAGTTCCTCTAAAAGCACCTGTTAGTGGTACTGCTATGGGTTTAATCAAAGAAGGTAAAGAAGTTCGAATTCTTACAGATATTCAAGGAATTGAAGACTTTCTTGGAGACATGGATTTTAAGGTTGCTGGCACAGATAAAGGAATTACAGCGTTACAAATGGATATGAAGATTACAGGTTTACCAGT
This sequence comes from Prochlorococcus sp. AG-347-I21, assembly GCA_003279055.1. Lineage (GTDB taxonomy): Bacteria > Cyanobacteriota > Cyanobacteriia > PCC-6307 > Cyanobiaceae > Prochlorococcus_A. The sequence continues at coordinate 25,672 of QCBP01000007.1, read as the reverse complement.
CTCTATTATTTCTGATGCAATCAAAAAAGCTCGACCTGCAAGATTACATATCTTAGAAAAGATGCAAGCTGCAATAGATAAACCTCAAGAATCCCTCTCTCCGCACGCTCCAAGACTTTTAAGCTTTAGAATCGATCCTGAGCTTATAGGAACAGTAATTGGCCCTGGTGGAAGAACTATCAAAGGAATTACTGAGAGGACCAATACAAAAATAGATATAGAAGATGGAGGAATTGTAACTATTGCATCTCATGACGGAGCTGCAGCTGAAGAAGCTCAAAAGATAATTGAAGGATTAACACGCAAGGTTCATGAAGGTGAAATCTTCTCTGGTGTTGTAACTAGAATAATACCTATAGGTGCTTTCGTAGAAATACTTCCTGGGAAGGAAGGTATGGTTCACATTTCTCAATTGTCTGAGGCGAGAGTTGAGAGAGTCGAAGATGTAGTAAGACAAGGAGATGAAGTAACAGTAAGAGTTAGAGAAATTGATAGCAGAGGAAGAATTAATCTTACCTTAAGAGGTGTAGGACAAAATAATGGCATGTCATATCCAGAACCAACACCCACTCCAGTAGCTCCGCTTAATTAAGGACTAAACGCTTTAATGTAAAACTAAAGAGGATAAATTCCGTTATCCTCAATAATTTGCTTTATTTCGAGACAAATTCTCCCATGAGTAATTCTGTTACTTGTTGCAACTATAACTCCCTCTTGCTGAAAATTAGTATGTCCATATGTTAGTTCCTCATTATCTAAATTTGTGATTGCTCCGCCTGCAGCTTTCAAAATAGATTCTGGTGCAGCAAAATCCCAATCTTTTGGTGAGCTTTTCCCCGGTAAACTTAGACAAATATAGATATCACTATCTCCTCTAACTATAGATGCAATTTTGCAGCCAATGCTTCCCATAACTTCAACTTTGCGAAAATTAATTTTTTGAATTAAATTTTTCAAATTCTCATTTCCATGATTTTTACTCGTAACTAAAGTCATTTCTTGAAGTTTCCCATTATTTAATAGATTTGGTTTATATTGCGTACCATCTCTTTTTTCACACCATGTTTTTTTTCCATCTGTAATCCATAATTGATTTTTATCTGGGATCAAAACAAACCCGATATATGGCTTTTGTCTAAAGTTTAACGCCAAATGCATTGCATAATTACCTGTCCCTTGAATAAAATCCTTAGTGCCATCAAGAGGATCAAGAACCCATACCCAATCATTCTTTGTGACAAAGATTTTTGAAGTTTTAACATTTTCTTCGCTCAAAATATCCCAATTAATATTTTTATATTTTTCATTTATTCTTTTGATAATAATTTCATTTACTTTTAAATCAGCTAAGGTGACAGGATCTTCCTCATTATTATTCTTTAATATTTTTTTTTTGTAATCAGAATCTTCTAACAATTTAGAGTAATAAAGCAAAATATCTGCTGCTTGCCAGCTGAAAATTCTTATATCATCGATAAGATTATTAATATCTACTCCAGAAGGTAATTTAATCATTACATGAATAATAATTTCTCATTATCCCATAGAAAAGAGGAACCTGAAAAAGGAGTGTTATATATAGTTGGCACGCCAATTGGGAATTTAAATGATATTTCCCTAAGAGCATTAAATATTCTCGAAAATGTCTCTTTTGTTGCTTGTGAGGATACGAGGCAAACGAAAAAAATTATGAACAAGTTTAATATTTCTAATAAACTTATTAGTTTTAATCAACATAATTCTTCAATAAAAATTCCCAAAATAGTTAAAGATCTTAAAGAAGGAAAATCAATGGCAATTGTAAGCGATGCTGGGATGCCAGGGATTTGCGATCCAGGTGAAGAAATCGCTAAAATATTAAAATCTGAAGGCATTGATATTATTTGCGTTCCGGGAGCATGTGCTGCAATAACTGCTCTTGTTTCAAGTGGTTTACCCTCATCTAGTTTTGTATTTGAGGGTTTTCTTCCTAAAAAGCAAATTGATAGAGAAAAAATTCTTTTAGAAATAAGTGGAAGTACAAAAACGACTATAATATACGAATCACCTAAAAGACTTAAAAAATTATTAGGGGAATTATTTGAATTCTGTGGGGGTGATAGAGAGATTATGGTGGCCAGAGAATTAACAAAAAAATTTGAAGAACATTTTGGAAAAAATATTTATGAGGTTAAAGAATTATTTCGAGATAAGGATGTAATTGGAGAAATAACAATAGTCATAAAAGGTACTAACAAAAAAAATGATTTGAATCTTGATAGATCCATTATAAAAAAAGACCTTAATGATTTAATAAATGCAGGCTTAAGCTTATCAGCAGCTTCAAAATACTTAGCAAAGAAAAATGGCTTAAAAAAAAGCGAAATTTATAATATGATTTAAAATTCAGATAAAAGGATTAATTTATATGAGCTTTTTAATTAGAAAATTATTATTATCAGTAATTATCAATTCTTGCTTATTTGTTTTCTTATTTATTGGAATACAAAATAGTTCAAACAAAAGCAAAATAGACTTATTAATCAATGAAACAATTGAACTTCCAATCAGTTTTATAGTAGGGTCTAGTTTTATATTAGGTTCAATTTTAGGAAGCTTTCTATTTGTAGATATTAATAATGAATAAAAAATTTAGTCAAAGAGCTATTAAATTTTCATCACAAACAATTCTTGAAATTCCTTTAGCAATAAGAACAGGTGCTGCAATTCTAAAAACATCAGTATTAGGAACTTTGAGTACCTTTTGCTCTTTATTACAAGATCTTTTGGCAAGATTTAAATCAAAAAATATTTCTATAGTTTTTCTATTTAAATCTTCATCAGGCAAGAAGTCCCATTCTGGAAAATCCTTTAATAATTTTATTTCTAACTCAATTTTCTTATGCACAATCATATAAACAAATTTAGGGAAATTTACCTCCGATATAGGCACTGAAGATAATTCTTTTCGAGATTTATTATCCATCTCATACTCAATAGGAGCTATTTCCAAAAAAGAATCAATTGGAGCGAAATTTGAAGAAGTAATATTTTCATTTAAAACTTTAGAATCATCAAAATCCTTCTTGAATTCTTTTTTATAAAAAAGTTTTTCTGGTGAATCTGTTGTTTGGTTATTATTTTTTGTAGGTTTACTTTTTAAGGGTTTACTTTTTTTTAATAACTCATTATATTTTATTTCTCCAAGATTTTTTTTTAGATTTCTTATTACTGTTAATCTTGTGCAATCAAATTCTTGGGACAAAAGATTGATATTTTGTCCTTCTTCGAAACACTTTATTATTTCTTCCTTTTGTTTTTCTGTAAGTCTCTTAGCCAAATTTATTCTTGGTTTTATTGTAATTATAATTAAAATTTTTAAAAAGTATCATAACAATAAAAAGTAAGAAAATAAAAAGTTGAACTTTTGTTCCTCAAAAAAGATTCAAAAAAATACCCCTTTTAATAATTCATACAGTATTTAGTATTTATTTTTATTATTTAATGGTTAGAGGGTGTGAACTTGATATAAAATATATAAAGTATTTTGGGTTTTCTTCTAAAGGACTTCTAAAAGTAGTGATATTTTCTCTACGGCAAGTTCTAAAAGTTAAAACTCAAAACCTCTTTGCTTCCTTAGCTCAGCTGGATAGAGCAACTGCCTTCTAAGCAGTGGGCCGCAGGTTCGAATCCTGCAGGAAGCGTTTCGAAATAATGATTTTTTCGAACTTTAATGATTTTAAAAATAAATGAATTGGATAAAATCATCCTATATTTTTACGTCAGTCATTAAAGATTTTTTAATTATTTTTTTTATATATAATAATGAATTTAATAAAATTATAAATATGCCTGCAAACATATTAATAATTTTATTTTTAATCATATATTGGTTATTATTTAGTTATATTTTAGGTCAATATGAAATTGACTATAAAGAATTAAAAAATAAATTACTATCAAATATAGTAAATACATTATTAGTGCTTATTTCTTCAAATATAATTTACATAACAATTAACTTGATAACGGATGAAATAAGTTTTAACGTAATTAACTTCTATTTATTTATTAATATAACATCAAAAATATCTATATATATTCTAATTTTTCAATCGATCATTGACACCATATTGCAAAAAAAGTTTTTTAAAAAAAACAAATGGCTAGTAATTTCAATGGAAAAAGATTTTGCTCAACTCATTCAAACAAATTCAAATTTTAAAAATAATTTCGAATTTATAAAGTTAACAGATTACAATCAAAAAATAGATTGTAAAGAAATAAAAGGTTTAGTTATTGATCAAAGCATTAACTATGAATATAAAAAATTAAATATTTTTAATCAGATTAAAAAGAGTAATTTAGAAATTCTTAATATTCTTAATTGGTATGAAAAATATTTACAAATATCTCCAAATAATCAAAATAGTTTAGACTTATTAATTGATGTTCAATCAAGATTAGATTTTAAAAGCATAAACTACAGAATAAAGAGAATAGGAGATATTTTTTTTAGTTTATTATTACTTATAACATTAGCACCATTAATAGTAATTATTAGTTTATTTCTATTCTTTCTGGAAGGAAATCCAATCTTTTACTCACAGGTAAGAACAGGCTTAAATTCAAATTACATAAAAATTATAAAGTTTAGAACTATGGTAGTTAATGCAGAAATTAACGGTCCTCAATGGTCAGTTAAGGATGATAAAAGAGTAACGTTTATTGGTAAATTATTACGAAAATTCAGATTAGACGAATTACCCCAACTACTAAATGTTATTAAAGGCGAAATGAGCTTAATAGGACCTAGACCAGAAAGACCAGAATTCGACAAAGAATTAAGAGAAAAAATTACCAATTATAGTTTTAGATATTCAGTAAAACCAGGACTTAGTGGCTGGGCGCAAGTTAACTACCATTACAGTTCAAATATTAACGATGCTATTAATAAGTTAAATTATGACATTTACTATATAAAGCATCAATCAATCTTCCTTGATTTAATAATTTTATTTAAAACAATCAAAATAATTTTCTTTGCAAGAGGGTGGACCTCTAAATTTTAAAAAAATTCTCGTAAACTTTCTTATATTTATTTGATGTATATTTATGGTTATGAAAATGATTATAAAAATCTCTTTTACAATTTTCTGAAATAATCTTATATTTTGATTCATTAAATAAAGTTTTGACTAATTCAATACTTTTTATTTCATCATTTAAATATTCACTTTTTATAATATATCCATTTATTTTGTCTTTTATTAATTCATCTACTCCCCAATAATTAGTTGAAATTACGGGAGTACCGCAACAAAAAGATTCAATAACAACAGTTGGATATACTTCGAATTGGGAAGTTTGAATAAGATAAGAAGCTTTATTTAGAAAGTTATAAACAGTTCTTTTTGAAACTTCTCCTTTCCAAGTAATATCAAGTTTCAATTTTTTTGTTAACTCTATCATTTCTCTCATTAATGGACCATCACCAAGCCAAAAAGCCTTAATTGGAATGCCTTTTTTAACTAATAAATCTATCCATAATATAAATTTATAAGGCCTTTTAATATCTATTAAGCTACCAACACCCAATATTATATAAGGTGGTTGAAATTTAAAAGCTTTTGTTTTATTTTTATATTTTTGAAAATCTATGCGAAGTTTAATTAACACTATTTTTTTTAAAAGAAAGTTTAATTTTATTTTTGATTTTAAATAATGATAGTCAGTAGCTCTTATGCAAATATATTTTTCAGATAAAACCATAACAAAAATTTCAAATAAAAAATATATAAAAGATATATATTTTCTTTTTTGTTTATATCTAAGGCCATGATTTGTATAAATAAACTTGGCATTAAAAAACAATCTTGTAAAAGCAGTTAATAATCCAATTTTCAAAGCATGAGAATGTAAAATTGAATTTTTATATTTTAATGAAAGCGATCTAACAGCAAAAACTTTATTTACAAAATTAAAGCAATTTATACTATTATCGAAAATTTCTAACTTTGCATTATCATATTTTTTTTTTAATTTTTTATTTATTTTTTTTACAGTAACAATATATTTATATCTTGAAAATATTTCTGACTTTACTAAAAGGCTAATATAGTTTGCTATTCCTCCAGAATCTTCTGAGCCACTTTGGATCTGGATTATTATTCTTTGGCTCATAATAATATCCAATTTGACCTAAAAATTTGCTCTCTTACCGTTAATTTTCCTGGATACCAATACTTTGGGGCTATAACTAATGATTCTTCATTTTCTCCTAAATATGAGGCCCACCAACTAAACGAACTATTTGAGATAATAAAGTGATTACAATAGCTCATTTTAAGCAAATCAATATGAGGATCATATTTATCAGATGAGATTTGATAATCGAGTTTCTTTGGGAAAACAAAGTTATCCTTAAGATAATTATGATCATCGGTAAAAATTAAAAACTTTAATCCCTTTTTCTTTAAATTGATATAATTAATTGCTTTTAAATACCATTTAAAGTTACAGACGTAGTGCTCTTTTCTTGAAGAAGGAAGATTTACATAATCTCCCAATCTGATATGAACAGCAACTGTTTCATATCCTTGATGCTTATTTTTGATCGTCTTTCTATAGCTTAGTAATTCATTTTTTATCAAGTTTCTATTTTCATAAAAATATTTTTCAGATTGCCAATAACCATCAAATATAACTGATTTATTTTTAAATTTATCAGGCTTGAAGTTTTTAAATTGAACCTCATTTACAATATTTATAAAGTTATTTCTAGAACCATATTTTAATAATTTTTGATTTAAATACCTTTTAATCTTTAGAAAAAAATAATTAAATTTATTTAGTTTTATCGCTCTTATTCCCATAAAATGCAAATAGAATTTTCTCTTTACTAATTGATTTTCAGTAAGATTTAAGATTTCGATAATACAATTGGGGTATTTTTTTTCCAGATTTTTGGTTAAAGCTAATTGAAATAACTGATTTCCTAAACCACCCATAAATATTACAGATATTTTTTTCATCCAGTAGTTTTGAAGACATAAAAATCCTAATAAATTTTAAGGTTTATATGCAAATCTTTGTAATTAATATTTGACTTGGTTTAGAGAAAAATTTAATATAAAAAAAATTATAGTTTGAAAAAAATCATTGTTGATTTTAATTTAGAAAAAATTTTTAAAACCGCTATATTTTTTCTACCCTCGGCTCCTTTGATATCCGCAATCTTAATTTTGATATCGGGAATATTTTCAGTATTTAAAAGGAAAAGCTCATATTTTGGAGATAAGTGGAATATCCCTTTTTTTGGATTGGGATTATTAATAATAATAAGTACAATTTATTCAACTTATCAAATAATTAATGATCCAAACGAAATTTATAATTTTGCTTCTAATAATTTAGAATTTTCATCTAGATATTTAATCTCCTCAAATTGGTTAAGATTGTTCAACTGGATTCCATATTTCTGGTTGTTTTGGGTTTTGCAATATTTTTCATTTAGTTATGAACAAAGAAAGTCTATTGGTTTAATCTTGATATCTGGTACTGTGCCAGTTTTCATAACTGGTATCTTGCAATATTTCTTTGACATTAATGGTCCATTTATTTTTTTAAATGGACTAATAACATGGTATTCAAAACCAATAGATAGCTATAACGGTCTAAGTGGTTTATTTAGTAATGCAAACTACACAGGTACATGGCTTAATATAATTTGGCCTTTTTCAATAGCTTTTCTAATAGAGAAAAAAGAAAAACTTTATTCAAAAATAATTTCAGTAATTTTTCTTTTACTTACTTTTTTTTCTACAATTTTAACTCTTTCAAGAAATGCATGGATTGGTTTATTTTTGGGATTTATTATTTTATTTGGTCCCAAAATTTTAAAATTGTTTTTACCTCTCATAACGTTTATTATTTCTCCGATTATAGTAAGTACTTCAATTATAAATAATGAAGTTCTCACAAATTTTACTAGAAAATTTGTACCTAAAATTTTTTGGGAATATAAATTCAAAAATATTGGCTTAGAAAGTATTGAAAATTTTGGTAGGCTCGAAATTTGGAAATTAGCTATCGAATACATTTCAATAAGCCCTTTTTGGGGATTGGGATCTTCTGCTTTCCCTTTATTATTTGAGATTAATAAAGGTATATATAAAGGGCACACTCACAATTTATTTTTAGAAATAGCTTTTAGTTATGGGATCATAAGTGCTCTTTTATTTTTTTTAATAATTTCACTAATAATCTGGATGGCTTATAAGAAAAATATCCATGAAAATAATAAGCTCAAATTATATGATCAAGCATGGAGAGCTTCATTTATTGTAGTTTTATTTAGTCAAATGTTTGATTTACAGTATTTTGACTTCAGGATAGGCATTATGTTTTGGTTTCTATTAGGTGGTCTGAGAAATTTGATAAAATGATAAATTTAGTATCTTCCATAATTATCTTCAAACCTGAAAATATCATCCTCACCAAGATAGTTTCCTGCTTGAACTTCAATTATTACAAGCTTATTTTTACCAGAATTAGTTAGTCTATGTTTAACCCCCAATGGAATAAAAATACTTTGATTTTCAACAAGATTAAATTTCTTATCTTGAATTTGCGCTATTGCCTCCCCTTTAACAACTACCCAATGCTCTGATCTTTGCTTATGCAGTTGTAATGATATTGATGCCCCAGAATTTATCTCGATTCTCTTAACTTTCCAGTTAGCATCCTCAGCAAGAGTAATAAAATTTCCCCAAGGTCTATAAACAAGTTTATTGTTTATTCCCTCCTCATATCCATCATTAATTAATTTTTCAACAATCTCTTTTATACCTTGAGCATCATTGATATCACAAATTAAAACCGCATCTCTTGTTTCAACAACTATAAGATTTCTTAAACCATTTCCAACAACCAATCTTTCCTCACTTCTTATATAGCAATTTTGATTATTGTTTGAAATTACATTGCCAACTAAAACATTATTTAAAGAGTCCTTATCTTCATAACTCCACAATGATCTCCAACTTCCAATATCATTCCAACCTGCGTCAAGAGGTAGAACTGTTCCAAGATTAGTTTTTTCCATAACAGCAAAATCAAAAGAAATTTCTTCACATTTCTCAAATGATTTTTTATCGATTCTTGTAAAATCAAAATCCCTCGAACTTTTAGATAATGATTCTTGACATGCTTTAACCATGTCACTTTTATATTTATTTAATTCATTTAGGACACTCCCTGCTTTAAAAAGAAACATGCCACTATTCCATAAATAGTGCTTATCTTTTATAAGCTGTTTTGCTTTTTCTAGATTTGGTTTTTCAATAAATTTTTTTATTGGGATACCTTTTAAATCACTTAGTGAGTATTCAACTTTAGTTTCTATATAACCATAACCAGTTTCAGGATAGTCAGGTACAATTCCAAAAGTTACAATCCTTCCTTGGTTAGCATATTTAATACCTTCTTGAATTGTAATTTGGAATTTTCTAATATCATTTATCTGATGATCTGAAGCCAATACTAGTAAATATGGATCTTCTTCATTTTTTAGTGCCTCAAGAGCAGATATTGCAATAGCAGGACATGTATTTTTCCTAAAAGGCTCAAGAAAAATATTTCTTGGTTTTATATTAATTTCTCTCAATTGTTCAGCGGCAAGGAACCTATTCTCCTCATTACAAATAATTATCGGTTCAGATATTTTGGGAATTTCTTCTAATCTTAAATGAGTATTTTGAAATAATGATTTTTCTGAATTCTTAGTAAGCGAAAGATATTGTTTTGGATAACTTTGCCTTGACAAAGGCCATAACCGAGTACCACTTCCTCCGCATAAAATTACAGGAATAATTGTATTTCTTGCCATATAAATTTGTATATGTTTTAGGAATTTTTAAATTTTAAATACTTTAGTAATTATTAATTATATTACCAACTTAATCTATAAATAATTTTAAATTTATTTTTTTAGAAAATTATTTATTGGCAAAGCCGTAAGGATTTTGATTTTGCCAATTCCATCCATCTCTACACATATCTTCTAAATTTCTCTTTGGATTCCATTTTAATTCTTTGATTGCAAGTGAATTATCAGCTATTACTTTTGAAATATCTCCTTTTCTTCTAGGCAAGAAAATGTATGGGATTTCAATATTATTAACTTTTTGGAAAGTATTTACTAACTCCAAAACCGAAGTTCCAAGACCGGTTCCAAGATTAAAGTCTTTGATTAGTGGTTTATTCTTTCTAAGATATTCTATTGCTGAGATATGTCCATCAGCCAAATCCATGACATGAATAAAATCTCTAATACAAGTTCCATCCTTAGTTGGCCAATCATTTCCAAAAATATTTAGAGTTTTTCTTTTTCTAGATGCTACTTGTGTTATCGAAGGGAAAATATTATTTGGTTTCCCAATTGGACTTTCACCTATTAAACCACTTGGATGAGCACCTATTGGATTAAAATATCTCAGATTAATAATACGCCATTCATTTAAATTACTCTTAAAAAGATCATTCAAAAAGCACTCGATAACAAATTTTGTCGATCCATATGGATTTTTAGGTTTTTTAAATGAATTCTCATGAATTTTATTTCTTTCGGATAAATCATATATTGTTGCACTGCTACTAAAAACAATCGACTTACAATTATTGTTATTCATAACATTTATGAGATTTATTGTTCCATTGACGTTGCAATCCCAATACTCAATAGGAGAATTTAATGAATCTTCGACAGATTTTAATCCTGCAAGATGGATAACTCCTTCAATTGGCTTATCTTTTTCAGAAGAATTCAGAAAAATTTGGTTGAGAGCTTCATAATCTCGAATATCACAATTTATAAAAGAAATTTTTTTATTAATATCATCTTTTAAGTTAACAATCCTGCTAACTCTATTAAGCGCATTCAAAGAGCTATTTATTAAAGAGTCAATGACAATTATTTCGTAATTTTTTTTTAACAAATTTACGCAAATGTGACTGCCTATGAAACCTGCTCCACCGGTAACTAAAATTCTTCTCATATATTACATAAATTATTAAGTTAAAATATCATTACATCCTATTATAAAAAGTCTTTACATTATATTTATTTTTAAAAAACCTATTTCTAAAGAATAGATTATTGTGATTTATAAAAATATTAAATATTTTTATAATTTAGAAAGCTTTTAAGTTAGAGTTAAAAATTGAAGTTTTAAGATTTTTGAAACATTTAGTAACTGGTGGAGGGGGATTTGTTGGATCCCATCTTATTGATAAAATAATAAGTACAGGAGAATTTGTATATTGCTTAGATAATTTCATGACTGGAAATTATACTAATATTAATCACTTGCTAGGACATAAAAATTTTAAATTAATAGAACATGATATTACAAATCCAATAGATCTAGAGATAGATAAAATATGGCATTTAGCCTGCCCAGCATCACCCAAACATTATCAAAAAGACCCTATAAAAACTAGTAAAATTAATTTCATAGGGACATTAAACATGCTTGAACTAGCGTTAAAACAAAATGCTCATATATTTTTAGCGAGTACAAGTGAGATATATGGTGATCCTGAAGTATCTCCTCAAACAGAATCCTATAAAGGTTCAGTAAATAATATTGGCATTAGAAGTTGCTATGATGAAGGTAAAAGAATTGCGGAAAGCTTATGCTTCGATTATCACCGAGTTCACGATATAAATATTCATGTAGCTAGGATATTTAATACTTATGGACCAAGGATGTCCCCTAAGGACGGACGTGTAATTAGTAATTTTATAGTCCAAGCTATTTCAAAAAAAGATCTCACTATATACGGAGATGGAAAACAAACAAGATCTTTTTGTTATGTAGATGATCTTGTCTCAGGAATATACAAATTAATGTATTCGGATATCAAAGGACCATTAAACCTTGGCAATCCAAATGAAATTACAATAAATAAATTATCTAAAATTATTAGAACAAAAATAAATAAGGATCTTAAGATTATCCATAAACCTCTTCCAAAAGATGATCCTTTAAAAAGAAAACCATCAATTGAATTAGCAAAAAAAGAAATAGATTGGGCACCAAAAATTGACCTAGAAGATGGGTTAAACAAAACCATTAATTATTTTAAAATGATTTTATCTGAATGAATTTTTCAATAAAAAAAATTTGTTGTATTGGTGCTGGCTATGTAGGAGGCCCTACAATGGCAGTCCTGGCAGAAAAATGTGAAAATATTCAAATTAATGTAGTAGATAATAATCCAGAAAGGATTAAATTTTGGAATAGCGATGATTTAAAAAATTTACCGATTTATGAACCTGGCTTAGAATCAATTATTGCAAAGTGCAGAGGTAAAAACCTTCATTTCTCTACTGATGTAGAAAATAATATTAAAGATGCAGATATGATTTTTATTTCAGTTAATACTCCTACTAAAAAAGGAGGAATTGGAGCAGGTCAAGCTAGTGATCTGACGTTTGTTGAAGCCGCCGCGAGACTAATAGCAAAGCATGGACAAAAACATACCATCGTAGTAGAAAAAAGTACATTACCTATTAGAACTGCAGATACCATAAAACAGATTCTCACATCTGCAAATCAAAAATATCCAAATTCTGCAACATTTGATATTTTATCTAATCCTGAATTTCTTGCTGAAGGAAATGCTATTAATGATCTGAATAATCCGGATAGAATTTTAATAGGAGGTGAATCAGAAGATGCAATTACCTCCTTAAAAAACATTTACCTTAATTGGGTTCATGAAAATAAAATAATTACAACAAATTTATGGAGTTCAGAATTATCTAAATTAGCAGCAAATGCTTTTTTAGCACAAAGAGTAAGTTCAATTAATTCTTTATCTGCATTATGCGAAGCTTCAGGAGCTGACATATCAGAGGTAAAAAAAGCAATAGGAACAGATAGTAGAATTGGTAACAAATTTATATCCCCAGGACCTGGATTTGGAGGAAGTTGTTTCAAAAAAGATATTTTAAATCTAGTTTATTTATGTAATTTCTATGGGTTAAGAGAAGTAGCAGAATATTGGGGAAAAGTTTTGGAAATCAATACATGGCAAAAACAAAGAATCACAGAAATTATTTTTCAAAAACTTTTTGGTACAATTACATGTAAAAATATAGCAATTTTTGGATTTTCTTTTAAATCCAATACAAACGACACCAGAGAATCCCCTGCCATAGAAATATGTCATCAATTAATTAATGAAGGAGCTAACTTGAAGATTTATGATCCCAGAGTCTCGATAAAACAATTAGAAAAAGATTTAGGACTGAATACAAAACATGATAAAGAGTTAGGTCCTTCTAATGGCTCATGGAAATTCACAACCGATTCTTATAAGGCCGCAGAGGGAACTGATGCTATCGTTATTCTAACTGAATGGGAAGAATTCAAACATTTAGATTGGAAATCAATCTCAACCAATATGAGATCTCCTTCATGGGTTTTTGATACCAGATCAATTATTAATTTTAAAGAAGCAAAATCCAATGGAATTAATATATGGATAATGGGAAGGGGTTAAAATAAAATCTTGACTAGCAAATTATTTTTTAAAATTAAATTTATATATGAATAAGTGCCTAATTACTGGAGCAGCTGGATTTATCGGATTTCATTTTGCAATAGAAATGTTAAAAAATGATTTTCATGTTATTGGAATAGACAACATTAATTCCTATTACGATAAAAGACTTAAAGAAAGTCGTATCCAAGAAATAGAAAAATTTAAAGATAAAAATAATAGTTTATGGAATTTCTTTAGGGGTAACATAGAAGATGATAATTTTTTAGATGCAATAATAAGCAAATACAAACCAAAATATATAGTACATTTGGCAGCTCAGGCAGGCGTGAGATACTCTATTGAGAATCCTAAGGCATATATCAACTCAAACATTGTAGGGTTCAGTAATATCATTGATCTATGCGTCAAATATAATATTGATCACTTTATCTATGCAAGCAGTAGTTCTGTCTATGGGGGAAATACAAAAATACCCTTTTCAGAAGATGATCCTGTAAATCATCCAGTAAGTCTATATGCTGCGACAAAAAGATCTAATGAATTGATAGCACATTCATATAGTCATATTCATGGACTCCCCTGCACTGGAATCAGATTCTTTACTGTATACGGTCCATGGGGTAGACCTGATATGGCTCCAATAATTTTTGCTAACGCAATCACAAACAAAAAACCATTAAAGATTTTTAATAATGGAAATATGTTTAGAGATTTTACTTATATAGATGATGTAATAAAAATAATGTTTCAGTTAGTAAATAAAAAACCAGAAAAAAAAGATAAGTTAATTCAAAATTCTGCAGACCCATCAAAAAGTTGGGCCCCTTATAGGATATTTAATATAGGAAATGGTACTTCAATTGCTTTATTAGATTTTATCAATTTACTTGAAAAAGAATTAGGGATTGAAGCTAATAAAGTATTTGAAAATATGCAATTGGGTGATGTAGAAAGAACATTTGCAGATACAAAATCTATTAAATCAAATATCAACATAAAACCTGAAACATCGCTCAAAGAAGGTCTTAAAAAATTTGTCAATTGGTACAAATATTATTATCTTAATTAAGATAATTATAAATTCATAAAATAATTTTATTTTTTCAAATTGTTTAAAAGTACAATCCTGTCATAAAATATTTTTTTCTAATTAAGTAATATAAGAACAAATAGTTTAATTTTGTTTGATTACAAATTAAGAATGAAAAAAGTAGTGAATAATAAGAAAAAAGCACTCATAACTGGAATTACAGGTCAAGATGGTAGTTATTTGGCAGAATTCCTCCTAGAAAATAATTATGAAGTTCATGGAATAAAAAGAAGATCAAGTAGTTTCAATACATCTAGAATTGATCATATTTATAGTGATCCGCATGAAGAAAATTGTAACTTTATACTTCACTATGGAGATTTAACAGATAGTACAAACTTAATCAGAATCCTCCAAGAAGTTCAACCTAACGAAATTTATAACTTGGGTGCTCAGAGTCATGTTTCTGTAAGTTTTGAAACCCCTGAATATACGGCCAATAGTGATGCTTTAGGAACCCTCAGATTACTAGAGGCGATAAGAATATTAAATTTAACAAAAAAAGTTAAGTTCTATCAGGCCAGCACAAGTGAATTATATGGTCTTATAAGAGAATCACCTCAAAATGAAAATACGCCTTTTTATCCTAGAAGTCCATACGCAGTATCAAAGCTATATGCTTACTGGATAACAGTTAACTATAGAGAAGCCTATGGAATTTTTGCTTGTAATGGAATCTTATTTAATCACGAAAGTCCTAGGCGGGGAGAAACATTTGTTACAAGGAAAATCACAATGGGTCTTTCAAGAATTGAATGTAAACTTGAAAAAATTCTTTATTTAGGAAATATTAATTCAAAAAGAGATTGGGGGCATGCTAAAGACTATATTGAAATGCAGTGGCTAATGCTTCAACAAGATAAACCAGAAGACTTTGTTATTTCTTCAGGAAGAATGGAAACAGTAAGAAGATTCTGTGAATTAACTGCAAAAGAATTAGGATGGGGCACAAAAAAAAGTCCTAATGGGATCATTTGGGAAGGGGAAGGAGTAAATGAAATTGGGAAAAGAGCTGACACAAAAGAAATAGTTATAAAAATAGATCCAAGATACTATCGACCAACAGAGGTGAATGAATTACTTGGCGATTCCTCAAAAGCAAAATCTAAATTAAAGTGGGAACCAAAAATATCATTAGAAGAAATGATTTCAGAAATGGTTTCAGAGGATCTAAGAATTGCGCGAAACGAAAAAATAAAAAAAAATTAAAACAAATTGAAACAGATTCAAATACATGAAAAAATTCTGATTGCAGGAGCTTCTGGGATGGTTGGAAGTGCCATAAATAGAGCATTAATAAAAAAGGGTTATGGAAACAAGTCAAAAGGAGGGAAGATTTATAACCCATCTAGGAAAGAACTCGATTTTTCAAACTTTGAAATACTTTTAGATTGGTTTCATAAATTTCAACCTACTATAGTAATTATTGCGGCTGCGAAGGTTGGAGGTATTTTGGCGAACAAAAATAATCCTTATGATTTTATTTTTGAAAATTTAAAAATTCAAACAAACTTAATTGAAATTTGTAGGGTTTGTAAGATAAAAAAAATTCTATTTCTTGGAAGTAGTTGCATTTATCCAAAACTATCGGAACAACCAATTAAAGAAGAATATCTTTTAAAAAGTCCCCTAGAAGAAACAAATCAATTTTATGCAATAGCTAAAATTGCTGGCTTAAAAATGTGCGAGGCACTTAACTCACAATATGATTTTGATGCATTTTCATTAATGCCGACCAATTTATATGGGCCAAAAGATAATTATAATTTAGAAAACAGCCATGTTCTACCTGCTTTAATAAGAAAATTTGATGAAGCCAAAAGAAATAATCTTAATCAAGTTAAATGCTGGGGATCTGGTAAACCGCTAAGGGAATTTCTATATGTGGATGATTTAGCAGATGCGTGTATTTTTATATTAGAAAATATTAATCAAAAAGAAAAAAAATTAAAAAATAATTGGCTTAATGTTGGAAGCGAATTTGAAATATCTATAAAAGATTTAGCGATTAAGATATCAAAAATTATTGGATTTAGTGGTGAAATAATATGGGACCAGAGCAAGCCTGATGGGACTCCTAGAAAAAAATTAGACACCTCAAAATTAGAAAATATGGGTTGGAAAGCTAAAACAAATTTAAATGATGGTATAGTTAAAACTTATAAAAACTATTTAGATGAATTGGCACAAAATAAATTAAAAAAATAAAAAACTAAATTTCAATAAGAAATTTATGCATAATAAAAATTTAAATAATTAGAATAAAGATAAAAATAAAATTCACGCTAAAAAATAAATTTAATTAAATATAAATTAAGTTCCTTTTTTAATAATTTCGTAAAGCTATTGAATTAAAGTCAAAAATATATTAGTTGACATTCAAAAATTAAGGATCATAATTCAGAAATTTTTTAAATTGAAAGATTAATAATCTTAAACGCAATATAATTGCAATGAAAAAAGCATATATTGGATATTTCCAGAAATAACACTTCAAAGCCAATTTTTGGCATTTAAAGCGTTCAATTAAGAATCTATTTTTTTTTCTCCTAGATAAAGAGTTTTTATATACGAAGTATCTAACAGTTTCTTTCTTGCAAAATTTCAATTTACCTATATTTAATAACCTTATCCACAAATCATAATCTTCACAATAATTCAAATCTGAGGATCTATTTAAATAAATAAAGTCTTTTTTAAAAAAAGCTGTACTACTTTGTACAATTGGATTATCCCAAAGAAGATTCTTTCTAATATCTTTATCTGATATATATCCAGAATATTTAATGAAACTAAAATCCTCATTTAAATAAATTGCCCTTGTAGCAAAAAGTTTTGTATTTTTATCTTCAAAATAAAGTTTTATAATTTCTTCTACATGATTATTAGCCCATTGATCATCATGATCAATCCTAAATATTAGATCACCAGAGCAGCTTAAAACCCCTTTTTTTAAAGAAGCAAAGGTGCCAATATTTTTTTTATTATTAACAAGTTTTATAGGTAATTTATCTGACCATTTTTTTATAATATCCACGGTTAAATCATTACTACCATCGTTAATGATTAATACTTCATCTAACTTTATTGTTTGTTTATAAACTGAATCTAAAGATCTATTTAAATAGTTCTCTCCATTAAAAACTAATAACAATAATGATGTTTTAACCATTTAGTATTATTAGTCAAACTAATATATATAGTATCATTTAAAATTAGCTTTTCT
Source organism: Prochlorococcus sp. AG-347-I21 (assembly GCA_003279055.1). Classification (GTDB taxonomy): domain Bacteria; phylum Cyanobacteriota; class Cyanobacteriia; order PCC-6307; family Cyanobiaceae; genus Prochlorococcus_A. The sequence continues at coordinate 7,802 of QCBP01000007.1, read as the reverse complement.
TAATGCCAGAATGCAGAATTATAATAATGAAAAAACAAAATATTATGAATTTTTTAATACTGAATTTGCCAAGAAATGTAAATTTCATTGGGATTTCATAAGTAAGAATAAGGAACTAGAAAAATGGTTTTTTTTAGCTAAACAATATGAAAAAACAAAAAATATTGAATTTAAAAAAAACTCAAATAAGATACCTAAAATAATTCACCAAATCTGGATCGGACCTAAAAAATTGCCTCTTAAATACAAGAAATGGATGAATTCTTGGCAATTATTAAATCCAGATTGGGATTATATTTTTTGGGATAATGATCGAATAAAAGAATTAGAAATCACTGATTTGATAGCCTATAAAAAAAGCAAAAACTTTGGATTTAAAAGTGATTTATTAAGATATGAAATCCTAAATAAATACGGAGGTTTATATGCAGATACAGATTTCGAATGTTTAAAAAAATTACCTGCATACCTTTTAAATTATAACTTTGTTTGTGCTTCTGTTTATGATTTCAAACCCATTATGAATAATGCAATAATTCTAGCTCAGCCCAATTCACCACTAATTAATGATTTGCTAAACAAAATAAAGTTAAATAAGAAAATCAATAAAATGCATGTTTTTGATGCCTCTGGACCTTACTTATTGACCAGACTTTACTTTGATTTAAAGGATAAGGAAAAAGATAAAATTATGATATTACCCTCAAATTATTTTTATCCCTTTCCTCATTTTTTGCTAGAAAAAAATTTTAATATTAAAGAATTAATAACTAAAGATTCTATTGGTATTCACCACTGGGAACGAAGTTGGGTTGAATCTCTATTATCCAGAATATTAAAGAAAATATTATCTAAAATCAAATTTATAATTATTAATTTATGTATAGGAATAAAAAAAATTATTGGAATTAAATAATTCTCGAAAATTTACAAATTCAATTCATACTTTTTTTCTTTGAAGTTTTTATCAATTTTTTCAGAATTTTCATAACCCCATACAACTATATAGTTATATTTGTAGGTCAATGGATATTCCTCAAGAAATTTCACGTTTGGAAGTTGATTCAATATTTCAATTGCAGAAAGTTTTCCATCAGAAAACACCCCTCCCAAACCACTATTCATGGTTAAATAACCTCTTTTTGATTTTTTTAGTACTTTATCAATATAAGCAACTTGTAAATCTTTGGGTAATTCAGAAAATGCATAATTACTTAGCACTAAATCATAATTTGTTGGTACTTCATTATTAATAAAAGTTGTTTTATAACTACCTTTTAATAAGAAATAATTAAGATATTTTTCTATCAATTTGTTTACATGTGGAAGGTCAAATAATTTAGCAGAATAAACATCTAATATTTGATCATTTATCAAGGTTTGCCCCCCATAACCAGCTCCTATTTCAGCAATATTATGATACTTTTTCCCGAATAATATATTTAGATCAGAAGCTACTTTTATATATCTTAAGGTTGTGGGAGACAAGGGAATAGAGTAGCCATCATAAAAATATTTTAATGGGTTTCCAATATTATCTGAAATAAGGACTGATCCTAATGCTTTTTTTAGAAAGCCATCATTTCTTGATTCAAGTACTTTTAGATATTCATATCCTTCTTTTTCTGTAACTGTTTCAACCACTCCCATATAATGTTTATTTCTTTTAAAGTTTTTAAAAAGTTTTGGCTTTTCCAAAAATTTTTTAATTTCATAACTGTAGGGGTGACTTTCAGAGACGGACCTATATTTTTTTATATGAATATATAAATTTTTTTTATAACTACTTTTCAGATAAAAAAATAATTTAGACTTTAAAAAATTTTTTAATTTATTCAAAATCCCTAGTTTTCTAGTCATTTTAGAACTTTTTACATAATAATATTACTTTAAATATGCAAAGATATATATTTGATGCAAATATTTTTTATCTATCAATCATTTATAATTTGAAGAATACATATTTTAAAAAATCTTCTAAATAGATATTATGGAAAATTTATTAAAATATAAAATATGATCGTAATCACTTATAAATTTCTTTAATTAGGATATCACTTTATTTCAAAAAAAAAATTTTTTAATAAATAAAAATTTATAGGAGTATAAACTAATAGAATAATAAAAATAAAAGTGATAATATTCAAAAAAATTAATAATGAGTCAGTTACAATTTCTACTAAATGGTGGTCTTGGTAATCAAATATTTCAGTATCTGGCATCAAAATATATAACAAAACTAATTCCTGAGTTAGATATTAATTATTCATTATCAGAATATATTTTGAAAGGTTATAGAAATTTTGAGATGAATAGAATTCTTATTGAAAAGATAAATATTAAAAAAGAATACAAATCTTTTAGATCTAAATTATTGAAGAAAATTTTTAATAATATTTATTTACTCAATAGTGTAAATGCAAGAGACTTAATACTTAAATTAAAATTTTTAGAAACAATAGAAGAAAATGAATTTCACCACAAATATAAATTTGAAAACACTTTAGTAGCACTTTATCAAAAATTAAAAATTACAAAGCACTCAAATTCACCTATCAAAGTAATAGGTTACTGGCAAAATCCCTCATGTTATGTAGATAATATTAAAAATATAAATTTGCTATTTGAAAATACAAAAAAATTTTTGCCCTCAAATTTTCAATCATTGAAGTACATTACCATTCATATAAGGCGAGGAGATTTTTTAGAAGATAAAGAAAAATATTTTACCTATTTTTCGAGATTTTCTGAAATTCAATTTATATTAGGATCCTTAAATTTAATCCCAAAAGAATTTGAATCTGTCCCTATATATTTAATATCTGACGATTACGAATGGGCCTCAAAAATAACTTCTTTGATAGCAAATAATTTTAAAAACAAGCTGCTCTTATTAGATAAGAAAGATTCAATAGAGACTTGGTGTATTTTAAATAATTCGTTCATTAATATAGTTTCTAATAGTACTTTTTCTTATACATCAGCACTACTCAACATTAGTAACTTAAATAATAAATTGAGATGTATTCTACCAAAGTGGATTAATTGTAAAGAAAGTGCTTTTGAAAAAGGCTGGCTAAGCCCTGCAGGTTTTATAGAAATATAAAATGACAATTGATCATGAATATAAAATTAGATTTAGAATAATGATTAAACTTTCAATTTTTCCAGAAAAATTAATACTTCTATTTTTATAATTATGAGGCCTTCATATAATGCATTTATAGAAACTATAAAGTCAAACAAAATTGCATTTATTTTGATTTTTATTTTTAATGCAATAGAGGTGATTTGTGAAAACAGTATAATAATATTTACATTTTACTTACTAACCTTTATCCAAAATGGTGAAATAAATCAATCAGAAATTTCATTTCCGATAGGACAAAAATTTTTCTCATTTATTGGAGAAGCTGTAATGCCTATCAACATAAACTTTATTTTGATAATCATTATAGTAATTGCTATATTACAGGGTTTTTGTCAGTATTTTGGTCCTTTAAATAGTGAGGTTCTTGGTTCATGGCTAAGAGAAAAAATAAATAATGATATTAGTAGAGTAATACTAACTGGTGATTACGAAAAGATATCAAAAATCAAATCTGGTGAATTATTGACTATTAGTGTCGAATGTCCTGAAGCGTTAAGAGAACAGATAATAACTTTAACTAATTCCATAATTGCTTTCTTATATTTATTTGTATATTCAAGAATACTTCTACAATTATCATTCAAAGAATTCTTTTTCTCTTTTATTGCATTAATCCTAGTTTGCTCTGTTCAGTTTTTTACACAAAAAAAAGTAAGATATTTAGCTTCAAAAACTAATAACTTTAAATCAGTAGTAAGTGAAGCATTAAATGAAATGATATTGGGAATAAAATATATAAAAGCAAGTGGATCGATTAAATTCGCAAAAAATAAGTTTGCAAGAAAAACTTATTATTTAAAAAAACAAATGATTAATGAAAGCATTTTTTTTGGAATTACTCCCCCTTTGAGTAAATTCATTGGTATTTGTACTATAGCGTTTATTGTATATATATTTACAAAAAGTAGTTTAAGTACAAATATCCTACTCCCAACGATTGGAATATTTATTGTGACTCTTCAAAGGTTAATTGGTAAAATTTCTGAACTTGCACAATTAAATAATGGATTCAACCAAAATAAAGGGAGAATGCAATTATATGACGAATTAATTCTTAATTATGACTCTTCACATTCAACAGGAAAAGAAACAACTTCTATTTTAGATAATTTAGGGGTTAATCCAAATGAACAAATTAATAGCATAAGTTGCAAAGGTCTATCCTATAAATTTAAAAGTGATAATTCATGGATATTAAAAAATATAAATTTTGATCTTAAAAAAGGAGATCTAGTTGGAATAGTCGGAAGATCTGGGTCTGGCAAAACGACTTTTTTAAATTTAATTTGTGGGTTAATTAAACCTTCCAAAGGCCAATTTCAAATTAATAAAGTTGATATTGAGAACTTATACAACAAAGTCAATAAAAACATTTCTATTGTATGCCAAGAGAATTACATCATTAGTGGAACAATTTATGAAAATATAGTTTGGGATCAGAAACCTAATAAAAAAAAGGCCTTCGATATTATTCATAAAATAGACAATATTAAATTTATTAAAGGTTTAAGAGAGGGAATTGATACACAAATTGGCAAAGGAGGGGTTTCTATAAGTGGAGGTCAAGCTCAATTAATTTCTCTTGCTAGAGAACTATACAAAGATAATGACATTTTAATTTTAGATGAAGCCACAAATGCATTAGATAATATTTCAGAGAGAAAGGTTTTTAAAAAAATCAAAGAAATTTCAAAAGATAAAATTATTTTTCTTGTGAGTCATAACTTGGAAAATATAAAGGAATGCTCCCAAATATTTCTTTTAGATAAAAATACATTAACAAAGCAGAAATCATTCAATGAAATGCTCGCAAATAATAGAGAAATTATAGAATGGTATTGATTTTTGAAATCTTCGAATAAATCAAAAAATAAAATTAATATTCTTTTAATAGGTTTTAATAGAAGTGATTTGATTTATAAATCTATTCAAAGATTAAAAAATCTTGAGGAGAAAGATTTATGGATTTCAATTGATGGCCCTAGAAAAAATAACAGAAGAGATTTAATTGAAATAAATAAAATAAAACAAATATGCTTCCTTGAAAAAATACCAAAAAAAAACCTAAAGTTTAACAAAAATAATCTTGGCTGCAGAAAAGCAGTTGTAGATGCAATAAGTTGGTTTTTTAATAAAGTTAACTATGGATTAATAATAGAAGATGATATTGAATTAGACAGGAATTATATTTTACAGATTAATGATTTTCTAAAAAAATATTCTAAAGATCAAAGAATATGTTCTATTTCAAGTCATAATTCAATTAATTATCCAAAGAAATTAAGATCTAAAAAAGATTTTTATTTAATGCCATTATGCAGAGTATGGGGTTGGGCTACATGGAAAGATCGATGGGAAAACCATATTAAATCAACAAAAGAATTAGAGAAATATAGTTTATTAAGACTTTTCTTTACTACACCAATTAGATATAGGTGTTTTAATACAGCTTTAATAATATGGAAATGTTTAAATAATAGATTTGATACTTGGGATTATGAATGGAATTACTTTCATATTTTAAATAACAAGAAATCTATAACTCCAAAAGATTTTCATATTTTAAATCATGGATTTAGAGAAGATGCTACTCATACAAATGTAGATAACCCTCCATGGACAACTATAGATAAATTCGAGTTTAATAATGATAATAAAATTGATATTAATAATTATGCAAATTCAACTCTTGAAAAACTAATTACTTCTGAATGTGGCTTGCCTATACAAGAAAATTATCCACTAGAAATTATGCGGCTTATTAAATATTATTTAAAAAATTACATATTTAAATTGCTTAATTTTTTATCTACAAAATCAATTATAAAAAAAGAATAAAAATTAAATTTCTTTGAAAATATTATTAGAGAAAAGTATTAAAAAATAAGAGCTAATTACTAACAAAATAGAATTTATATATGGAATTGCTTCAAAAATTAAAAGTCCGCAAAAAACAATAAAAAAAGAAAAACTTATCAGACTATTTTGGAGAATTATTAAAAATGAAAAAATAGTTATTAGAGAGAGTAAAAGAATAGTCCAAAAAACTTCATGCATTATTAGATAGTAAAGTAGAGAATTATGTGGATAACTTGAAATTAAAAAAATAAATTTTTTTTTATTCATAGTTTTTGGTAAATATTTTAGTCTTTCTTTAATAAATAGTTGATCTTCTAAAATAGGACTGAAATTTTTAATTATTTTATACTCTCTATTTGGTAGTATTTGTGGCCTAAATTTGGAATTATTTATTTGCTTAGAGGCTTGAAAAAATGAACTATTAATAGTCAACCTGTAAGTTATTAGTTTATCAATATAACTGGGGTTAAATCCGCCAATATTCATATTAAATGAAAATATATTGATCATAATTATCAAAAACGCAAGAAATATAGTCATTATTTTAGAAAAATTTAAAGTAATAATTTTAAACTTATAATTTAAAAATTTTTTAGGTTTTAATATCCTTATGGCATAAACGAGAAGCAATGAAAAAGTAGTAAATATTGAAAATTTACTTTTACAGATTAATAATGTAAAAATAAAAAAAATAATTGGGAAAAACTTAATAATAAAATCATCTTTGTTTATATATTTTGTAATTAAAAAAAAATTTACAGCAAAAAAGCTCACTAAAGAAAATAAATGTAGAGATGAAAAAATTCCAATACTAGGGTCAATTGCAGTACTAATTCCTGAAGTGAAGCCTAACAAGAGACTAGCAAAAGGAAAATATGTTAGTTTATTTAGAAATAAATTAAATTTAAAATCTTCTTCTTTTAAAACTGAATAATAAACAATAAGTATAAATATAGTTAAAGAAGGATAAAGAGGAGCTAAATGGAAAGCCCTTTCTCTAAAACTTTGTATCGAAGCATATTCAATCGAAGAAAATGATAAAAAGAAAAAACTTAAAACTAAATCTGCAGGAAGGGTTTCTATAAAAACTTTTTTTAAATTCCTTTTAAAAAAAAGAGTTAAAATAAAAATTAATAAAAAATAATTTAAATGATTATGTGTTCCTGATAAGTAAATGCATGAGAGACTTAATAATATAGAAACTATAAATTTAAGAAAAAAATTTATATTGCTTAATTTCATAAATCTCTAATATTTATTAACTTATAAATAAAACCTGTAGTCATTTTGAATTTTATTGATTAAAAATAATAATTATCTTAAGTATATAAAAAATTTATTCAGCGCAAACCACAATATGATGAATTTTATTTTCAATATGTTTTATTTTTGATTTTTTTAATATTTTATTTAGTGAATAATTAGCAATTATTTTTTTAAAGCGGATTTAATTATTCTATATTTTTCGAAGATTTTATTTTTATGAAATTGATTTACAAAAAATTTTGGTTGTATTATGTTTGGGTAAAGATACATAAAATTTCTAAATCCACAATTTTTAATTAGATTTACAAAACTTTTTTCTGTAAAAAAGTGAATATGTGAGATAGTATCAAATGCTTTAGTTTCAGATTCTTTTTCAGAAGCTCCATGTGTTGTAATAAAAATTTTTCATCACTTTTTAATTTACTTTCAAAAATAAATTTTGATTTGGAGCCACATAATGGAAAATCAAATATCTATTTGATAATTATAGAAAAAATACACCTAAATGATAAATATAATCATTGCA
>QCBP01000006.1 GCA_003279055.1 Prochlorococcus sp. AG-347-I21 | reverse complement strand
TTGTTAGATAGTGATTGCTATTTGTTAGATAGTGATTACAAGTTATTAGTAATAGATAAGGATTTGCGAACAAAACTATAAAAAAATATAGTGTATAATCTTGAAAATTTTTTAAGAGAATGACCTTAATAGAGCATCAGGGGCAACTAATCTGGAAAAAGTATTTCTATCCAACAGAAGAAACGAAGGATGCAGAGTTTTATACCAAGATGAATAAGATGATTGCTGAATTAGAAGAATTAAATCGTCTAAAAGATGCAAAGGAAAAAGAGATAGAGGAATATTTGGAGAGTATAGATTTCAATTTTGCTGATGTACAACCAGAAGCAGAAACAGATTACACCTATAGTTTTGAAAAACTCAAAGTTGATGGGAAGAGGGTAATTAAGAAGGATTTGCCAAAAGATTTCTGGGATTATTCAGATACACATCAGGACAAGTTAGAGGAAGAGATTGAAGAAAAATCAGATTGGTGGGTTTCAACAGAAGAAGTTGATGAAGGATGGTTTGATTTGGAAGTAGATGAAGAATTTGATGTATCAAAACTCAAATGGGATGGGAGTTCCTTAACTTATGGGGATGACTGGGTTGGTGATAATTCAGGAACGAAAAAGAATAGTGATATAAGTAACGAGTTTTTAATTAGGAAAAAATATGATGACGAAAGTGGAGTTTTCATTTATCGTCATCGTTGGTATTAGGTAATGGCAAAAACTAAACAAGAAATTGAAGAGTGGTTAAAGGTTTTCTACCAAAGACAAGTTAAAAGGTTAGAAGAAGATGAAATGGAGAAGGATAGTGAGTATTACATTGATGAAGATGGGAGTGTCACCACTTCATCTGCTAATTACATCATTTATGTTCCAGAAGCAATTTTGGATTTATTGCCAGATTGGGAATATGGATGGGAAGGATGTGATTGGGTAATGGATAGTGAGGGTATAGGTTTATTAGGTATTGAAGGAGAAGAATATGCGGATGAGGATGCGAAAGAGCAGTATGGGGTGGATAGTGTAGATGACTTAAACTCCTGCCATTACAAGCAGTTTTATTGTATGAGGCAGTCAGAATATGATTGGTGGGTTTCGTTAGAAGAGGAAATTAAAGGCAAAACTGGATTGCCTTTTGAGGAAGTAGTCATTGAAGAAGGATCGGGTTTTGATGAGGAGGATGAACCTGAATTGGAATTAAAAAATCTAAAAAATCGACTTAAGGGAGCAAAAGCAGATTTAGAGAGAATGAAAGAAGAACTCTCACAAACGGAGGAGTATTTAATTTCAGCAAAGGAAGCATTGATCGAAAATAAGGAGGAAAAAATTGTTTATTTGGAAAATGCAATAAAAAAATTGGAAGGTTGAGGTGTAGTAATTAGGTATACCCATACGAAACAACGAAACCAGGAGAAATTCTGTAGTTTATAGGTCTTTTATTGAATTAAACAACGTTGCATAGTAGAATAGACCTATAAACAACACTTAAAGGAAATGAAGGTAGGTTACGCAAGGGTAAGTTCAGTAGGGCAAAACCTTCAATCACAATTAGATGCTCTGAAAGAACATAAAGTGGAACGTATTTTTTCTGAAAAAGTTTCAGGAACTTCAACTAAAGGCAGAGAGCAATTAAAAGAGATGCTTAATTTTGTTCGTGAGGGAGATGAAATTGTTTTTACCAGAACTGACAGAATTGCAAGAAGTGTACTTGATCTTCAACTAATAGTTAAAGAATTAACTGAAAAAGGAGTTTCTTTAACTGCAACAGAGCAACCAATATCCACAAAAGATGCGACATCAAAATGTTTTCTTGATATGTTGTCTGTGTTTGCAGAATTTGAAACTAACTTGAGAAAAGAAAGGCAGTTGGATGGAATTAAAGCAAACCTTCATAAGTTCAAAGGCAGAGGGCAAACTATTGATATTGCAAAAATACAAAAATTAAAAGAAGAAGGAAAAGGTGCTACTGCTATTGCAAAGGAAATGGGTATTGATAGAACTTCTGTATATCGTCTTCTCAAAAGGGTGGAAGTCAAATGAAAGAAAACATAGATTGGAAACGTGAATTATTGGAGAGTGGAAAGTTTAACGATAAGTTTTCTACAAACCTATTAGAGAATGGGGCAAAGAACTTTATGCAAGGGATCTATCTTGGATATATGTATTCCAGATGGAGAAAGATAAGAGGGTTAGACAAAGATGATCCAATCGAAAATCAAGGGCAAATGCAATCATCATTCAAAGAATTTGAGGAGAAAACCAAATGAGAATAATTGCAAAAGTCAGATATGTGGATTTTCAGAAAAGATCTCATTACGTAGAAGTGGAAAGTGATAGTGCTGATCGCAGACATTTAGAAGATCTTGTGAGAGCAAAATATCCAGCAGAAAAAGTTTATTTTCAGTCAGTCAGGCAAAAATGATGAATTTGCTCCCTCCACAATCGGTTTTAAGGTGCCTCTAATTATCCTTGCTTACGTTCATACTCCCGTTTATTCCTCTCTTTCAGTTCTTTTTCCTTTCTTTGGTAATACTCCCTTTTTATGTTTTTGGGAGGTTCAGGGCAGTTATAGGAACGTCCAGTAAGATTTTTATGCCATCTTTCCACTTGATACTTCAGGGCAACTTCAGGATTACGAATTTTTAGAAATTGATAGAGATGGTGTGATGTATTGCAGTTAGAGCATTTGTAGACATACCCCACTTCAGTTGGAAAGAAACAAGCAGGGGTATATTTGTTTTTCTTCCTTCCCTTGCCACAGAACTCACAGGTAAACTCTGGTTTTGGTTGAAATACTCCACATACCATTTCTCCTTTGGTAATAGTGAAGTTGTCTCCAAAGTAGTTCTGGAGGATTGAAGTAATATAAGCAAAATCTAATTTCAGTATTAGGTTTGTATATTTTGTATTCCACCACTTTTTAGTTGGTGCTTGCTGAAGTCTTCTGATGTTGTCTGACATAATAATGTGTTGAACTATGAACAAGATGTGTGTATGAAATATTCAATTCTTATAAATATTTAGTGAAGGGTTGATGAAACCCAAAGTGTATGAATTTTGATGGTTTTTTCAGTTTTTATGGTTTTTTAATCAAATAAATAATTTTAAATATGTTTTTAAATATGGTTGAGTGTTGTATCTCAACCCTGCAAGAACAGAAAAAGATCCACTACCGATAATTTTTTTTAAATAAAAATGAACCAACTATTACACAACAGATTTGCCGTAGGCAAAATTCCCGCAGGGAATTTTCAATCAATACCCACCAAGAAAAGAAGAGCAAACATATCATTCAACGAACACGAAGGTTACTTGATTGATATTGAGAAAGACCTAATGAAGAAATTCAAGTTAGGTAGATCTGGACTTCATAAGTATCTGCTACTTAAGGAAGGTCAACAGCAATTCGGATCTCCTTTTATGGGGTAAGGATGATGAGATCTTTTGAAGAGCATAAGCAATATTTGAAAGATCTCATATCTCACTATGATGAATTGATTGAGATGAAACCAAGAAATGCTTTAGTCAGTAGTTTCTTGAATTTCATTAAAGAAGAAAAATATAAGAGCATTAGAAGATTGAGAAACATAAGAGAAAAAGAAATTGAATGTATTTACTTTGCAAAAACTTATAGAGGTATAACCTGATGTACTACGGAGAAAGAACGTTTCAAGATATGCAATCTTGGAACAAGATAATTGGCAAAACCTATTTTCAGAAGAACCCAAATAATCCCAACGAGTATCGAACCATTTATATGAAATACAACCCTTTCGCAGGGAGGATCCAACCAATGTATTCAAACTTCGTAACTGGAACTGTACCTGATGGTATGGAAGAAGCACACCCTCGTTTGTTGAGTGCAATTACAACAATGCAACCAACCAAACCTGAATTCTTTTAAGAGGTAATTAACTATGATGATTAATTTGAATTTAACCAAAGTGGATGAAGCAAAACTAAGAGAAGTAATTAAAAAACAGAGAAGACCATTTACTCAAAATGATGTGAAAAGGTTCTTTCTGGATGCTCTCAATCGTGCGTATGTGAGTTAATCTCGCAGTATATAAAATGCCTAACTTCCCTAACCTACAAAGTGTTACGGATGAGAGAAAAATTTTTTTCCCAGAAAAAATCCTCCTCAAAAGGTCGAATAAATAATTGCGTGGGGGTTTTTTCGGATAATTTGTCTCTCACTTTAAGAAAATGGATATAGTGCTTTTTTTATAAACAAGGTAGATTTTACTTTTTTCGGTCTACCTTGTTTTTTTGTGTTTAGACTTCCTCAGTTTTTCCTGAGAAATAAAGATAATAAAGATCGTTTACGCATTCCATTACTGCATCTTGATTGTCCTTACCATTAAGAACATACCAATACTCATAAAGAATTTCTGCCAACTTGTTCCTCATCCTTTCATCTTCAATCATCCTTTCTGGATGTTCAATACAAGCATTGCCTTTTGGAGATTTAAACAAGAGTTTTTTCCTCCTTAATTGCTTTTTCATAGGCAATTAAATTATCTTGAATAGCAACTAAGTCTGCTCTGATTGCAGAACCTTCACTTTGTGGAAAGCAACCTAAAACATCATCAATTATGAGATGCACATTGCTTAAAATTTGGTCTGATTTTTTCATTGGTTTAATTAGATAAGTTTGATTTCCTGTCCTTTGCAGGGGGTTTATAGTCAGTCAGGGTTGACTTTAAAATTAGATTTCTAATCCGTTTTTGACTAATAAGTCGCACCACTTATTCATAAATTCTCTTCTCTCTTCAAGCATTAGTGATTTGTCATATGCCTGATCCACCTTGTTGTCAGGTAAATGACCCATCTGTCTTTTGATTACTTCTTTTGGAGTTTTTAAAAGATCAATTCCATTGGTTAAGGCAACACTTCTCCATCCGTGTGCTCTTAACTTGTCTTTATAACCAAGATTGCGGATGTAGTTGTTCGGTACAGATGGATCCAGATGAGGAAATCTACTTTCCATTAGTGGAAGAAAGATATATTTCTCCCCTTGATTAAATCGTTTTGCACGAAGTAATAGTTTTTCCATCTGAGGAGTGATTGGAACGTGGTGTGGTTTGTCATCATTTACTCCCTTATTCCTCTTAAGTCCTGAAGTGGTTCCATCAATGGTTAAAAGTTTCTTTTCCCAATCAATCCAATCCCATTCCAACCTTGTTAATGCCCCTGCTCTTAAAAAAGACATAAGCATAAACTTGGTTGCCATTTGTGCGAATGGATGAGAATTACAGGAATTAAGAGATACTTTTTCTAAAAATTCTGGAACTTCTTCCCATTGAAGATGTGGATGATGACTTTTCCTATGGATATACACCACTCTTCCCTCTATCGAAGCAGGGTTCTGACCTCTGGTAAATTTTCCCTTAAAAATTGCACCATCAAAAACTTGCTTGAGTAAGTTTCGACTTCTTCTGGCAAGATCATAATTTCTTCCCTTTCCACCATTTTCAATTTTGGTAATTACTTCTTCTATTCTTTCTTTGCCACCTAAATCCCATTCCAATTCCTTGATAGGAGTTGAACCATCAATAAGAGTTAAAACTTGATTTAATTTGCGGTCATATTCCCTGTAAGTGGTTTGTTTAATCCTCTTACTACATTCGTTTAGGAAATGATCTATCGCATCATTCAAAGTCCATTCGGATAGTTTTTCTCTATTTTTTTCTCTCTTGTATTCGGCATAAGAAACTTCATTTTTTTGACAAAAATCCTTAATTTCAAAGTATTTTTCTCTGGCATTTTTGAGAGATAATTCTCCTCCCTTATTTCCAAAAGTTCCCAACCAAACTTCGGTTCCTTTTACTCTCCCTTGAAAGTATTTTCTACCACCCAAGAGATTTCCTCTCTTACCCTTGTACTGTTTATCAACTACAAGGGTTAATCCATTTCCTAAACCTCTTTTGAAGGTTTTATTGGTAGGTTTCAGGGCAACAATTTGATTATGGTTAAGCATTAAATCCTTTCCTCCATCCCAAATCAATTTCATAAACTTCATTAATCAGAGTTAATAAAGTTTCTTTATTCATATCGGTGTAATGATATTTCTCTAAAAGAACCCTTACTTCTTTCTTGAATTCATTTTCAAATTCATCCCAATAACCATTTTTATGGTTTTCTTTAATAGCATCTAAAGATAGTTTCATTAGTTTTCCCCCCATATAAAGTTTCCATTTGATAGTTTCTCCTCAATTTCAGAAATCTTACTTTCTCTTTTTTTGATTTCATTTAGAAACCAACTTTTAGCATTTTCAAATTTCCAAGTTGATGGAATATCAACCAGAATTTTTTGATTTTCTTCAATACTTCTGATTTGTTCTCTAAGTAACTTTGAAAGAAATCTTCTTTCGTTACTTGGGACATTCCCCAATAATCTTTTTTGTTTGTGGGATAGTGTCATTATTTTGTACCTCCTACCTTGTATCCGTTCGGATCCTTTTGGAATTTTTCTATTTCATAGGAATTCCAGAAGACAATATTGCCCCATTTAATTCTTTGAGGGAACCTACCTTCCTTCTCTCTCCTGTAAATTGTGGATTTAGAGGTATTAACCCTCTCTATAACTTGCGGTAGTCGCAAGAAAATACTTTCTGTTTTCATTGGATATTTTGTATAAGAAATCAATCAAGAACGAGGACTTGATTGATTATTTAATTAAAGTTTTACCTTAAATATTGCAGAGTGAGATTGCTCTATTCATCCCGTTTCAATATAAAGATATTATACTCCATAACTTCAGTCGTGTCAACCATTGTAGTCCATTATTAGCATTCATTAACATTGCATTTAGTGGGTGTAATTTACACCTCTTAATTAAGAAATAAGACATCTGTGGGGGAAATGGTGGGGGAAATGTCTTAATTTTTCAAATTATTGGTTCATATCAGTTCACTACTGCTCTCTTGGGTTCACTCTGAAATCCTCCCTCTCCGTTTTAATTACTTTCAGACAGGTTCAAATAAGTTCAAAATCCTTAGATCTCATAACTATGAACGAACAAAAGAATAATTCTTGTTAGATAAGCATCTTGAGATTTCACAAAAAAAATTCACTTTATGAGATCTCAGTTAATTTGTTGTGATAAAGGTTTTATTATTCGATCCTTATGCGGTTTTAATGTTTATAAATTTATTTCTAAAAATTAAAATAATGAGTTTTTGTTTTTCTTTCATTGAGCAATATTCACTAATATTTTTAAAAAATGCATGTTTTTCAAGCTTTCTTTTATAATTCCCTAAAGAATTGAAAGTGTTAGGAAGATTATGAGAGTGCTTTTTACTGCTTACGAGGGGATTGAAGTTTTTTGGGTTGACATATTCTTTTTATGATTAAGGATATTTTTAAAAAACTGTCATGAGATGATTTTGGTTCAAGAGTAATAGATTTCCTTGTTTGTTGTTTAAGTATTTGTTTATTTGTGTTAAGTTTTAATTGATTTTAAGGCCTAAATGGAAAGATTAATACATTTACAACTTGGTAGTAATCATATAGATAAACTTAATTCAATTTTTTTTGAAATAGATTCAAATGGTCAAAAAAAACTTGAAATAGGACAAAGTTTCTTTTTTCATGAATCAACAAAAGTTGGAATTTCTTTTGGAATTTACAATGGAAATTATATTCCAAGCATGGGAAGTTTTTCTTTCTCACGATCTCCATTTTTTGAGTTAATTCCATTCGAAATAGGTAATTATGTATCTATAGGTGAACAAGTTAGTAGTTTTGGTTTTGAACATCCTATGGATAATTTGGGCACTTCTCCTCTTTTTTATCAAGAAAATCGTAATTTATTCCGTAGAGTAAATTTAAATATATCCAAAAAGATTATTAATGACAAAAATATTGTTATTTCTAATGATGTTTGGATAGGAAGAGGAGCTCTGTTAAAGAGAGGTATCAAAATTGGGAATGGAGCGGTTGTTGGTGCTGGTTCAGTTGTTACAAAAAACGTGCCTGATTATGCCGTGGTCGGCGGCAATCCAGCAAAGATTATTAGATATAGATTTAATGAGAATATTATTGAACGTCTCAAGAAAGTTAAATGGTGGAATCTTCCACTCGAAGAATTATCAAAAGTAGATTTTAATTGGCCTATTTTAAAAATCATTGAAACTTTTGAGGAGTCAAAATCTTTTGAATTTAAAGAACCTTTAAAAAAGACTTTGCTTACAAACATCTTAGAAATTAATCTTGATTAAATTCCTAATAAATGAAGTATAAAGCTTATGAATTTTGGCATTCTAAAGCCTAGATTGTATTAACTTATCATCGATAGATAGTTCCTTTTTACGAGAGTTATAGTATTTCCCCTTAATCTAGGTTTATTCTTTAAATTTAATTATTATTATCTTGCTTAAATACTGAGATCTCAAAATAAGATTATTTTCCTAAATCAATTAGGAATTGTTTTTTTTGTAATTCTTCAAATAGAGCAAGATTACTATTATTTAGGTCATTAATAGAATTTAAAATAAAGTCAGCACCTGCTTTTTTGAGATTGGTTTCGTATGAATTACGTTCTTTTAATCGAGACTTTAAATGTAAATGAGGGGGGGCTATCCCAATACTTATGAATTTCTGAGATGGTATTTCCTTTCTAGCGTTTATCACTGTATTTACATCTGCAATAGTATCACCCACATATGCAATGGGAATATTTGATGGACCAAGTTTATCTCCAAGAATCTTTTTTGATAATTGAATAAAACCTTGAGGATTAGGTTTATCAGGGGCATCTCCCATGCTTATTAATGGAGGCGACTTTAGCCCCAGCCTTGTTTCTAAAACAAATTTTGCCGAAGTAGACTCTGCACCACTCACAAACCCCCAAATTATTCCATTGTTTTGAAGTAAATCAAAAAACTTTTTATTAACTAATAAAGTTTCATTTGTGATGTAGCCAGACCAATTCTTGCTATTCTTATTTGGATCACAGCCAAAGTAAAATTCTTCAAAACACTTAACTATTTCTTCTCTTGAAGGTATTTCAATCTTTAGATTATCTCTTTTTATACATCTTTTAATAAACTCTAAACTTAAATCCCAGTCATTATTCCAAATCCCTTCGTTTTTTGCTCTATCAATATCAATATAACTTGGCTCCCATCCAGAGAATTTGTAAACTGTTTTTTTCAATGAAAGCCTATAACTATTCTCTACGCTTCGTATTACGCCATCTATGTCAAATAAAATTAAACCAATATTTTTCAATGAATTTTCTTTATCCTTTATAAAAGATTAGTATTCTTATAAAAAAAAAGCAAAGAAAAAAATCATATAGATAATTTTTTATTACCTAATTTTAATTTTGTAAATATCCTCTTGGAGTAAGAAATATTTCATCTATTAACGTGGTTTGCGTATTGCCAATAATTATTATTGATAACATGTCTATTTCTTTAATAGGTATAGTGTTTAATGTGAAAAATTTTTTTGATTGATTTTCTCTACCTACTTGTCTGGCTATTAACACGGGAGTATTATCTGGCCTCGATTTTAAACATTG
This sequence comes from Prochlorococcus sp. AG-347-I21, assembly GCA_003279055.1. Lineage (GTDB taxonomy): Bacteria > Cyanobacteriota > Cyanobacteriia > PCC-6307 > Cyanobiaceae > Prochlorococcus_A. Next base: position 88,943 of record QCBP01000006.1, on the reverse strand, counting down.
ATCTATTACACTTTTTAGCTGCCAATTTCTCTCAATTGATTGTGGATTAAATAAAGCTATAACAAAGTCACCTAGAAGAGCTCCTTCAATCCTTTTTTTTATTAAAGACCATGGAGTTAACTTATCACTTAAGCTAATTGAACAAAAGTCATTCATTAATGGTGCTCCACTAAGCGCAGCCGCTAATTGAACACTACTTATACCAGGATGTACTTCAAAGTAAGGTCTATATTCTTTTTTGATTTTTTGAAGTAACTCCAAAAGTAAACCAGCCATTCCATAGAATCCAGATTCCCCTGAGGAAATTAAAGCAACTTTTATTCCTTCCTCGGCTAGTTTAATTGCTTTACTGCATCTCTCTTTTTCTTCTGTAAGTTTACTTTCAATTAAAACTTGGTCACTTCTAATTAAGGGCTTAATTAAATCTAAATACATTTTGTATCCAATCCAAACAGTACATCTTGAAAGTGCTTTTCTTGCATTATTGGTTAGGAAGGAGATATCACCAGGCCCGCTTCCAATAATATGTATTTCGCCATGGGTGGGATTATATTGATTTTTTGATTCTGCTACAGCAATAGTTACTGCCCCAGATTGATTTTTAAAAATTCTTTTTTCTTCTAATAATTTTGATTCTTCTCCTGCTGCAAGTAAGCAAGATGCTTCAGCTACAGAAGCTGTGCCAATTTCCTTTTGCACGACACTTGATGGATTTGGAACAATTATTTTTGAAAGATCTTCTTTACTAAAAAATTTTATAGGCAAGTTTTTTTCTTCAGCAAGTTCTAAAATTCCTTTCTCATCTTTTTTAATATCAATAGTTGCAAATCCCGCAATTGATTGCTGTGATAAATTTCCTGACTCCAAATAATTATTTAAAGAATTTGCTATTAATTCTTTGCTTGTATTTCTTTCACATCCAATGCCAATCCATAATACGGGCGGATGCCAATTCCTTTCATTATTTTCAAATATACTCACATGAAATGTTGAATCTGGTTTTTCAGTTTCTTTTTCATTAATTTGATTAATAATCCCACCTGATTCTGAAGTTTTCCATAAGCGATTACCTGATAATTGTTTGCAAAATATTTCTTCTTTCTTAGCTTGTTTAATTACTAGTTTTGACCAATCCTTTATATTGCCAGATCTTTTCCAACCCCATTGATTACCAAATGCATCAAGATTTAAGAAGCTTTGATAATTGGAATTATTAGTTTCTATTATTTCGCCACCAAATAAATTAGCAATTTGATATGCAATATTTTGAGTATTTGACTGATGTAAGCCAATTAAAGGAACTATCTTGGACCCTTTGTTATTTATAACAATTACACCTGGATCTTTATCCTTAGAGGTTAAGAAAGAATTTATTATGCGGATTGATGCAGCAATTGAGCCTATAAAAATTATTAAATCTATCTCCGGCCATTTTTTAATTAAGATTTCTTTAGGTTTTTGTACTTGAATAAGTTCATTTTCCTTTCCATCCTCTTTTGAAGAACTTGCAATATACAGATCTTCGACAAATTTGTATTTTTTAAGCCTTTTTAAAATTTCTTTTGAATTAATAGATAGACCTATTGCAATTCCTTTCAAATCAAAAACTATTTAAAGTTGCATTGAAATTATATCTTGTCTATTGAACTTAAATATTTTCTTTGAAATATAAAAAAAAATTTAAGAAATTTATTTAAAATTTGAGTAAATATACTCATAATTCTGTCATAGACAAGAATTTAACAAAATATTCATATAGTAACAATCATTAGAACATTTGTTACGTTAATGCATAACGAAAGAATCTTTGCCTTATTATTTTTGAAACGAATATCTAAAGTTCCGAAGGATTCGTTTTCTTGAACATTATCATTAAAAATAAGTTCAAGATCTGATCAATCGGCTTTAATGTCAATTATTTTCGAGGTGCTAGATGACCATCAGCCCACCAGAAAGTGGAGAAAAAAACAAAAAAGTTTTGGAAGACCCTGTAAAGGCCGATCCAAGACCTATTGATTTTGCCAAATTAGATAAGCCAGGTTTCTGGTCAAGTAAATTATCTAAAGGTCCAAAAACTACTACTTGGATCTGGAATTTACATGCTGATGCACATGATTTCGATGTGCATACAGGCGATGCTGAAGAAGCAACAAGAAAAATCTTCTCAGCTCATTTTGGACATCTTGCAGTCATTTTTATATGGATGAGTGCTGCATTTTTCCATGGAGCAAGATTTTCTAATTATTCAGGTTGGTTAGCTGATCCAACTCATGTAAAACCAGGAGCTCAGCAAGTTTGGGCAATTGTTGGTCAAGAAATGCTTAATGCTGATCTTGGTGCTAACTACAACGGAATTCAAATCAGTTCAGGAATATTCCACATGTGGCGAGCATGGGGAATAACTAATGAAAGTGAACTTATGGCTCTTGCAATAGGTGCTGTGGTAATGGCTGCACTTATGCTTCATGCTGGAATTTTTCATTATCACAAAGCAGCTCCAAAAATGGAGTGGTTCCAAGATATTGAGTCTATGCTTAACCACCATATAGCTGGTTTAGTAGGACTAGGATCACTTGCATGGGCGGGCCATTGTATTCACATCGGAGCTCCTACTGCGGCACTCTTAGATGCGATTGATGCAGGCACTCCACTAGTAATTAATGGGAAAGAAATTGCAACTATTGCAGATATGCCTATGCCTCATCAACTTTGTGATCCACAAATTATCGGTCAAATTTTTCCAGGATTAGCAAGTGGTACAGGTAATTTCTTTAGTTTAAACTGGTTAGCTTTCTCAGACTTCCTTACTTTCAAAGGTGGACTCAACCCTGTAACAGGAAGCTTGTGGATGACTGATGTTTCACATCATCATTTAGCTTTTGGTGTAATTGCAATTATTGGTGGTCATATGTATAGAACCAATTACGGTATTGGTCATAGTATGAAAGAAATATTAGATTCACAGCAAGGAGACCCAATATTATTCCCTGCTCCTAAAGGTCACCAAGGTCTTTTTGAGTTCATGGCAGAAAGTAGACATGCCCAGCTTGCCGTAAACCTTGCAATGCTTGGATCAATAAGCATACTCGTATCTCATCATATGTATGCGATGCCTCCATATCCATATATAGCTACTGATTACATGACAGTTCTTGGATTATTTACCCATCACATGTGGATAGGTGGATTGTTCATAGTAGGAGCAGGAGCGCATGCTGGAATAGCAATGGTTAGAGATTACGATCCAGCAAAACATATTGATAATGTATTAGACAGAATTCTAAAGGCAAGAGACGCTTTGATCAGTCACTTAAACTGGGTATGTATGTGGTTAGGATTCCATAGTTTTGGACTATATATTCACAACGATACTATGAGAGCTTTGGGTAGACCCCAAGATATGTTTAGTGATTCTGCAATCCAACTTCAACCAATTTTTGCTCAATGGGTACAGAGTATTCAAGCATCTGCAGTTGGAACTTCTCTTTTGGCAGGTACTTCAGAAGCTTTACCTCATAAAGCTTTAAGTGAAGTTTTTAATGGAAGTTTAGTGGAAGTTGGTGGAAAGGTCGCTATAGCTCCAATTCCATTAGGGACAGCTGATTTAATGATTCATCATATTCATGCTTTCCAAATTCACGTAACTGTTTTGATACTTCTCAAAGGCGTACTTTATGCAAGAAGTTCAAGGTTGATTCCTGACAAAGCCTCTTTAGGTTTTAGATTCCCTTGTGATGGTCCTGGAAGAGGTGGTACATGTCAAGTTTCTTCATGGGATCACGTGTTCTTGGCTCTTTTCTGGATGTATAACTGTTTATCAATAGTTATTTTCCACTTCTCTTGGAAAATGCAGAGTGATGTTTGGGGTCTTACTGGTGGTAATTTCGCACAAAGCTCCATTACTATTAATGGCTGGTTAAGAGATTTCCTTTGGGCGCAAGCTTCTCAAGTATTAACAAGTTATGGTCAATCCATAAGCATGTATGGTTTGATGTTCTTAGGTGCTCACTTCATTTGGGCATTTAGTTTAATGTTCCTATTCAGTGGACGCGGATATTGGCAAGAATTATTCGAATCAATTGTTTGGGCACATAATAAACTTAAAGTTGCTCCAACCATTCAACCAAGAGCTCTTTCTATCACTCAGGGTAGAGCAGTAGGTGTAACACACTTCCTTGTCGGTGGTATTGCTACCACATGGGCTTTCTTCCACGCTCGCCTTTTTGGTCTGGGCTAATTACCTGAACTTCACCTTTTTAATTCAATGGCAACAAAATTTCCATCATTTAACCAGGGTCTAGCTCAGGACCCTACAACCCGACGAATATGGTACGGAATAGCTACCGCGCATGACTTTGAAAGTCATGATGGTATGACCGAAGAAAAGCTTTATCAGAAGCTTTTCTCCACACATTTTGGTCATCTGGCAATAATCGCCCTCTGGGTAGCTGGTAACTTATTTCATATTGCTTGGCAAGGAAACTTCGAGCAATTTGTACTTGATCCAACTCATGTTCGTCCTATTGCTCATGCTATTTGGGATCCTCATTTTGGATCTGGTATTACAGAAGCAATGACGCAAGCTGGAGCTAGCGGTCCAGTAAACATAGCTTACTCAGGTCTCTACCATTGGTGGTACACAATTGGAATGAGAACTAACGAGCAACTCTTCCAAGCTTCAATATTTATGAGTATTTTGGCTTGTTGGACTCTATTTGCAGGTTGGTTACACTTGCAGCCAAAATTCAGACCTTCTCTTGCTTGGTTTAAAAATGCAGAGTCAAGATTAAATCATCATCTAGCTGTCTTGTTTGGCTTTAGTAGTATCGCTTGGACAGGTCATTTGGTTCACGTTGCTATACCTGAATCAAGAGGACAGCATGTAGGTTGGGATAATTGGTTAACAGTTCTTCCACACCCAGCAGGATTAGCTCCTTTCTTTACTTTAAACTGGGGAGCTTATGCTCAAAATCCTGATTCTTTAGATCAAGTATTCGGAACAGCTGAAGGAGCTGGAACAGCAATCTTTACTTTCTTAGGCGGTCTTCATCCCCAAAGTGAAGCATTATGGCTCACTGATATTGCACATCACCATATTGCGATTGGAACAGTTTTTGTAATTGCTGGTCATATGTATAGAAATACTTTTGGTATTGGTCATAGCCTCAAAGAAATTACTGAAGCTCATAATACAAGACACCCTAATGATCCCCATAAAGGTAGTTTTGGGATTAACCATGATGGAATATATGAAACCGTAAATAATTCATTACATTTCCAACTTGGACTAGCTTTAGCATCACTTGGTGTAGCAACTTCTCTTGTAGCGCAACATATGGGCGCACTTCCCTCGTACGCTTTTATTGCCAGGGACTACACTACACAATCCGCTTTATATAGTCATCATCAGTACATAGCAATGTTCTTGATGGTTGGTGCATTTGCACACGGAGCCATTTTCTTTGTAAGAGATTATGATCCAGAATTAAATAAAGACAACGTATTAGCAAGAGTTCTTGGAACAAAAGAAGCTTTGATAAGCCACCTAAGTTGGGTAACAATGTTGCTTGGATTCCATACTCTAGGAATTTATGTTCATAATGATGTTGTTGTAGCTTTTGGTAATCCTGAAAAGCAAATTCTAATTGAGCCAGTATTTGCTCAATTTGTTCAAGCTGCCCAAGGTAAGATGATGTATGGCTTTAACGCTCTATTATCTGATCCTACAAGTTCAGCAAGTCTAGCTGCTAATTCATTACCAGGTAATCATTACTGGATGGATCTGATCAATAGACAAGATGCATTAAGTGCTTTCTTACCTATCGGTCCTGCAGATTTCTTAGTTCACCATGCTATTGCTCTAGGTCTTCATACAACCGCTTTAATCCTTATCAAAGGTGCACTTGATGCTAGAGGAACTAAATTAATTCCTGATAAGAAAGACTTAGGTTATGCATTCCCTTGTGATGGGCCTGGACGTGGAGGTACTTGTGATAGTTCATCTTGGGATGCTATGTACTTAGCTATGTTCTGGGCGTTAAATTTACTGGCATGGGTAACTTTCTATTGGCATTGGAAACATTTAGCAATATGGCAGGGTAATGTAGCACAATTTAATGAATCAGGAACTTATCTAATGGGTTGGTTCAGAGATTATCTCTGGTTAAACTCTGCTCAACTTATTAACGGATATAATCCATTCGGAGTAAACTCTTTATCTCCTTGGGCTTGGATGTTCCTATTCGGTCACTTAGTTTGGGCTACTGGCTTCATGTTCTTAATATCATGGCGTGGTTACTGGCAAGAGTTAATTGAAACATTAGTTTGGGCACATCAGCGTACTCCAATAGCTAATCTTGTTGGCTGGAGAGACAAGCCAGTTGCACTCTCAATTGTTCAAGCTAGATTAGTTGGACTAGCACATTTCACTATTGGAAACATTCTTACATTCGGTGCATTTGTAATTGCTTCAACTTCTGGAAAGTTTGGTTAAATTTTCTTCAATAATTAAAATCACCACATTTGTGGTGATTTTTTTTGTTTAATTTTAATGTTCTAAATTAAGTTAAAATTATGTAAATATTATCAAATATAAATGTCAGAAATAAAACAATTAATTTCTATTATTATCCCTGTTTACAACGAAAGTGAGAGTATTGGATTTTTATTGGATGAAGTTATAAATGTAATGTCATTACATCAATTTAAGTTTGAATTGATTGTTGTCAATGATGGTTCTAAAGATAATACTTATCAAGTACTGAAAGAACTAACTCTCAAAATTAAAGAATTGTCAGTAATTTCGCTTCGCAAAAATTATGGGCAAACTGCAGCAATGTCAGCTGGCTTTGATAATTCTAAAGGTGATATTATCATTACTTTGGATGGTGATTTACAGAATGATCCAAATGATATTCCTACATTAATTTCAGAAATTAATGATGGGTATGATTTGATTTGTGGGTGGAGGTTTGATAGAAAAGATAAATTACTTAATAGAAAGATACCATCAAAAATAGCGAATAAATTAATAGCTCACGTAACAGGGTTGAAGCTGCATGACTATGGATGCTCATTAAAAGCTTTCAAGAAAGAAATAATAGATGATATTAAGTTGTATGGTGAACTTCACAGGTTTCTGCCTGTTTTAGCAAATATTGAAGGCGCAAGAATCAAAGAAATTAAAGTAAATCATAGAAGCAGGCAATATGGATCTAGTAAATATGGAATTGATAGAACATTTAGAGTTTTAATGGATTTACTAACTGTTTGGTTTATGACTAAATTCTTAACAAGACCAATGTACGGATTTGGTTTTGTTGGAATTATAAGTATTTTCATTAGCCTTGCGATGAGTTCTTATTTGATAATTTTAAAAATAATGGGTGAGGATATTGGGAATCGCCCGTTGCTAATGTTTGCATTAATATTAGGAGTTGCTGGTGTTCAATTATTTAGCTTTGGATTATTGAGCGAACTTACAATTAGGACATATCATGAAAGTCAAAGTCGTCCAATTTATAGAATTAGATCAATAAGCAGTAATATTCAAAATTGATTATTTACTTGAACTTTCTTATTAATAAAGCTGAAATTTCAATGACTTCAGGAGAAATATCTCTTAAGCCTTTTCGTAAAATTGGTAATGTTGATTTATCAGCCAATTCTTCCGCGATTTTTAATGCTTTTAATTTATTTTCTGTATCACCCTTAAAGAGACTAAACATTTTATTTCTTTGAGAATTTTTATAAAATACTGAGTATTTTTTTTCTTCCTGATTGTATAAAAAACTATTTTTATTAGATGAAAATTTATTTTTTTTGTTTAATTTAATAGAATATAAATTGCTTTTATATATTAACTTTTTAAAGTTTCTTTTTTTAAAAACTAGAAGTAATATTCCTATAAAAATTATAATCACAATTGCGAAAAAAGTTATCATGTAAAAAGTTAATAATTTTTATATCATCCAGTAATAAAATTAACACTATTTCGCATATAAATACTAAAGTGTTTAAAGATGTTTAAAGAACTATGCCATCTGATTTACCAAGTCTCTTACCCTCAATTTTTGTTCCATTAATTGGTATAGCAATGCCTGCTGTTTTTATCGTATTGATTGGAAGATTAATTACAGCAACTGAATAAATTATCAAACACTAAATTATTAAAAAAATGAGCGACTTTCAAAAATCATTCTCAGAATCAACAAGTTCTATTAAGTTTGATGAGAAATACATAGATACTTCTGTACAACCAAATGATATTGGCGTAGCAGAACAATGGGCAGTAAAAACAGTTGCTGATCCTTGTGTTGGTAATTTAGCTACTCCAGTTAATAGTGGTTATTTTACAAAAGCCTTCATAAATAATTTACCTTTTTACAGAGAAGGTATTTCCCCTAATTTTAGAGGTTTAGAAACTGGAGCAGCTTTTGGATATCTTCTATACGGACCTTTCACGATGACTGGCCCATTGAGAAATTCTGAATTTGCTTTAACAGCTGGACTTCTTGCTACAATTGGAGCTGTTCACATTTTGACAGCACTTTTTGTTCTATACAATGCACCAGGTAAATCACCTAATGTTCAACCTCCAGATGCGACTGTAAATAACCCGCCAAAGGACTTATTTACAAGAGCTGGTTGGGCTGATTTTACAAGTGGATTTTGGTTAGGAGGCTGTGGAGGAGCTGTTTTTGCTTGGTTACTTGTTGGGACATTACACTTAGATACCATAATGCCAATCATTAAAAATATTTGGACTGCTGGTTAATTCTTAAATAAAAGAATAAGTAATATTTGAAATTAATTTAAAATTAAAAGGTAAGCTCTATTAATTAACGAATAGTTCTGTCCCATCTATAATTTCTAACTACTCTTCCTGCTGAAATTAGTTTGGATTTATAATGCAATGAGATTTTGTCATTAGACTTTTTTAGGGTATCTAATCCAATTCCATTTCTGCCAAAATCCCTTCCAGAGCTATGATAATACAATCCGTCTCCCTTGTAGATTCCAATATGATCACATTTTTCTTCATTTCCAAAAAATAAAAGATCGCCAGGTAGAAGAGCCGCATACGATTCTTTGTGATAAAAAATGTGTTTACAAAAACTTTTTATTTGAAAAGAGTCTCGAGGTATATGAATTTGATGCTTTAAAAAAGCAGTCTGAATTAATCCAGAACAATCAAAATTGGGACCTAATGTACCTCCCCAAAGGTATTCATTATTTAACTCAGATTGATCCTTGATCCATTTTAAAATTGAATTAACTTTATCTTTTATAAAGAAGCGTTCTTTTTTTGAATTCTCAGGTTTTCCTAATTCGTATTTCTCAATAATTAATCCATCTAAATTTATCCAACAGACGTAACCATCTTCATATAGTTGAACTAGTATTCTCGACAATTTATGGTTGTTTTGATAAAAATTTGGATAAATAAGCCTAAAAGTTCTATTTTTAAATATTTCAGTTACTAATTTATCTTCTGTTTCATTTTGATATCCGGAAATATTAACTTTTAATTTCCACCAAATAGTTTTTGAAAAATTAGTTTGTTTAAATAGTGAGATAGGATTTTTATAACTTTCCATACAATGTCCTTTTATTATTTAAGTAAAGAGATGGGTCTAGCCTTAAATGATATTTTAGGGAGAGCATGCTCTTATAATAAAGAATTTTCAAGGGAAGATATTTCGATAACTTGGATTAATTATAAAAGTGAAAATAAACGTGTATTTAAAGGTTTTGGAACTGGTATTAATAACAAGAAAATGGTCTATCCTGCCAGCATAGTAAAGTTGGTGTATGGCCTTGCTGTATTTTATTGGATTAAAAAAGGAAGTTTATTATTATCAGATGAAATTATTGATGCTGTTAGAAAAATGTTGTCATTCTCCAGTAATAACGCAACAAGCTTTTTAATTGATTTACTTACTGGAACAACAAGTGGACCTAGTATTGAAGATGAACTATGGGAAAATTGGAAATACCAAAGAAGTATAATAAATGATTGGATACATGATTTAAATTGGGAAGAATTGGTTGGTATAAATTGCTGTCAGAAGACTTGGGATGATGGACCATTTGGTCGTGAAAAAGAATTTTATGGATACGATAATAAAAATAGAAATGCTATGAATTCTGATTCAGCCGCAAGGGTTTTGGAGGAAATTATGATTCATATTGATTATCAAGAAAATGATTTAAATTTGCGAAATTTTTTAAAAAGAAATTTAAATAAATTTGTTCTTAAAAACGATTCTCTTAATCAAATAGATGGTTTTTTGGGTGCAGGATTACCAGAAAGCATTAATCTTTGGAGTAAAGCAGGCTTGATGTCCGAAGTTAGACATGATTCTGCTTGGTGGGTTAATAGTCAATCTCTACAAACTTTATTAGTCGTTTTTTGTAATGGGGGAGAATATTCTAAAGATACTTCCTTTTTACCATTAATAGCAAAGGAAGTATATGAATTTAATAAGACATATATTATTGACGACTAAAATGTATCGTCTATGAAATTAGAGTCTAATTTGTCGGTATAGGCTTCATAAGGTAGCATCATTACTTCTCCACAATTTAAATCATTCATAATCCATTCTCTATATTCTGCTAACAAACTTTTTCTATCTTCATTATCTAATTCAAAAATACGCAATGCAGTATCTTTAATATTTTCTTTAATTAAATTTTCAATTTCTGTATTCCTCATTTATTTTAATTCTCCTTCCAAAATCACTCTTCTTATTGTTGACAATGCAATTCCTGTTTGTGATCTGATTGATCTATATGAATATCCCTCATTACGCAATCTTATTACTAAAGATTCTTTTAAAGGACTGATTTTAGGCCTTCCTCCCAGATTATTTCCAGATAATTTTCTGCGTAAAAGTTGTTCTCTTTTTCTTTCACCTAAACTTTTGTCTTCTAGAGTATCTAATTCATGTAAAATCTTAAAAATTGATGAATTCTCATTGGTGGATTCATTAGCCGCAAAAAAACCAGTCAAAGTTCGCAATTTAATATCATTATTAATAAGTTTATTTATTGTCATCAAACATTCTTTTTTACTTTTAAATGCTCGATCAAGCTGAGTTATTATTAATTCATCACCTTTAGTTAAGTAATTTATAGCTTTATTGAGTTGGGGTTTGACTTCTGCATCTAAACTTATAAATTCAGAGAAAACTAAACTGCAACCTTCTTCCTTTAAATTTTTTATTTGCTCTTCTAAATTCTCCAATTCATTATTAGTAGCTCTAGCATAGCCTATTGCTTTTGAGCTTTTATTTTTTTCAGATAGTAAAATACGTTTTCTTTTAAATTTAAAAGTCAATGTTTTATTATATATATTTTTTACTGTATCAATAAATATATAAAAAAACACTTTTTAGTACAAAAAATTTGATTTATTACTATGAAAATTCTAGTCTAGTGTTTAACTTAAATGTACTGTTTACTGTTATAAAAATAATGTTCTATTTTCTGTTCTAGTTTTAGTTGATGAAACAAAAATATAGTGTAACTATTCATTTCAGTAAGGATCTTTCAAATTGTCGATGGATTCATTAAATTAATTTATTTTTGCACCTCTATTAAGTAGTCTTCATTTTTGAAATTATTAATAGTTAATTCAAAATGTTTTTATTAAAATAATGACAAAGGCTAGAAAAAATTAACTTGACTAATAATTCCAATAGTTTAATTCCAAAACCTTCTTGGTTAAGAGTAAAAGCTCCGCAAGTTGAGAGAATTGGGAATACTGCAAATTTGTTAAATGATTTAAATCTCAATACTGTATGTCAAGAGGCAAGTTGTCCAAATATTGGTGAATGTTTTGCGAGTGGAACTGCTACTTTCCTTATAATGGGTCCTGGCTGTACTAGGGCATGTCCATATTGCGATATTGATTTTGATAGATCCAAAAGAGAATTAGATTCAACAGAACCATATCGTTTAGCAGAAGCTGTTTATAGAATGCAACTTAAACATGTTGTAATCACATCAGTTAATAGAGACGATCTTGAGGATGGTGGCGCATCTCAATTTTTTGAATGTGTTGATCAAGTAAGAAAAAAATCTCCTGAAACTACTATTGAGCTTTTAATTCCTGATTTTTGTGGCAATTGGACAGCTCTTGAAAAAGTTCTTGATTCAAAGCCAAACGTTTTAAACCATAATATTGAGACTGTGTCTTCGCTATATAAAAAAGTAAGACCTCAGGGTAAATATGAGAGAACTCTTGAGTTACTTAAAAGAACCAGAGACTATTCTCCCAAAGTTTATACAAAGTCAGGATTTATGCTCGGTTTAGGGGAAAAAGATGAGGAGGTCTTAAGTCTTCTTGAAGATTTAAAAAGTCATTTCGTTGATATTGTGACTATTGGCCAATATTTATCTCCTGGCCCTAATCATTTACCTGTTCAAAGATTTGTGAGTCCCTCAAAATTTAATTATTTTAAAGTTTTTGGGGAAAAAGATTTGGACTTTATGCAAGTAGTTAGTTCTCCTTTAACTAGAAGCAGTTACCATGCTGAAGAGATTCAAAAACTTATGAAAAAGTATCCAAGATAGCCATTTTTATTTATTTGTATCTACCCACTCATTTAATTTCCATTCAACTAAATCATTTTCAATCATTGGATCATTCTTAATGATATTTAGTGCATTTTTATAATTATTCATCTCAAGAATGAGTAATCCGCCATCACCTGGTTTCTTTAACTCATCAACTAAAAAACCACTTTTTATATTAATTCCCTTTTTTTTTAATTTTTTTATCCAATCAATATGTTCATTAATTATTTTTCGTTTTAAATCATTTTTATTTAGGTATTCTTTTTTTATAATTTCAGTTTTTACGAAAAAAGGCATTTATATTGTCTTTATTCCAAGCATCTCTTCTTCACTTGGTGGAACGATTAATTTGAAGGATCTTTTGAAATGAGCCCAATTTTCAATTATTTTGGAAGCCTTTAAGCTATTTGTTTGTGCTCGATATTCTCTAATAATTTCCAATAAGATATCTTCTTGCTTAGATGAAGTTATTTTATGAATGCTAACTATTTCCTTATTAACTTTATTATTTAAATCATTATTCTCATCGAGTATAAAAGCTATTCCACCAGTCATGCCGGCCCCAATATTTCTTCCTGTGGGACCTAGAATAACTACTTTCCCACCAGTCATGTATTCACAACAATGATCACCTGCTCCCTCAGTTACTGCTATAGCACCACTATTTCTTACCGCAAATCTTTCTCCCGATTTGCCTAATGCAAATAATTTTCCACCTGTTGCTCCATAAAGGCAAGTATTTCCTAGGATTACTTGCTCGGAGGAGATTTTATCTATTTTTGGTGGAATTATTGTGAGTATTCCTCCATTCATTCCTTTACAAACATAATCATTAGCTTCTCCGATTAATTGAACATTCATTCCCTTTAATAAAAAAGCACCAAAGCTCTGTCCTGCATATCCTTTGAAATTTAACTTGAGTTCGCCATTAAAGCCTGTGTTTCCATGAAGTTCTGCGATTTCTCCTGATATTTTTGCACAAACACTTCTGTCTGTATTTTTTATCTCAATTTCTTTAATTAATTTTTCGTGATTTTTTATTGAATTTATAAACTTAGCATCTGACAAAAACTCGTCTTCTAATACATAACCATTACTATGAGCATTTTTTGAGTGTTTTAACCATAATCTATCCTCGGTCGAGGACTCATTATTTACTAAAGAAGAAAGATCAATATTAGAGGTTTTTGGAAGGTTGATATTTCTTGTTGAAAGAAATTCTTGATTGCCAATCAGTTCCTCCATATTAGAGACACCTATACTACTCATTATCTGTCTTACTTCTTCAGCAATATATAAGAAAAAATTGACAACATTTTCGGGAATACCTTTAAATCTTTTTCTTAATTCTTCTTTTTGAGTAGCAACGCCAACAGGACACTTGTTTGTATGACAAACTCTGGCCATGATGCATCCTTCCGCAATCATCGCCACAGAACCGAATCCGTATTCTTCAGCACCTAGTAAAGCGGCAATAACTACATCCCAGCCTGTTTTAAGACCTCCATCAGTTCTCAAGATTACTCTTTTACGCAAATTATTTTCTAATAGAGATTTGTGAACCTCGGCTACACCTAGTTCCCAAGGTAAGCCTGCATGTTTAATAGAACTCAGAGGTGAAGCTCCTGTGCCTCCATCATGTCCTGAAATTTGAATAACATCTGCATTAGCTTTACTTACTCCTGCAGCAATAGTGCCTATACCAATTTCAGAAACAAGTTTTACGCTTACCTTAGCTTTTGGATGGACTTGGTGTAAGTCGTGGATTAGCTGAGCTAAATCTTCAATTGAATAAATATCATGATGAGGAGGAGGAGATATAAGGGCTACTCCTGGTTTACTATTTCTTAGTTTTGCAATATAAGAATCAACTTTTGGACCGGGCAATTGTCCCCCTTCGCCAGGTTTTGCACCTTGAGCCATTTTAATTTCTAGCTGTTTACCACTTCTTAGATATTCAGGTGTAACTCCAAATCTACCTGATGCGATTTGTTTAATAGCTGAGCATGCGGTGTCTCCATTTTCTAAACCTTTTATAAATGGAAGTGTCGCTGATTGAGTATTTTCATCAATATCATTTAAAACATTAAATCGAGCTGGATCTTCTCCCCCTTCGCCGCTATTACTTTTACCACCAATCCTATTCATTGCAACCGCTAACACCTCATGTGCTTCTCTTGATAATGCACCCAAACTCATTCCTCCAGTGCAAAACCTTTTGCAAATTGATTCAACACTCTCAACTTCCTCTAATGGAATGCTTTTTCTTTTTGAACTTATTGTTAGTAAATCTCTTAAAGATGTTGTCGGCCTATTACTGATAAGTTTTTTGTAAGTTTCAAAATGATCATATCCTGGCCCATGTTTTACCGCAGAATGCAAAATTTTGGACATTTCAGGATTATTAGAGTGATATTCTCCATTATTTCTAAATTGTACAAATCCTAAAAACTCTAATTTTTTTAAGTCGATTTCTGGGTAAGCTTTTGTATGTATTGAAAGCGTTTCATTAGATAATTCTTTCAATGTAATTCCAGCAATTCGGCTTGTTGTCCCATCAAAAGCAATTTTTATTAAGTCAGAACCAAGGCCTACGGCTTCAAAAATTTGTGCACCATGGTAACTAGATAAAAGTGAGATTCCTATTTTGGAAAGAATTTTTCTAAGACCATCTTCTAAAGCTTTTTTAATATTTTCTTGTACATCAATTATTGATAATGAATTTATTTTTTTACTATCTATAAGTTTTTGAGTTTTTGGATGTTTTAACCAATGTCTTCCTGCTTCGAAGGTCAACCAAGGGCAAACTGCGCTTGCACCATACCCTATCAAACAAGCCAAGTGATGGGTGCTCCAACATTGACCTGTCTCAATAATTAGAGAAGCTTTTAGCCTGATTTCTTTTTTTAAAAGATAATGATGTATTGCCCCAACAGCAAGTAAAGGAGGAATAAAAGTCTTGTTAGGATTAATTCCCTTGTCAGAAATAAAAATTAAAGAGCAACCTTCATTTATAGCAAGTTCACTCTGTTTACAAATTTCCTTTAATTGCTTCTCTAAGCCTTCGACACCTTCCTCGATATCAAACAAACTTGAAATTGTTCGAGATTTAATTTTTGATTTTTTAATGGAAGTTAGTTCTTCTTCATTAAGAATTGGACTCTGTAAATGAACAAAAGGTTTAGGATCTTTAATCTCAAATGGTGTACATCTTTCTCCAAGATGCATCTCTAAACTCATTACCAGTTTTTCTCTCAAGGGATCTATAGGAGGATTAGTAACTTGCGCAAATCTTTGCTTGAAATAGTCGTATAAAATATGTGGCTTTGATGAAAGAACTGCTAATGGGATGTCGTCTCCCATGCAATAAGTAGGCTCTTTGGCTAATGAAGCCATTGAATCCAAGATAAGATCATTATCCTCCGCTGAAAAACCGTAAGCAGTCTGTTGTTGTAACAACTCAAGGTCTTTTAGTTTGTAGTCTTTAAACCATTCATTATTTTCAATTTTTATAGTTCTATCACTAAGGAGATTTTTATAATCATGCTTTTGAGCTGCTTGAGATTTTACTTCCCAATTTCTTAGGAGTTTATTTCTATGAAAATCAACAGCCAACATTTGTCCCGGTCCTAATCGACCTTTTTCTATGACTCTTTCTTCTTCAAGATCTACTACTCCTGTTTCAGAACCCATTACTACAAAACCATCATTTGTGATCGAATATCTTGCTGGTCTTAAGCCATTTCTATCAAGCGTTGCTCCGACAAAATTGCCATCAGCAAAAACAAGAAGTGCAGGACCATCCCAAGCTTCTTGTAGTGTTGCAGAATATTCATAAAAAGCTTTTATATCTTCTCTATTCTCAAGTTCTGGTTGATCTCTAAATGCTTCAGGAACGAGTTTTAATAATGAGTCAGTAATTCGATGACCTGAACGAATATTGATTTCAAGAGTTGCATCAAGATTTGATGAATCACTTTTATTTATATCTACGATTGGCTTAATTTCGTTAGATAAATCTCCCCAGAAATCATCTATGTGTTTTTCTGAAGCTTTAGCCCAGTTGATATTACCTAAGAGAGTATTGATTTCTCCATTATGACCTAAGAATCTCATGGGTTGAGCTAGTGGCCATTTTGGAAGAGTATTAGTACTAAACCTTCTGTGGTAAACGGAAAATGAGACTTTAAAACTTTCTTCTTTTAAGTCTTGATAAAACTCAGATAATATTTCAGAACGTACCATACCTTTGTATACAACTGTTTTAGAACTTAGTGAGGCAAAATAAAATTCACAATCCCCAACATGGTTTTTAAAACTCTCTCTTACTTTTTTCTCAATTCTTTTTCTTAATTGGAATAAAAGCCTCTCAATATTCGGATGATCTTTTTTATCTATATACAAAATCCACTGGCATATGAATGGAGCATTTGCTTTAGCTAAAGGACCTAAGATTTCATTATTGACAGGGACTGTTCTCCAATATGATTTGTTGACTCTCAATTTTTCTGCTTCATGATCACATATTGATTTACATTCCTCAATTTTTTCTTTTTTATTAGGCATGAAAACCATGCCTAAACCTTTATGCAGGTTTTGTTGATTTTTTAGATTTGTTTCCTTTTCTAAATATTGCCATGGAATTGAACATAAAATGCCTGCTCCATCTCCTGAGTCACTATCTCCCCCGCAACCTCCTCTATGTTCCATGCAGTTAAGGCCCTTTAGGGATTGTTTAAGGATCCAGTTGCTTTCTATCCCTTCGATATTTGCAATGAAACCAACTCCACACGCGTCTTTCTCACCAATGATTCCATTGGGGGAATAACTATCTTGATATGGCTCAACGATTCTTTTGATACTCTCTCCCATAGATTATTTAATTCTATTTAGTTATTTATGTATTTCTATTATAAAAATAAATATGAGAATAAATCTAAAGATAATGAATATTTAGCAAAGAATTTTAATTTCATTGATTTTTTAAAAATATGATTAAAACCCTTTGGTAGGTGCTCGCAAAAGGTTATGATAGTGAAATGTTTATTTTTATCTAAATACTTATAGATGCCCACCATCTCACAATTAATTGGTTCAGAAAGAAAACGTCTGACTAGGAAAACAAAATCTCCAGCATTAAAAGCTTGCCCGGAGAGAAGAGGAGTTTGTACAAGAGTCTATACATCAACACCTAAAAAACCTAATTCAGCTTTGAGAAAAGTTGCGAGGGTTAGATTGACCTCTGGTTTCGAAGTAACAGCTTACATACCAGGAATTGGACATAATTTACAAGAACACTCTGTAGTATTACTTAGAGGTGGAAGAGTTAAGGATTTACCAGGAGTTAGATACCATATAATAAGAGGAACATTAGATACGGCTGGAGTCAAAGATAGACGTCAATCCAGGTCTAAGTATGGAGCAAAAGCTCCAAAAGATTAATTTTGTAAACATCACTTTTTTTAAAAATGTCACGTCGTAATGCAGCAGTTAAAAGACCAGTTCTTCCAGATCCTCAATTCAATAGTCGTCTCGCTTCAATGATGATTTCTCGATTGATGAAACATGGGAAAAAATCTACAGCTCAAAGAATATTGTCTGATGCTTTTTCTTTAATAGCTGAGAGAACAGGTGGGAATGCTGTTGAATTATTTGAAACAGCTGTAAAAAATGCTACACCTCTTGTCGAGGTAAGAGCTAGAAGAGTTGGTGGCGCAACATATCAAGTGCCTATGGAAGTACGCCAAGAGAGGGGGACAGCTATGGCACTAAGATGGCTCGTTACATTCTCACGTGCCAGAAATGGGAAAAGTATGTCCCAAAAACTTGCTGGAGAGTTGATGGATGCAGCAAATGAAACGGGAAGTGCAGTTAAAAAAAGAGAAGATACTCATAAAATGGCTGAAGCTAATAAAGCTTTTGCACATTACAGATATTAATTTCATCAAAAGGTACTTAAGTAGTTTATTATTATAAGAGTTTGCTTTTAGTGTGAACTTTAATTTATCAAAATTATTTTATTTGGAGCTTTAAAATTGGCACGCGACTTTCCCCTAGAACGAGTAAGAAACATAGGTATAGCCGCTCATATTGATGCAGGGAAGACAACAACAACTGAAAGGATTCTTTTTTATTCAGGTGTAGTTCATAAGATAGGAGAGGTTCATGATGGTGCTGCTGTAACAGATTGGATGGCTCAAGAAAGGGAAAGAGGAATAACTATCACTGCTGCTGCAATATCTACTAGTTGGCAGGATCATAGAATTAATATCATTGATACTCCTGGACATGTTGACTTTACGATTGAAGTAGAGAGATCAATGCGCGTTTTAGATGGAGTCATTGCTGTATTCTGCGCAGTTGGTGGAGTTCAGCCTCAATCTGAAACAGTTTGGCGTCAGGCAGATAGATACTCTGTCCCTAGAATGGTTTTTGTTAATAAAATGGATAGAACTGGTGCAGATTTTCTTAAAGTTAATAAGCAAATTAAAGATCGACTAAAGGCAAATGCACTCCCAATTCAGCTTCCTATCGGAGCAGAAGGTGATCTCACTGGTATTATTGATTTAGTAGCCAACAAAGCCTATCTTTACAAAAATGATCTAGGCACTGATATTCAAGAAGCACCAATTCCATCTGAAATGGAAGACGAAGCTGCTGATTGGAGATTTAAATTGATGGAAAGTGTTGCAGAAAATGATGAAGAGTTAATAGAAATATTCCTCGAAACTGGAGAATTGTCTGAAGAACAACTTAAAAAAGGCATAAGGGAAGGTGTTCTAAAGCATGGGTTAGTTCCAGTATTATGCGGTTCAGCTTTTAAAAATAAAGGAGTTCAACTTGTTCTAGATGCTGTTGTCGATTACTTGCCAGCTCCAGTTGATGTTAAACCAATACAAGGTGTTTTACCAAGTGGTAAGGAAGATGTAAGACCTTCTGATGATAATGCTCCTTTTAGTGCACTAGCTTTTAAAGTGATGTCAGACCCTTATGGGAAGTTAACTTTTGTAAGGATGTATTCGGGTGTTCTTTCAAAGGGAAGTTATGTAATGAATTCTACTAAAGACGCTAAAGAGAGGATTTCTAGATTAGTAATTCTAAAGGCTGATGAAAGAGAAGAGGTTGATGAATTGAGGGCTGGAGATTTAGGGGCCGTATTAGGTCTTAAGAATACAACTACTGGAGATACTTTATGTAATACAGAAGATCCCATTGTGTTAGAAACATTGTTTATCCCGGAACCAGTTATCTCAGTGGCGGTTGAGCCAAAAACCAAAGGTGATATGGAAAAATTATCAAAAGCTTTAACTGCTTTGTCTGAAGAGGATCCAACCTTCAGGGTAAGTACAGATCCTGAGACAAATCAAACTGTAATTGCTGGTATGGGTGAGCTACACCTGGAAATCCTTGTCGATAGAATGTTAAGAGAATTTAAAGTTGAAGCTAATATTGGGGCGCCTCAGGTCTCATATAGAGAGACAATTAGGTCTAGTTCTAAAGGTGAAGGTAAATATGCAAGGCAAACTGGAGGAAAGGGTCAATACGGTCATGTAATAATTGAAATGGAACCTGCTGAAGTTGGTAAAGGTTTCGAATTTGTCAATAAAATAGTTGGTGGAGCTGTACCGAAAGAGTACATTGGACCTGCATCTAATGGAATGAAAGAAACTTGTGAATCTGGTGTTCTTGCCGGTTATCCACTCATTGATGTAAAAGTAACACTAGTCGATGGTTCATTCCACGATGTAGACTCATCTGAAATGGCCTTCAAAATTGCAGGTTCCATGGCTTTTAAAGATGGTGTTAAAAAATGCAACCCTGTCCTTTTAGAGCCTATGATGAAAGTTGAGGTCGAAAGTCCTGATGACTTTCTTGGATCTGTAATTGGTGATCTCTCCTCTAGAAGAGGTCAAGTAGAAGGACAATCTGTTGACGATGGATTGTCTAAGGTACAGGCCAAAGTGCCCTTAGCCGAAATGTTCGGTTATGCTACTCAACTCCGATCAATGACTCAAGGTCGGGGTATATTTTCAATGGAGTTCGCAAATTATGAGGAAGTCCCTCGTAATGTTGCTGAAGCTATCATTTCCAAGAATCAGGGCAACTCCTGATCTCTAAACCAAAACAATCTTAAACCCTCGATTCTTTAATTCAAAATGGCTCGCGAGAAGTTCGAAAGGAACAAACCACATGTCAACATAGGTACTATTGGCCATGTTGATCATGGAAAAACAACACTTACTGCTGCTATTACAAATGTACTAGCAAAAAAAGGTCAAGCTCAAGCTCAAGACTATGGAGACATTGATGGTGCTCCTGAGGAAAGAGAGCGTGGGATTACTATTAATACAGCACACGTCGAATATGAAACTGAAGGCAGACATTATGCTCATGTCGATTGCCCAGGGCATGCTGATTATGTGAAAAACATGATTACAGGAGCCGCACAAATGGATGGGGCTATCCTAGTTTGCGCAGCTACAGATGGACCTATGGCGCAAACTAAAGAGCATATTCTTCTTGCTAAACAGGTTGGAGTTCCTGCTCTTGTGGTAGCTCTAAACAAGTGCGATATGGTCGATGATGAAGAAATTATTGAACTTGTTGAAATGGAAATCAGAGAGCTTTTAGATAGTTACGATTTCCCTGGAGATGATATTCCTATAGTTCAAGTTTCTGGCTTGAAAGCTCTTGAAGGAGATTCTACTTGGGAATCAAAAATTGAAGAACTAATGAAGGCGGTTGATGCTAGTATACCTGAACCTGAAAGAGAAGTTGATAAACCATTCTTAATGGCAGTTGAGGATGTTTTCTCAATTACTGGTAGAGGTACCGTCGCTACTGGAAGAATTGAGAGAGGTAAAGTTAAAGTTGGAGAAGAAGTTGAAATAGTTGGAATAAGAGACACAAGAGTAACAACAGTTACTGGAGTCGAAATGTTCCGTAAACTTCTTGACGAAGGTATGGCTGGCGATAATGTTGGTCTACTTTTACGTGGTGTACAAAAAGAGGACATTGAGAGAGGAATGGTTCTTGTTAAGAAAGGTTCCATTACTCCCCATACTCAGTTTGAAGGGGAAGTTTATGTTCTTAAGAAAGAAGAGGGTGGTAGACATACGCCTTTCTTCGCAGGATATAGACCACAGTTCTACATCAGAACAACTGATGTTACAGGACAAATTACAGCATTTACATCTGATGATGGTTCTAATGTTGAAATGGTCATGCCTGGGGACAGAATTAAAATGACTGGTGAATTAATTTGTCCAGTAGCTATTGAGCAAGGAATGCGCTTTGCAATCCGTGAAGGTGGACGTACTATTGGTGCTGGAGTTGTTTCTAAAATTCTCAAATAATACATTAGAATTTTAAGAATCTAACCTCAATCACTTAGGATAAGTTAATGGAAGAGGGTCATTTTTAATAGATGGCCCTTTACTAGAATTCAATTTGAAATTATGACTGCATCAATTGCACAACAAAAAATTAGAATAAGACTAAAAGCATTTGATAGAAGAATGCTTGATTTGTCTTGCGATAAAATAATACAAACCGCTGATACTACTTCTGCTTCCGCAATAGGTCCAATTCCGTTACCTACAAAAAGAAAGATATATTGTGTCTTACGATCACCTCATGTTGATAAAGATTCGAGAGAGCATTTTGAAACAAGAACTCATAGAAGAATAATTGATATTTATAGTCCTTCCGCGAAAACTATTGATGCTCTAATGAAGTTAGATCTTCCAAGTGGCGTAGATATAGAAGTTAAACTCTAAGATATCCCAAAAACAACTTAAATTGATTAATATATTACTAATAATGAGGTTTAAATGGGCGAGCTCTCTGTAAGGGAATTACCTTTATTTCCTTTGCCAGAAGTAGTCTTGTTTCCTCAAGAAGTTTTGCCTTTACATATCTTTGAATCTAGATATAGGATTATGCTTCAATCTGTGCTTGAAGCTGACTCAATGTTTGGGGTTGTAAAATGGGATCCAAATACTAAAAATATGGCCAATGTTGGATGTTGTGCTCAAATAATAAAACATCAAACTGCAGAAGATGGTAGAAGTAATATCATTACTCTTGGACAACAAAGATTTCAGGTCTTAGAAATTACTCGTTCAACTCCATTTTTTTCCGCGATGGTTAGTTGGATTAGTGATGATAACATTGATAATCTTCAAAAATTAGATTCTTTAAAAGATTCAGTTAAAGAAGCACTTAATGATGTAATTAATTTAACAGGTAAACTTACAAATACTAAGAAAAACATACCTGATAAATTACCTGATAATCCCATGGAATTATCATTTTGGATAGGAGCTCATTTAGGTGGTCCTGTAGCGGATGAACAACAAAGACTTTTGGAAGAAAGAAACACTTATACTCGTTTGCAGAGAGAATTTGAAATGCTTGATCATACTAGAAAACAACTCGCAGCAAGAACAGCTTTGAAAGAAAGTTTTCCTGATATAAAAGAAAGTTAAATGTCTGGATTTATATCGTCTATTTTTTTTCTGGTTTTATTCCTTTTAGCTTTAGCTATTATTTGGAGAATTAATGCTAGAAAATATATTTCTTCTGGTACTGTGGCGTCTGCATATGATTCTTGGACCCAAGATAAATTACTTGAGAGATTGTGGGGAGAACATATACATTTAGGTTTCTATCCTGTAGAAAATAAAAATATCGATTTTAGAAACGCTAAAATCCAGTTTGTTCATGAGTTAGTCAAGTGGAGTGGTTTAGATAAATTGCCAAAAGGTTCTAGAATACTTGATGTTGGCTGTGGCATAGGAGGAAGTTCAAGGATTCTTGCAAAATATTATGGTTTTAATGTAACTGGAATCACAATTAGTCCTGCTCAAGTAAAAAGAGCAAGAGAGCTTACTCCTTCAGAACTCAATTGCAACTTTCAAGTTATGGATGCATTGGATTTGAAATTTAAGGATGGATCATTTGATGGGGTTTGGAGTGTTGAGGCGGGCGCACATATGAATGATAAAACCAAGTTTGCCGATGAAATGTTGAGAACTTTGAGGCCTGGAGGATATTTTGCATTGGCTGATTGGAACTCAAGAGATCTTGTGGAATATCCCCCATCTTTTTGGGAGAAGTTTGTCCTTAAACAATTACTTGAACAGTGGGGACATCCTAATTTTACTAGCATTAACGAGTTCAGTAAGATTCTTTCAAAAAATAAAAATAGTGCTGGAAGAGTTATTACCGATAATTGGAATTCTTACACAAATCCTTCATGGTACGACTCCATTATTGAAGGCTTTAGAAGACCTTTTGCAATTTTATCTCTTGGTCCCTTAGCAATATTCAAATCTATTAGAGAGATCCCAACTATACTTCTTATGAATTGGGCATTTAGAAAGGGTTTAATGGACTTTGGGGTTTACAAATGTAGGGGATAAACTAGTCAAGTTCAATATTTTCAGAAAAATAATTCCCAAAATCTACAAAATTATTGCATAGTGGCTTTAGATCATTTTTAAGTTTAAGAAATTTTTTTATATTAGTTTGATTATTTATTTCTAAATCAATATATATTATATATTCTCCTAACTCTCTCTTTGAGGGCCTTGACTCTATCTTGCTCATATTAAATCCATATTCTGAAATATGATTAATAGCTTTTAGTAAGGCTCCAGGTTTATTTGAGATTAATGAAAAAGCAAAACTGGCAATATTAGATGAATCAGTATTTAATTCTTTGCTTAATAAGACAAATCTTGTGCAATTACCTGGGACATCGTTAATAGGGAAGGCTAATTCTTTAAGTCCTTCTACCTGAATTAATGATTTTGAACCAATGGCAGCTCTAAATTTACTACCTTTCACCATATTAACTGCTTCCGATGTTGAATTTGTAGGAAGAGGGACTGCGTTTGGAAGATTTTCAGATAACCATTCTGAACATTGAGCTAATGCTTGAGGATGAGATAATACTTCTGAAATCATTGAAAGTTCTCCATCACTAATTAATGCATGTTTTATGGGTAAAACAATCGCTTTATTAATGTATATATCAGGAAATTTCCAAAGGGCATCAAGAGTGGCTGTAACTCCGCCTTCCACAGAATTTTCAATAGGAACTACAGCAGCATCACAATTGTTATGGGCTATTGATTTAATGACCGAATGTAGCCCATTACATGGTACAAATATAGGTGTCTGAAAATTTGCAAGCTTTGATAATATATGAGCTGCTTTTTCCGCGAATGTCCCTTTAGGACCTAAATATGCAACTTGTTTGCGCATGATTATTTGTAAGAAAAAAAGAGATCAAATAGGCATTGGAGGGACATAGAAAATGCTATTATCTTTTGATGCTAAACAGAAACTAAAGCTTTCTGTAACAAGAAATAAAAAATATCTCTCTCAATATCTTTTGGAAGAAGAAAGAGTTGTAGGAGCAATGCTAGACTCCAAAAAATTAATACCTGAAGGGGATGGTCAGTACAAGTATACAGTAACAAGTTTTAAGGTATTTCAATTAGATATTAACCCTGTTGTTTCAATTGCGGTAGATAATAAAGATGGAATCTTAAGAATGAGCGCCTTAGAAAGTACATTGGATGGATTAGGCATTGTAGATGACTTTAATCTTATTTTGAAAGCGAATTTGGAAGCGACTGATTTTGGATTAGAAGGTGAGGCGCTATTAGGAGTAACTGTCAGTCAACCTCCCTTATTAAGGTTGGTACCACAGAAAATTTTGGAATCCACGGGTCATTCGGTTTTAAATGGGATACTGCTGGGTATAAAATCAAGAGTTCAACAGCAATTAGTTAAAGATTTTTTAGATTGGTGTGAATTAAATAAGATTTGATTTTTTTAAAAAACTTTTCCTATGGAGATTAGTTATTCCATTTTCTTTGATAATTGAAAGATGCTCTCTAGTGCCATAACCTTTATTTTTAAATATTAAGTATCCTCTGTATTTTTCTTCAAGCCTTTCCATTAGATTGTCTCGAGATACTTTCGCAATTATGCTTGCTGAAGATACGGCGGTAAATTTCGAGTCTCCCGATACTATATTTTGTTGAATTCCTTTCCATGGCCTTAATAATAATGGTCCATCAATTATTAGTTCAGATGGTTCCTTTTTTAATTTTTTTAAAGCTCGCATCATTGAAAGTTCAGTTGCTACTCTGATGCCTAGCTTATCTATTTCTCTGGCAGAAGATTGCCCAATTCCATAATCTGAAGAAAGTAATAAAATTTTCGGAAAAAGGAATTTCCTCTTTTTGGTAGTTAATTTTTTACTATCAAGAACCCCAAATTGCTTTAGGATTAATCTATTTTTTTCAGTTAATACAACAACTGCTGAAAAAACTGGGCCAAAAACTGCTCCCTTCCCGACTTCATCTATTCCAACTTCTGATATTTTATTCAATACTCGCCGAAGATCTTCTTCTTTTTTTTCTTGCATTGTTTAACTCATCTGTAGCTTCAATTTTATCCTTCTTATCTAAAAATACATTTTCTCCGTTCTCATTATTTTTTGTTGCTGGTTCCTCTTTATCATTTGAGTTGGCTTCAATATTAGTTTCATTATCCTCTTCTTGTTTAGATTTTGAGATTTTCTTTAATGGTTTTATTGTTGTTTTTTTATTATCTAAATTTTTTTCTTTTTCGTTACCATTATTTTCCTTTAAACGGACAAAATTATTGCTACTTAAATATTCCTTCCCTAACTTTATTAATGGATTAATGCCTAACTGACTGAAAACAATTTTTTCATCATTAGTAAGATCAACAGTTATTAAATTTTTTTCTTTTGAATTTAATGTATTCAAATCTTCATTATCATTTTCTTTTTTATTAGAAGAGTCCTCTTTATTTAACTTCTTGAGGTTAAGTAATTCCTTTTCAACTATTTTTTCCTCTTTATCAGTTAATTTAGGGGTATCTATATTTAAAGGTTTTATAGTTTTTGATTTAGGAGGCTTTTCTTCAACATTGTTAATTGTTAGATTTGAAATTTCATAATTAAATAGGTTATCTAAATGCCCTGTGCCATTGCATGTAGGACATTTCTTTCCGAATAATTCATATATATTTTGACCTTGTCTTTTTCTGGTCAATTCAACTAAACCTAATTCAGTTAGCTGAGCTATCTGAGGCCTAGCAGAATCATCTTTTATTGCTGAAGTAAAATGTTCAAGTAGTTGTAATTGATCTCTTCTAGATTCCATATCAATAAAATCTACTACAATAACTCCTCCAATATTTCTCAATTTCATTTGTCTTGAGATTTCAGCTGCTGCTTCGCAATTTGTCCACAAAACGGTTTGTCTTGAGTTGGCCGACCTTGTAAATGATCCAGAGTTTACATCAATTACTGTTAGTGCTTCAGTTGGTTCAATAATTATATAACCGCCAGATGGTAGATCTACTCTCGGTTGAAGAGCTTTTTGAATTGTTTTCTTGATTTCATACTTTTCTAAAATGTGTTGGTTTAAATCATTATCATGCAATTCAATATCCAAATTAGAGTCATAGTTGATTAAAAAATCTTTTGCCCTTTCAACTGAAAATTTACTATCGATAATTATGCTTTTAGTTGACGATTTTATGTGATCTCTCAAAATTTTTAGAGAGAAATCATCATCTCTTTTTATTAAATTTGGTGGATTAGAAGTCTCAGAAACTTTTATAATATTTTCCCATTGTTGAATTAAATTTTCTAAATCTTCAATAAGTAGTTCCTCTTTTATCTTTTCGGCTTCTGTTCTAAATAGTAAACCCGTGCTAGGTGGTTTTATTAAAACCCCAAGAGCTTTTAAACGGCTTCGTTCTGTTTCTGTATTTATTTTTCTGGAAATATTTACTCCTTGGCCATATGGTTGTAATATCAGATACTTTCCAGGAATTGATATACTCCCTGTTAGTCTTGGCCCTTTAGATCCTGTTGGTTCTTTTATTACTTGTACTAAAACTTTTTGTTTTGGTTCTAGTAATTCAGTTATTCCAAAGGTTCCCTTTTTGAGTCTTAATGGACCTAGATCTGAAACATGAATGAATCCATTTTTCTCACTTTCACCAATATTTATGAAAGCTGCATCAATGCCAGGAAGAACATTTTCAACTGTTCCTAAAAAAATATCACCAATTTGATACTGACCTTGTGCGACGATTAATTCATCAACTCGATCATCCGTGAGTAGTGCTGCAATTCGAGCCTGCTCAGCGATGATAATTTGCTGAGACATATAATTAATTATGTATGGTTTGAATTTTCAAATCATCTAAAGTAAAGATTAAAAATTTTACCTTTAAGAAATTTTTTTTAGCTAGTATTAAATAATTTTTTAAAATTAAGTGAACATCCAATGTATTCAACTATTTATAAAGCTTTAGACGATTTTAAAACTATTTGAAATTTAATTCGCAGCTATGATTATCTCAATATTTAATCATAACTAAAATAATTTTAACATCTAATCACCACTAAAGCACGTTGATCCATTATTCTTATATTGGTTAAATTTTTTATCTAAAGTGGTTCAAGTAAACGAAAATTATTTAAAACTCAAAGCTGGCTATTTATTCCCTGAAATTGCTAAAAGGGTAAAAATATATTCTCAATCAAATAAGAGTGCTGAGATTATTAAGCTTGGTATAGGAGATGTCACAGAACCATTACCTAGAGTATGCATAGAGGCTATGGGTAAAGCTTTAGATGACATGGCAACAACAGAGGGTTTCAGAGGTTATGGGCCAGAACAAGGTTATTCTTGGCTGCGGGAAAAAATATCTGAGCATGATTTTATTTCGAGAGGCTGTCAAATTTCACCTGAAGAAATCTTTGTTTCAGATGGTTCTAAATGCGATAGTAGTAATATCTTAGATATTCTTGGCAAAGATAATTCAATTGCTGTAACAGATCCTGTTTACCCTGTTTATGTAGATAGCAACGTTATGACAGGCAGAACTGGAAATGCTCTTGAAAATGGTACTTATCAAGGATTAACATATCTTGCAATAAATGAGGGTAACAACTTTCTACCAAAACTACCTGAAAAAAAAGTTGATATTTTATATCTTTGTTTTCCAAATAATCCAACCGGAGCAACTATCACTAAAAAAGAATTGAAAAAGTGGGTTGACTATGCACTTCAAAACAAATCTCTGATACTTTTTGATGCAGCTTATGAAGCATTTATCCAAGATAATGATATTCCACATTCAATATATGAAATTGAGGGGGCAAAGGATTGTGCTATTGAATTTAGATCTTTTTCAAAGAATGCAGGATTCACTGGAGTTAGATGTGCTTTCACTGTAATACCTAAAAATCTCAAAGGTTTTAGTTCAAAAAATGAGGAAATAGACTTATGGCCTCTCTGGAATAGGCGGCAATCTACAAAGTTCAATGGAGTAAGTTACGTGGTTCAGAGAGGAGCCGAGGCAGTTTATTCTCTTGAAGGGAAGAAACAGGTTAAAGGATTAATTGATTTTTATATGGAAAATGCAAAAATTATGAAAAATAAACTTCAGAATGCAGGATATAAAGTTTATGGTGGGGACAATGCTCCTTATATCTGGATTAAAGTTCCTGATCAAATGACATCTTGGGACTTTTTTGATTTCCTTCTTCAAAAAGTTAGTGTAGTTGGAACACCTGGGAGTGGATTTGGATTGGCAGGAGAAGGTTATTTTCGTTTGTCAGCATTTAACTCACGATCAAACGTCATTGATGCAATGGAAAGAATAATTAATATATAATAAAGAATAATTAATATATAATTATTAGTAGAATTTAGAATCTAAGAAATTTTAATGCTACCTATAAAGTTAGAACAAAGTGTAAGTAATAATTCAGCAGTGATTGAAAAGAAACCTGCTGAATTAAAAAATAAATCTCCAAAATATAAGGTTTTGCTGCATAATGACCCAGTTAATTCTATGGAGTATGTAACCATTTCACTAAGAGAAGTTGTGCCGCAATTAAGCGAGCAAGATGCTATCGCCATAATGCTTGAGGCACATAACACGGGAGTAGGTTTGGTAATTATTTGTGATTTAGAACCTGCAGAATTCTATTCTGAATCATTAAAATCTAAAGGAATCTCTAGTTCAATTGAGAAAGAGGATTGATAACAGTCGAATTTATTATTTAGAGTGAGCTAATTTCCTTTCTGATAAAGGACGAACTTTTAAGGATTCTTTTAAGGATGACTTCCCATATTCTCTCTCGAGAATGTCTATAACTGTTTTGCCAAATTCATCTTCTGTATTATCAAAAGCTTCTAAGCAAACCTGACCAAGTTTTTTACCTAATGAACCTGGATTCCAAAGAAGTTTCCTCGCTGTCCAGGGCATCATGCTCATTGGATTATAATTTGGCTTCAAAATTTTATGTTCCAAGGCGTACTTCTCGAGGAGAGTGTGAGGTTGCAAGCCTATAAAGAATATGGCTGGATCAACTAGGCCTTTACCAAAAATATTTTCTAATTCTCTATGATAAGCAATTGTTTGTCTTATAGTGCTAGGCGTTTCATCAAAAACATTGAATGAATAATTGACTGAAACATGATTCTTGAAACCTGATTGGACTAGCATTCTGCAATTATTTAATACAGTTTCAAGGTTATACGCTAATCTCATTTTTCTAACAAGTTCTTGAGACCCCGATGTGATACCAATTTCAAAATAGCTCATACCAGTATCAACCATAAGCTGTGCTAGCTCAGCATCAATATTATCTGCTCTGATGTATGCGGCCCAATTAATATCGTCCCAGCCTTCATCCTTAATTGCTTTCAAAAGTGTTTTTGCATCTTCAATATGTTTTTTGGTTGGAATAAACTGTGCATCTGTGAACCAAAATCCCCTTACGCCAAGATCATATAATTGCTTTATTTCTTTGATTACTTCGTTAACAGGATTAACGCGAACCTGCTTCCCCTCCACAACTGTATAAACACAGAAACAACAATTATGAGGACAACCTCTTTTTGTTTGCACCCCTACGTAGTATTCTCCACCTTCTATATACCAATTAAATTCAGGCCATATTGATTTAATATATTTATAGTTGCAGGCAGTTTTAACAGTGCCCGAAGGTTGTTCATGTATTAATTTGTTTCGAGGTTTTTGTCCAGCACTGTAACATCTTTCTTCCTCTATTGAATCTCCTCTAATAATTTTTTCTATGAGATTTTCTCCCTCTCCAACTGAAATAATAGTTCCTTTTGGGAGTAGATTCCCCAGTTGTTCATAGAAGACACTAACAGCTCCACCTCCTAAAATTACGTTTACATTTTTGTTGTATTTTTGTGCTCTTTTTAGTCCCATCTTAACTAAAGAAGTATTTCTATATATTTCTCCATAATGAGATGCAATTAATTTTAATCCTCCCCAAGAACCTCTAATTTTTTTAAAGATATTTTTTGAGTAGAAAACTTCAAAAGAGTTTTGTAGGGGATTTCCACTCCTACCATCAACAGGTGCATAAATTTGTATATCTCTCCATGAAAAAATGATTAGATGTGGTCTAAATTGATCAATTTTTCTAGATAAATATTTGGAAACTTTATTGGATGGAATTATTGCTAGATCAATGAATTGTTGCTCTATTTCAGGAAAACATTTATGAATATGGTCTGCTAAATAAATAGGTCCTATTGGAAATATTGGATTACATGGCAGTCTTACAGTTAGAATTTTTCCAAAATAATTTCTTTGGTTATTTTTTTTATTTAATTTTCCGAACTGCAAATTAAAATTCATGTCATGAAATTTAATGGATTTATTTTCTTTAAGAATCTAACTACTTTATTACTAATTTGGAGAAATTAAAAATACTAGGACAATACTCACGAAAATTTTATTAATCATTCTAGTTTTAATTTGCTTTTTAAGTGCCGATAATTGGAATTGAACCAATGGCCTACTGTTTACGAGACAGTTGCTCTACCGCTGAGCTATATCGGCAATATTAAATATTGAATTTTTCATATAGACTTAATTTTATAACTGTAAGAATTTATGTCAAAAATAGATCCTGAATTAAAGAAGAAATTATTAAAGGAATCTCAGGCTCCTTTCAAGGGATTACGAAAAATTTTGTGGATAGCTTTTAGTGGTTCTGCTTTTTTAGGTCTTATTATAATGTTGTCCAAAATCGCTAGCGGAAGCGAGCTTCAGCAAAATAATCTTCTTATACAATTGGGCGCCTGTGTATTATTTCCTACTTTATTATTCCTTGATAGGAATAAAGATTAATAAGTGATGAATTTAATTATTGAGTTAAAGTCCTCTTTTTAGTCACAAATTTGAAAGCTTCGATTATGTCGCCTTCGTTCCAAGATGAGAACTTATCGCAGCCAACTCCGCATTCAAAACCTGTATTTACTTCTTTTACATCATCTTTAGACCTTTTTAGAGAATCTAAATTACCCTCGTAAATTACCTTTTCTGATCTTATAACTCTTAGAGAACAATTACGTTGTAATTTACCAGTTTGTATATAACAGCCTGCGATAGATCCTTTTCCAACTGCGAAAGTTGCTCGAACTTCTGCTCTACCTAATGATTCTTCAACCAGATCGGGTTCAAGTAGTCCTTCCATGGCTAATTGAATATCTTCTAGGAGTTTATAGATTACTTCATATTCTCTTATGTCAACATCATTCGCATCAGCTGCTCTTTTTGCTCCAGAAGCAAGCGAGGTGTTAAAACCTATGATTACTGATCCTGATGCGGCGGCCAAATCTATATCTGTCTCAGTTATTTCTCCAGGAGCAGAAAGTAGAACTCTTACTTGAACTTCATTTTTTGGCAATTGTTCTAGTGATCCCAATATCGCTTCGACACTACCTTGAACATCAGCTTTAAGAATTAAGTTTAATTCTTTTAATTCTCCATCATTCGCTTGCGTTGATAAGGATGATAAGCTAACTCTTCTAGAAGCCATTTGCTGAGCTAATTTTGTCGCTCTAGCATCTGTAGCTCTCTCTCCAACAACAGCTCGTGCAGCTTTCTCATCAGGGTAGACTTCAAATTCATCCCCTGCTGTTGGTACTTCACTAAATCCTAGTGCTTCCACTGGGAATGATGGTCCTGCTTCTTTGATTCTATTTCCATTTTCATCAACCATTGCTCTGATTTTTCCAAGGACTGAACCTGCAGCCAAAACATCCCCAGATTTTAAGGTGCCATTTTGTACTAGCAATGTAGCTACAGGTCCTTTGGCTTTATCTAGGTGGGCCTCAATCACGGTACCTTTGGCCGATCTATCAGGGTTGGCTTGTAGATCTTCGACTTCTGAAACTAGTAGAATCATTTCTAGCAATTTGTCAATATTTTGTTTTTTGATCGCGCTTACTGGAACCATAACAGTATCTCCTCCCCAATCTTCAGCAATTAAATTTTTTTCTGATAGCTCCTGCTTGACTCTTTCTGGAGAGGCCCCTTCTTTATCAATTTTGTTTATTGCAACAACAATTGGAACTTTTGCAGCTCTTGCATGACTAATGGCCTCAAGTGTTTGAGGTCTACAACCATCATCTGCTGCTACTACAAGAACAGCTACATCAGTAACTTTTGTACCTCTCGCTCTCATTGCTGTAAAGGCTTCATGACCGGGTGTATCAAGAAAAGTTAATTTTTTCTTTTTAGATTCATGTTGAAATTCAACTTGATAAGCTCCTATATGTTGAGTTATCCCTCCTGCTTCTCCGGAAGCAACTCTTGATTCTCTGATTGAATCTAACAAACTTGTTTTGCCATGATCTACATGCCCCATCACCGTAATAACAGGCGGTCTTTTTATTAAACTATCAATATCATCAGATTCAATCATATCAACTGTTTTCTCGGCAGCCGCTTGGATATCATCTTGCAAAACAGGCACTCCAAATTCTTCTGCTACTGTTTCGATAGTTGCCAAGTCAAGAGATTGAGTTACAGTTGCCGTAATTCCCTTAAAGAAAAGAGATTTGATTATTTCAGAACTTTCAAGACTTAATTTATCAGCTAATTCTTGAACTGTTAAATTATCTTCGGGAACTATTATCATTTCCGGCCTTACTTGTTTGGCCTCCTTGGCCGCCTTTAATTCCATAGCTCTTCTTTTCTGCCTTTGCCTAGTGGTTTCCTTTTTCTTCTTCTTAAATTGCTTTATAGATTTTTGAGATTTAGTTTCATTGGACTTTTCTTTCTTTGGACGAGCCAAACTAGCTGATAATATTGAAATTTTTTCACCTGAGTAGCCACTGGTTTCTGATGTTAATGAATCATCATTTTCGCCGATAATACGAACTTTCTGTCTTTGCTTTTGAGGATTTTTATTTCTTAATGCTTCGAGTTTTGCACTATCGTCCCAATCTGTTTTTCCTGGTTTTTTTGAACTATTTGAAAATGTTCTATGGGGTGGTTTTTTGGAAATAGTGGCATCATTTGGACGGCTATTTGGAGCTTTTACCTTTTGTTTAGGTTTCTCAATATTATTTTTTTCGTTATTCTTTGTTACTAATTTGTCCTTCTCAGAATTGTTAGTTTTTTGAAGTTGTAAAAGTTCATTAGGTGATACTGGCTTCCTAAACCCTGGTGACTTTTGACTATTGAATTTAGACCCAGGCCTATTGGGCATGCCAGATCTGTTAGGTGCTCCAGTTCTATTAGGATTTACTTGTCTATTAAATGAGCCAGGTCTCCCTAGATCAGATGGCCTATTTCTTAATCCAGGTCTATTAAGCATGTCAGGTCTGTTCGGAGCACCGGTTCTGCTGGGATTATCTTGTCTCTTAAACGAGCCAGGTCTGCCTGAATCAGATGGCTTGTTTCTTGATACAGGCTTATTAGGCATGCCAGGTCTGTTCGGAGCACCGGGCCTGTTGGGAACAGTTTGTTTAAAAGAAATATTTTGTCTATTGTTATTTTGCTTATTGGTATTTGTTTTTGATTCGTCTCTTCTTATCGGAGCCCCAACGAGCTCAGGTGTATTTTTTGTCCTATTATTGAGGTTTGTTGTTAAGGGTTTGTTAGGGTTTTGACCAGATTTGTTTGATAGTTGTCTATTATCACCAGAATTAAATTTGTTCTTTGAAGAACCATTAGATCTAGTATTATTTTTTATATTTTTAGGCTTTGCAATTAATTGTAAAGGGGGTTTAGAGGGACTTTTGATAGGGGGGGTAGCGTTATTTGGAAAAGTTTTTTTATCTTGGTTGAAATTTATTGAAGGTTTACTCTTTTTTATATTTTGATTAGTAGGGTTTGCTTGAGATTGCGGAGTATTAACGATAATGGGTTTGTTAGGATTTTTAGGTTTATTAGAAATTACTTTGAGACTCTCAGGTTTATTAAGAGGTTTTATTAATAATGGCTTTTTATTTGAATTATCTTTGAAAGGTTTCCCATTTGCAGGAGATGATTGTTCGTTTTTGACATAGTTATTTTTTTTAATCGAAGGTTTATTAATGGAAAGTATTTTTTTGTCTGAATTCTTTGTATTAATAAGATTCTTTATTTTTTTTGCATCCTCTGCACTAATAGAACTGCTATGGCTTTTTACTGAAATTGAAAGTTTTTGAGCGGCATCCAATATATCTTTGTTTTCCAGATTTAAATCTCTGGAAAGTTCGTAAATTCTGATTTTATCGCTGATAGTCATTTAATCTGATTTGTACTCTTTTTGAAATTAAAGAGGATTTAATTTAATTATATTCCCTTATTGGAATTGTCATTAAAGCTTGTAATTTCTTTTTCAAAAATATCAATAAATTCAGGTTCTAAGAATGTTTTTAAAGCTTTTTGAAGCTTTTTTTTTATCTTGGAATCTGAGCAACATTTTTTTGAATTGCAAATGTAAGCTGATCTTCCCATTCCTTTTTGAAACATAATACCTTGCTTATGATCTTTGGTAATCTTTAAAAGATGTTTCCTGTCATATGTTTGTTTACATGAAATGCATACCCGCATAACAGGGGTTTGTTGTATCACCGTTTTCTCTCCTCTGTGGCGGATATTTCATTATCTTGAACTGTCTCTAATTGATTTTCATCTGATAAATCTTCTTCATATTGTTCTTCAACATATTCTAGATCATCTTCAGGAAGGGGATAAAGCTCTCTTAATCTTGCATCTTCTGCTGCACGCTCGGCTTGTTCTGCTTCTAATCTTAATTCCGCTTCTCGCTGGAGATTTTCTTCATCTACCCTTTGAGCAATTAATTCAGAAACTGCAGTATCTTCTGCTTCCTGATCGTATTCATGAGAGTTTTTAACATCAATCTTCCAACCAGTTAATCTTGCAGCAAGTCTTACATTTTGACCTTCTCTACCAATTGCGAGACTTAATTGATCAGGAGGAACTAGTACATGAGCATGTTGCCCTTCTGGGTCAACTAGTCTAACTAGATCAACTTTTGCAGGACTCAAAGAGTTTAAAATGTACTGTATTGGATCAGATGACCATTTAATAACATCTATTTTTTCTCCTCTTAGTTCATTAACTACCTGTTGAATTCTTGCTCCGCGAGCTCCAATACAGGCTCCTACTGGGTCTACTTCATTTTCAACACTATCAACAGCTACTTTTGTTCTTGGCCCAACAGCTCTCGAAGGAGGGTTCGCTTCTCTTGAAACAGCGACAATTTTTACTGTGCCTTCTTGAATTTCAGGTACTTCATTTTCAAACAAATATACTACTAAACCAGCATTTGCTCTACTTACAAAAAGTTGTGGCCCTTTTCTGGCTATTTCGCTAACTTCTTTCAAAAATACTTTGAAAGTTGCATTTGCTCTGTAATTATCGTTTGGTAATTGATCTCTCTTCGGAAGTTCTGCCTCTACTTCAGGTCTACCTATACCTGAACTAACTCCCATAATGACCGATTGTCTCTCAAACCTGATCACTCTCGCAGTTAAAACAGGATCTTCCAAATCTGCAAATTCTTCTTGGATCATTTTTCTTTGTTGATCTCTTAATTTTTGGGCCAAAACTTGCTTTGTTGTTGAAGCAGCCATTCTCCCAAAATCCTCTTTTTCTGGAGTAACGTCTAGAACAACTGTGTCTCCTATTTGGGCATCATCAGCGACTTGTTTAACTTCCTCAAGGGATATTTGATGATCTTCACTCTCTACTTCTTCAACAATTAACTTACTAGATAATATTCTGTAACCTTCTTCATCTAAATCTAGTCCAACATCAAAATTACTAAAATATTCCTCATCAAATGGATCTTGGTTAACTCCAATGTAAAAAGTTTTTCTATATTTTTCGTATCCTTTTAATAGAGCTTCGCGTAAGGCTGCTTCTACGATATTAGGAGGTAACTTTTTTTCCTCACTAATGTCTTCAATGAGATTGTTTAAACCTGGGAGAATAACTAATGCCATCTATGATGGGAAAATTGAATAATGGTTGAAAATAATTAATCTTTTAATGTACAAAGACTAATCTTTAAAACTTCATTAAAAGGGATTTTCTTTATCTTACCTTTTATGTTAATGGCTAAAAAATCTTTAGACTTTTCATAAAGTAAACCATTCAGAAATTTTATTTTTGAATTTTTCTGGTTTAACTCGACATTAACTGGAAAACCCTTAAAAGTTTTGAAGTCTCTATCTGAGGTTAATTCATCACTGACCCCTTGACTACTAATTTCTAAGACATATGAACAATTTAAAAGATTTGAATTTTCTATTTCTTCAGATGCTGGAGTATTAAATAGAGCACAATCATCAAGGGAAATATCATCACCATTAGTTTTTTTTATAGTGATTTCTATAACGATTGGATTTTGATTAGTTTTTACATTTAAACTAAATATTTCGAAATCCAATACATCGGCAACTTTTTTTAAGAGGGTTTCTAGTTTACTTTTATTTTCCTTGTTCAAATTTATTGGAATTATTGCTTTAAAACAATTTTCACATATAAAAAAAGTTTTTTCAAAAATTTGTATTTTATGGATGTAAACAAAAAAACAACAATAATTTATTTCTTCAATTAGATTTACTTTAAATCAAATATTTTTAAATATAATGATGATTCAAAAGGTTAAATTTCTAAATTTAATCAAAATTTTTATTATCGTTTGTTTTTGCATAGTTAATATCTCCCCAAAAGCTGAAGTTTTAGCTCTGACTTCTTCAGAAACCCACAACTTCGTATCATCTGCTGTGAAAAATGTTGGCCCTGCAGTTGTAAAAATTGATACTGAGCGATTGTTGGAGAGGCAACAATTTGACCCAACTTTGCTTGACCCTTTATTAAGGGATTTACTTGGGGAACAAGGCTTTAAACCTGAGAGAGAAAGAGGTCAAGGCTCTGGAGTAATTATTAATGAAAATGGTTTGGTTCTCACAAATGCACATGTAGTAGAAAGAGTTGATGATGTTTCAGTAACTTTGGCAGATGGAACTATTTGCGATGGACAAGTTTTGGGAACTGATGCAATAACTGATCTGGCTTTAGTAAAAATTGAAGAATCTACTTATTCTAATTTTGCCCCACTTGGAAATTCTGAAGATCTTGAAGTTGGAGATTGGGCTATAGCTTTAGGAACTCCCTATGGTTTAGAAAAAACCGTTACCTTAGGGATTGTAAGTAGCTTACATAGGGATATTAATAGTTTGGGTTTTTCTGATAAAAGGCTTGATCTTATTCAGACTGATGCGGCAATAAATCCAGGAAATTCTGGAGGACCACTTATTAATTCAAATGGAGAGGTAATAGGAATAAATACGTTAGTAAGAAGTGGCCCTGGAGCTGGTTTAGGTTTTGCAATACCGATCAATTTAGCTAAAAGTGTTTCTGATCAACTTCTTAAAAGTGGTGAAGTTATTCATCCATATTTAGGAGTTCAATTGATCTCTTTGAATCCTAGAATTGCTAAAGAACATAATCAAGACCCTAATTCATTAGTTCAATTACCTGAAAGAAATGGAGCTCTAATTCAATCAGTCATTCCTAATAGTCCTGCTGAAAAAGCTGGTTTGAGAAGAGGTGATTTAGTAATAGCAGCAGAAAATATTTCTATAGAAGAACCAAAAGCTTTATTAGATGAAGTTGAAAAGGCTCAGATAGGCAAAGTATTTCTGTTGAATGTTTTAAGAGATAATAAAGAGATACAGATTAATATCAAACCAGAACCTCTCCCAGGTTTGACATAAATCACCCATTGAAATTTAATAATCTATAAACTTAGAAAAAAAAATTTTGGATTCGCAAACTCAAATGAAACAAATAGTTGCTGATGCAGCAATTAAGGAAGTAAAGAGTGACATGGTTCTCGGATTAGGATCTGGATCTACAGCAGCGCTTATGATAAAAAGCCTCGCCGATCAAATTCGTTCTGGAAAACTGCAAAATATAAGAGGTGTTGCAACTTCCTTTCAATCAGAAGTTTTAGCGCTCGAACTCGATATCCCCCTTATAGATTTAGCTTCTGTTTCTCAAATCGATTTGGCTATTGATGGAGCAGATGAAGTTGATCCCGGATTTCAATTAATTAAAGGAGGAGGTGCATGCCATGTAAGGGAAAAATTAGTAGCATCTAAAGCAAATCAATTGCTAATTGTTGTTGACGAAACCAAACTAGTAAAAAATTTAAATCATTCTTTTCCTTTACCTGTTGAGGTCCTTCCAAATGCTTGGAAGCAAGTAAAGGAGGTTATTGAAGAAATGAATGGCAGTTCTTCTTTAAGAATGGCTACTAAAAAAGCTGGTCCAGTTGTTACTGACCAGGGCAACCTAGTTCTAGATGTATTGTTTAATGATGGCATTAAGAACCCAAGAGAAACTGAAATTAGTCTGAATAATATTCCAGGGGTATTAGAGAACGGATTATTTGTTGATCTTACAGACAAAGTATTAGTTGGTAAAATTGAAGATAACATTCCAGTTGTTTACTCTCCCTCAAAAGTTGGCTAATCTTCAAACCTTATTTGTACTGAGTTGGCATGACTATGTAAACCTTCGCTTTTTGCAAGATTAATAATATCAAGACTGTTAACTTTTAAACTTTCTTCGTTAAACTCAATTATTGAAGTGTTTTTCATAAAAGTTTCAACTCCTAAAGAACCGCTAAATCTAGAATTGCCTGATGTTGGTAATGTATGATTTGGTCCAGCTAGATAATCTCCCACAGCTTCCGGAGTCCATTTTCCTAAAAATATTGCTCCCGCATTCTCTATACCTTCAAGTATCTTTTTTGAATCTAAAGCTAAAATTTCTAAGTGTTCTGGAGCAAAGTTATTACTTAGTTCAATACATGATTTATAGTTGTCGCAAATAACAATTAATCCCCAATTTTTTATTGATTGCATGCAAATTTCTTTTCTTGGATGATCATCTATTTTTTTATAAAGTTCTTCTAAAACTTCGTTTGCCTGTTTCTTTGATGTAGTTAGAAGTATTGAAGAAGCCAAAGGATCATGCTCTGCTTGTGCTAATAGATCAGATGCTATATGTGTGCTTTGAGCTGTTTCATCTGCAATAATTAGAATCTCACTTGGACCAGCTAAAGAATCTATCCCTGTGGAGCCATAAATTAATTTTTTAGCAGTAGTCACATAGATGTTACCTGGACCTGTAATAACATCAACTTTACTAATTTTATTTGTGCCAAATGCTAAAGCACCCACTGCTTGAGCTCCTCCAATCCTAAAAACTTGATTGACCCCTGATAAGTGAGCTGCAGCTAAAACAGTTTTGTTTATTTTCCCTTCTTTATTTCCAGGAGATACCATTAAGATTTTTTCTACTCCTGCTACTTTTGCAGGTATTGCATTCATTAACACAGTACTTGGATAAGCAGCTCTGCCTCCAGGTATATAAATTCCTGCATTTCTGACTGGTCTCCATATTCTTTGTACTTTATCTCCATGTTTACCTTCTATGGTGAAAGATAATGGAATTTCTTTTTCATGGAATTTTTTAATTCTTCTATGAGCTACCTCAAGTGAACGCTTCAGATTGCTGTCAATTTCATCCCATGCATCCTTTAATTCCTTGGAACTAACTTGCATGGGGTTAGGGTTGAAGCCATCAAATTTTTTGGTAAATTTTTCCACTGCTATATCTCCATAATTTTTAACCTCCTGGAGAATTTCTTCAACAGTTGCATTTATCTTGTTATTATTTTCTGAATTTGTTCGAGTAGAAATCCTGTTTAATTCTTGGATAGCTTGTTTTTTATTATTTATGATCTTCATATTATTAATTTTTCAAATTGAAAGTCTCGAGACCAAATTTATTACCTTAATAAATTATATATGATTGATTAGTAGTCGATCTATTTGTTATGATGAATATCTTCTAATTAATTACTCTCTGTGGCCAATAACAAATCAGCAAAAAAGAGAATACAAATTGCCGAAAGAAATCGTTTAATTAATAAGTCATATAAATCAACTGTTAGAACTTTGACAAAAAAAACTTTGGAGAATTGCGAAAAATATAAAAAAGACCCTAATGAAGATAATAAAATTTTAGTGAAAGAAAGTCTTAACAAAGCATTTAGTTTAATTGATAAAGCAGTTAAAAAAAATGTTCTTCATAAGAATAATGGGGCTAATAGAAAATCAAAAATTAATAACTTTGTAAAAACTACTCTTATCTCAAAGTAAACAGTCGAAATTAATATTATGAGCGATATTGAACTCATAGACTCGCACTGTCATTTGATATTTGAAAATTTTGATGAAGATCTTGAGGAAGTTGTTATAAGATTACGTTCAAGAGGTGTAAAAAAATTAGTTCATGCCTGTTGTGAATTAACCGAAATTCCTAAGTTAAAAGAAATATCCAATGAATTTAATGAAATTTATTATTCAGTAGGTTTGCATCCCCTAGAAGCAAGCAAATGGGAAAAAAGTTCCAAATCTCTTTTAAGAAGAGCAGCTAAAGAAGATAGAAGAGTTGTAGCTATTGGGGAATTAGGCCTAGATTTTTTTAAAAGTGACAATAAAGCTCAGCAAATTGAGGCTCTTATTCCTCAAATGGAGTTGGCTTATGAACTTGAATTACCTGTAATTATCCATTGCAGAGATGCTGCAAATGAAATGATCGAGATATGCAATGAACTATCTAAAAAAGGAAAATGTCCTAATGGAGTGCTTCATTGTTGGACAGGAAACACGAACGAAATGAAGCAATTCTTGGAGCTTGGATTTTATATCAGTTTTAGTGGAATAGTGACTTTCCCAAAAGCACATGAAATTCATGAGTGTGCCAAAATAGTACCCAATGACAAATACTTAATAGAAACCGACTCACCTTTTCTAGCCCCTGTACCCTTTAGGGGCAAA
The DNA here is from genome assembly GCA_003279055.1 of Prochlorococcus sp. AG-347-I21. GTDB lineage: Bacteria > Cyanobacteriota > Cyanobacteriia > PCC-6307 > Cyanobiaceae > Prochlorococcus_A. Next base: position 47,076 of record QCBP01000006.1, on the reverse strand, counting down.
AGAAACGAACCTGCATTTGTTGAAAATGTCGCAAATTTTATGGCAGATTTAAGATCTACGGAATTAATTACGATCGCCAATGAGTCGTCAAAGAATGCTAAAGATTTGTTTAAATTTGACTTGTTAAGTTAACACAAAAACTGTTACCATTAGAAATTACTGGAAAATTTCCTTAATTTTTTAGTTTTAACTTCTTATTGTTAATGGTTTTGCGACCATTTGATAAAGTTTTATCTATTTTTAAAATAGTCTTTTTGTTGAAATCGAGATTAAATGATTGATTTCATATTTAAAGAAAAGTTAAACAACTAAACATTGAGTAAATTAAAAGTAAATAGTAAATCTCTCATAATCGCAGGTCTTCTTGGATGAGCAGTAGCGCTTTACAGGTAGCAAAAACAGCTACTTATCTACCAGATTTAGTTGAAGTACAAAGAGCAAGCTTTAAATGGTTTTTGGAAAAGGGTTTGATAGAGGAGTTGCAAAACTTTTCTCCCATTTCTGATTACACAGGTAAATTAGAATTACATTTTATTGGTGAAGAGTACAGGTTAAAAAGACCTAGACATAGTGTTGAGGAGGCAAAAAGAAGAGATGCAACATTTGCCTCACAAATGTATGTTACTTGTAGATTAATTAATAAAGAAACTGGCGAAATAAAAGAGCAAGAAGTATTTATTGGTGAATTACCATTAATGACTGAAAGAGGAACTTTTATTATTAATGGTGCTGAAAGAGTAATTGTTAACCAAATTGTTCGAAGCCCAGGGGTATATTTTAAAGATGAACAAGATAAAAACGGTAGAAGAACTTATAATGCAAGTGTTATTCCTAATAGAGGTGCATGGTTAAAATTTGAGACTGACAAAAATAATTTACTTTATGTGAGAGTTGATAAAACTAGAAAAATTAATGCACATGTTCTCATGAGAGCTATGGGTCTTTCTGATAATGATGTGGTTGATAAGCTTAGGCACCCTGAGTTTTATCAAAACTCAATTGAATCAGCCAATGATGAGGGAATAAATTCAGAAGATCAAGCCTTACTTGAACTATATAAGAAGCTACGCCCTGGTGAGCCACCTTCAGTTTCTGGAGGACAACAGCTATTACACAGTAGATTTTTTGATCCTAAAAGATATGATTTAGGACGAGTTGGTAGATATAAAATAAATAAAAAACTGAGACTTACAGTACCAGATGATGTAAGGACACTTACTCATGAGGATGTACTTTCTACTATTGATTATCTAATTAATCTAGAATTGGATATTGGTGGTGCTAGTTTGGATGACATTGACCACTTAGGTAATCGAAGGGTTAGATCTGTAGGAGAACTGCTTCAAAATCAAGTAAGGGTTGGATTAAACCGTTTAGAAAGGATTATTAAGGAAAGAATGACTGTTGGAGAAACCGATTCTCTTACTCCTGCTCAACTAGTCAATCCTAAACCTTTGGTTGCGGCTATAAAGGAGTTTTTTGGCTCCAGTCAATTAAGTCAATTTATGGATCAAACTAATCCTCTGGCTGAATTAACACACAAGAGAAGAATTTCGGCCTTGGGTCCTGGAGGTTTAACGCGAGAAAGAGCAGGCTTTGCTGTTAGAGATATTCATCCTTCACATTATGGAAGATTATGCCCCATTGAAACTCCCGAAGGTCCTAATGCAGGATTAATAAACTCTCTAGCGACCCACGCTAGAGTAAACGAGTATGGCTTTATTGAAACACCTTTTTGGGAAGTTAATCAGGGTAAAGTTAATAAAGAGGGAAACCCAATTTATCTTTCTGCTGATCTAGAAGATGAGTGCAGAGTGGCTCCAGGAGATGTGGCAACTGATAAGGAAGGAAATATACTTGCAGATCTAATACCAGTAAGATACAGACAAGATTTTGAAAAAGTACCGCCTCATCAAGTTGATTATGTTCAACTTTCCCCAGTTCAAGTGATTTCAGTTGCTACCTCACTTATTCCTTTCTTGGAACATGATGATGCAAATAGAGCGTTGATGGGATCAAATATGCAACGCCAAGCCGTTCCATTGCTTAGGCCAGAGCGTCCTTTAGTTGGTACAGGTTTAGAATCTCAAGTTGCTAGAGACTCCGGCATGGTTCCAATAACAAAAGTTAATGGAACTGTATCCTACGTTGATGCTAATGAAATCGTTGTTAAAGATGAAGATGGAAATGAACATTTTCACTATCTTCAAAAATATCAAAGATCAAATCAAGATACCTGTCTAAACCAAAGGCCCATAGTAAAAATTGGAGATCGAGTGATATCTGGGCAAGTGTTAGCAGATGGATCTGCATGTGAGGGAGGAGAAATAGCATTAGGCCAGAATGTATTAATCGCATATATGCCATGGGAGGGTTACAACTATGAAGATGCAATCCTTGTTAGCGAAAGGATGGTAACTGATGATTTATATACATCAGTACATATCGAAAAATATGAAATCGAGGCAAGACAAACAAAGTTAGGACCTGAAGAAATTACGAGGGAGATTCCCAATATCTCTGAAGAAAGCCTGAATGATCTTGATGAAATGGGAATAATCAGGATTGGTGCTTTTGTGGAGAGTGGGGATATTCTTGTGGGAAAAGTTACTCCAAAAGGAGAATCAGACCAACCACCTGAAGAAAAGCTTTTGAGAGCTATTTTCGGTGAAAAGGCTCGAGATGTTAGAGACAATTCCTTAAGGGTCCCTAAGACTGAAAAAGGAAGGGTTTTGGATGTCCGTATTTACACTAGAGAACAAGGTGATGAGTTACCCCCAGGGGCTAATATGGTCGTAAGAGTTTATGTTGCCCAAAGGAGGAAAATACAGGTAGGCGACAAAATGGCTGGTAGACACGGTAATAAAGGAATAATAAGCAGAATTCTACCCAGAGAAGATATGCCCTATTTACCTGATGGAACGCCTGTAGACATAGTTCTTAATCCTTTAGGAGTTCCAAGTAGGATGAACGTAGGTCAAGTTTTTGAGTTGTTAATGGGATGGGCAGCTTCTAACTTAAATTGTAGGGTTAAAGTTGTCCCATTTGATGAAATGTATGGTGCTGAAAAATCACATCAGACTGTTCAAGCATTTTTAGAAGAGGCTTCAAAACAGCCAGGTAAGGCGTGGGTTTACAATCCTGAAGATCCTGGAAAATTATTATTAAAAGATGGTAGAACAGGAGAACCCTTTGATCAGCCAGTTGCTGTAGGATACTCTCATTTTCTTAAGTTAGTTCACTTGGTTGATGATAAAATTCACGCAAGGTCAACTGGTCCTTACTCTTTGGTTACTCAACAACCATTGGGTGGAAAAGCACAACAAGGTGGACAAAGGCTTGGAGAAATGGAAGTATGGGCTCTTGAAGCTTATGGAGCTGCTTATACTCTTCAAGAATTATTAACAGTTAAATCTGACGATATGCAAGGAAGAAATGAAGCTCTTAATGCAATAGTAAAAGGTAAACCAATTCCTAGACCTGGAACTCCTGAGTCCTTTAAAGTTCTAATGAGAGAATTGCAATCTTTGGGACTAGATATTGGGGTTTATACAGATGAAGGAAAAGAGGTAGATCTAATGCAAGATATAAATCCTAGGCGAAATACCCCATCGAGGCCAACTTACGAATCACTAGGAACCTCTGAATATGAGGAAGATTAAATACTCAAAAAAAAACTTTTAATTTAAATTTTCCAAAAATGACAAACAGCAACTTAAGAACTGAAAATCACTTTGATTACGTAAAAATTTCAATAGCTTCTCCACAAAGGATAATGGATTGGGGACAAAGGACATTACCTAATGGCCAAGTGGTAGGCGAAGTTACGAAACCTGAAACTATAAATTACAGGACACTTAAGCCAGAAATGGATGGATTATTTTGTGAAAAGATTTTTGGGCCCTCTAAAGATTGGGAATGTCACTGTGGTAAGTATAAAAGGGTTAGACATAGAGGTATTGTTTGTGAGAGATGTGGTGTTGAGGTAACAGAAAGTAGAGTTAGAAGACATAGGATGGGCTACATAAAGCTTGCAGCACCAGTTTCCCATGTTTGGTATCTGAAAGGAATTCCTAGTTATGTTGCGATTCTTTTGGATATTCCACTAAGAGATGTAGAACAAATAGTTTATTTTAATTGTTATGTTGTCCTAGATCCAGGTGATCATAAAGAACTCAAATACAAACAATTACTTACTGAGGATGAATGGCTTGAAATTGAAGATGAAATATATGCTGAAGATTCAACTATTGAAAATGAACCTTTTGTTGGTATTGGTGCTGAGGCTCTGAAGCAATTACTCGAGGACCTCGATTTAAATCTGATTGCAGAACAGCTTAGAGAAGAAATTACTCAAAGTAAGGGACAGAAAAGGGCAAAACTTATTAAAAGGATAAGAGTTATTGATAATTTTATTGCAACTAATGCAAAACCAGAATGGATGGTCTTAGATGCAATACCCGTTATACCGCCAGATCTTAGGCCTATGGTTCAGCTAGATGGTGGAAGATTTGCAACCTCTGATTTAAACGATCTTTACAGAAGAGTTATTAATAGAAATAATAGGCTAGCAAGGCTTCAAGAAATTTTAGCTCCTGAAATTATTGTAAGAAATGAAAAAAGAATGCTTCAGGAGGCAGTTGACGCTCTTATAGATAATGGGAGGCGAGGAAGAACTGTTGTTGGCGCGAATAATAGAGCCCTTAAGTCTCTTAGTGACATTATTGAAGGAAAACAAGGAAGATTTAGACAGAATCTTCTTGGCAAGCGTGTTGACTATTCAGGAAGATCTGTAATAGTTGTGGGTCCCAAGTTAAAAATGCATCAGTGTGGGCTCCCAAAAGAAATGGCAATTGAGCTTTTCCAACCTTTTGTAATCCATAGATTAATTCGCCAAAATATTGTAAATAATATTAAAGCTGCAAAAAAACTAATACAAAAAGCTGATGATGAAGTTATGCAGGTTCTTCAAGAAGTTATTGAAGGTCATCCAATTCTTTTAAATAGAGCTCCTACTCTTCATAGGTTAGGAATTCAAGCTTTTGAACCAAAATTAGTTGGAGGTAGAGCAATACAACTTCATCCTTTAGTTTGTCCTGCGTTTAATGCTGACTTTGATGGAGATCAAATGGCTGTTCATGTTCCTTTAGCCCTAGAATCACAAACTGAAGCTAGGATGCTCATGTTAGCAAGTAATAATATTCTCTCTCCTGCTACAGGGGAGCCAATTGTTACTCCATCACAAGATATGGTCTTGGGATCTTATTATCTGACTGCTTTGCAACCGAATTATAAAAAACCTGATTTTGGAGAAAATAAGACTACTTTTGCTTCACTTGAGGATGTTATTCTTTCTTTTGAAGATAATAGATTGAGTTTACATGAATGGGTATGGGTAAGATTTAATGGAGAAGTTGAAGATGAAGATGAAATGACCAAACCGCAAAAAACTGAAGAATTAGAAGATGGATCAAGATTAGAAATATGGAATTTACGAAGAGACAGATTTGACTCTCAGAATCATTTGATCAGTAGATTTGTTTTGACAACTGTAGGGAGAGTAGTTATGAATTATACAATCATTGATTCTGTATCTATAACGTAATCTTTAAAACTACTTTTCTTTCACTTAAAAATCATGACCTCATCTAAATCTAAAAAAACTTCCAGAGTACGTAAAACTACTAAAAATTCAAAAAAGAATAATCCAGTTGTAATGCCTGCTTTATCTAAAACACCTCCATCATTCAAGAATAAAGTAGTTGACAAGAAAGCCTTGAAAAATTTAGTTGCCTGGGCCTATAAAACTCATGGGACTGCTATAACTGCTGCCATGGCTGATAATTTGAAGGATTTGGGATTCAAGTATGCCACTCAAGCTGCTGTTTCTATTTCAGTTGATGACTTAAAAGTGCCTGAAGCTAAACAAGATTTAATAGGACAAGCTGAAGAGCAAATATCTGCTACTGAAGAATGCTATAGACTTGGTGAAATTACTGAAGTTGAAAGGCATACAAAAGTTATTGATACCTGGACTGAAACGAATGAGAGATTAGTAGATGCTGTTAAAAATAACTTTAATCAAAATGATCCTCTAAACTCCGTTTGGATGATGGCAAATTCTGGAGCAAGGGGTAATATGTCCCAGGTAAGACAACTTGTTGGGATGAGAGGATTGATGGCTAATCCTCAAGGAGAAATTATTGACCTGCCAATAAGAACAAACTTTAGAGAAGGACTGACTGTTACTGAATATGTAATTTCTTCTTATGGTGCAAGGAAGGGTTTGGTTGATACTGCTTTGAGAACCGCGGACTCTGGCTACCTGACTAGAAGATTAGTTGATGTTGCTCAAGATGTAATTGTTAGAGAAGAAGATTGTGGAACAGAAAGATCAATAGTAGTGGAAGCTGAAGATGGTAAATTTGGCGCAAGACTTCTTGGAAGGCTTACTGCTGAGGATATTTTAGATTCTGAAGAAAACTTAATTATTCCTCAAAATACGGCAATAGACCCTTTATTGTCAGAAAAAATCGAAACAGAATCGATTACAAAAGTAAAAATAAGATCCCCATTAACATGTGAAGCGAATAGATCTGTTTGTAGGAGATGTTACGGATGGGCTTTAGCTCATAATCATTTGGTTGACTTAGGAGAAGCAGTAGGAATTATTGCTGCTCAATCTATCGGAGAACCAGGTACTCAGTTAACAATGAGAACTTTCCATACAGGTGGTGTATCAACTGCTGAAAGTGGAGTAGTTAGATCAAAGATTTCTGGTACAGTTGAGTTCAGTTCAAAAGCAAAGGTTAGAGGTTATAGAACTCCACATGGTGTTGAAGCTAAACAAGCGGAAGTTGATTTTATATTAAAAATAGTTCCAAATGGGAATAATACCAATAAAGCTCAAAAAATTGAAGTTTCGAGTGGATCCCTTTTATTCGTGGATGATGGGGCACAAATTGATTCTGATACTACAGTTGCACAGATAATTGCTGGAGCTGTAAAAAAGAGTGTTGAAAAAGCAACTAAGGATGTTATCTGTGATTTGGCTGGGCAAGTAAAATACGATAAAGTAATTCAACCAAAGGAGGTCACAGATAGGCAGGGAAATATTACCGTAAAGGCCCAAAGGTTAGGTAGATTGTGGGTTTTAGCTGGAGATGTTTATAACTTGCCGCCTAATGCGAGACCAGTTGTAATGTCTGGAACGTCTGTAGATGAGGGAACTGTTTTAGCAGAGGCAAGTCAATCAAGCGAGTTTGGAGGACAAGTTAGATTAAGAGAATCAGTTGGAGATTCGAGGGAAGTGCAAATTGTCACTACTTCAATGTCAATAAGTAACTTTAAATTAATTGAAGAATCTACGCACTCAGGCCAAATATATAACTTGGAATCTAGCGATGGAACCTCGTATCGTTTGAACACTTCTCCTGGTAGTAAAATCAGTAATGGTCAGGTTATAGCAGAATTAACGGATGAAAGGTTCCGCACAAAAACTGGGGGGTTAGTCAAATACTCTCCAGGATTAAGTGTCAAAAAAGCTAGATCATCTAAAAATGGTTTTGAAGTTAATCAAGGGGGAACATTGCTTTGGATTCCTCAAGAGACACATGAAATAAATAAGGATATATCTCTTCTAATGATTGAAGATATGAAATGGATTGAAGCAGGAACAGAAGTTGTAAAAGATATTTTTAGTCAAACATCAGGAATTGTTACCGTCACTCAAAAAAATGATATTCTTCGTGAAATAACGGTAAGAAATGGAACTTTTCATGAGTGTGAAGATGAAGAAGTTTTGAATAGATTTACAGAAGAAGGAAATCTGGTGAACCCAGGGGAAAAAATCATTGATGGGATTGATAATAAAGAAATTCTTTTTGTTCAGAAATTGGAAACACCAAAAGTTAGAGGTCTATTATTAAGAACTGTAGAAGAATTTAGCATTCCTGACCAAGCAGAACTACCTCAACTATCTCATGAGAAGCAGGAAAAAGGACCACATTTAGGTTTAAAAGCTACTCAAAGACTTACATATAAAGATGGTGAATTGATAAAATCAGTAGAGGGAGTTGAATTGCTTAGAACACATTTAAGCGTTGAAAGTTTTGATGCAACTCCCCAAATGACTATTGATGTTGAGTCTATAGATGATGAAAATGAAGGATCAACAAAAAGATTAAGTTTAGTAATCCTTGAGTCTATTCTTGTGAGAAGAGATACAATTTCCGACTCCAGTCATGGCTCAACACATACAGAATTGCAAGTCAAAAATAATCAAATAGTTAAAGCAGGGGATGTAATTGCTACTACCCAAATTCTTTGTAAAGAGCCTGGGTTGGTGCAACTGCCAAATGTTGATGATGAGCCCATACGAAGGTTAATTGTAGAAAGAGAACAAGATAAAATTGAACTGAAGATTACTAAAAAAGCACTCGTAAAAGTTGGTGATCGTGTAGTTGATGGTGATTCTATTAGTGATTCTGAAAAATCTACTTCCTGTGGAGAGATTGAAGCGATTTCTAGTGGTTCAGTAACTTTAAGACTTGGAAGGCCCTATATGGTCTCTCCTGATTCTGTATTACATGTTAAAGATGGAGATTTAGTTCTTAGAGGAGATGGTTTATCTTTACTGGTTTTTGAGAGGCAGAAAACTGGAGATATTGTTCAAGGATTGCCTCGAATTGAAGAGTTATTAGAGGCTAGGAGACCCAGAGACTCTGCGATTTTATGTAGAAAATCAGGAATTGTTCAGATTAAACAAGGCAAAGATGACGAATCAGTTTCTTTATCTGTTATTGAAAAAGATGATCTAGTTAATGAATATCAACTACTAATAGGAAAAAATATAATGGTTAGTGATGGCCAACAAGTCACTGGTGGGGAAATTTTAACTGATGGTCCTATTAATCCCCATGAATTATTGGATTGTTACTTTAGCGATTTAAAAGATCAAAAACCTCTCATAGATGCTGCTCGAGAATCAATATCAAAACTACAAAGAAGTATGGTAAACGAAGTTCAAAACGTCTATAAGTCCCAAGGTGTTGCCATTGATGATAAGCATATTGAGGTTATTGTTAGACAAATGACAAGTAAAGTAAGAATAGAAGATGCAGGGGATACTACTCTTTTACCGGGTGAACTTATAGAATTGCGACAGGTTGAAGACACAAATCAAGCAATGGCAATTACAGGAGGCGCTCCAGCAGAATTTACTCCTGTTTTGTTAGGTATAACTAAGGCCTCTCTAAATACCGATAGCTTCATATCAGCTGCTTCATTTCAAGAAACAACAAGGGTTCTGACAGAAGCTGCAATTGAAGGGAAATCTGATTGGTTAAGAGGTTTAAAAGAAAATGTAATTATCGGTCGACTGATACCAGCAGGTACAGGTTTTAGCGGATTTGTAGAGGAATTAGCATCAGAGGCTGGCCCTCATCCTGACATCCTTGCGGAAGAATCTGGTGGATACAGAAGAGCGCAGAATTTAAGACCAGATTATACAGTGGATATGCCTCAATCACCTGCTGTAAGCTCTACTGCAATACTTGATGATCCTAGTGATGAAGATTTGGAGACTACTCGAAATCGACATGGAATAGATCCCTCTTCCAGTAATTTTGCTGCCTTTGCAAGACCAAGTGCTGAAAATCAATTTTCTGAAGATCAATTACCAGACCCTGCTGCATTGGAGGGCTTACAAGAGGAAGGTCTTCTTTCTGATGAATAAATATTGTCTATTATCCTTTTTTGTAACTAGAATGAATTTTTATTTATAATTGATGATTAAGCCAGAGATTGTCCCCAAAAGAAAATTACCTCGTTATGGATTTCATTTATATAATGAAAGACTCAACGGAAGAATGGCTATGATTGGATTTATTGCGCTTATTCTTACAGAATTATTTCTAAAACATGGTTTGCTGTTATGGTGAGAATAGGTTTGAGCTAAAAACTAAATAATTTGAAAAATCTTCTAGGAAGTAGTATTAAAGAATTAGAAAATATTGCTTTAGATTATGGTCAGGCTGCTTTTAGAGGTCGCCAAATCTATAATTGGATTTATAATTATAGAAATAAGAATAAAAATATTGATCAAATAGAAATTTTACCTTTAAATTTCAGAAAAAAGTTAAAGGATGATGGTTTTAGAGTAAGCGAACTTAGTTTTCAAGAGAAAAAATTGGCCAATGATGGCACTCTTAAGTTATTACTTTCTACAGGTGATAATGAAAGCATAGAGTGTGTAGGCATACCTACTAAAAAAAGACTTACTGCTTGTCTTTCGAGTCAAGTTGGATGCCCTATGGACTGCAAATTTTGTGCAACTGGTAAGGAGGGTTTAAAGAGATCTTTAAAAGCAAGTGAAATATTAGACCAAATCTTATTTATTGAAAATGAAATGAATAGAAAAGTAACTAATATTGTTTTCATGGGAATGGGTGAGCCATTGCTGAATATTGATGAATTGCTTTTGTCAATAAGATCAATAAATGAGGATTTTCAGATTAGTCAGAGAAAGATAACTGTAAGCACTGTTGCTGTTCCAAAAATGATATCTAAATTGTCACAAAAATCTTTTCAAATTTTAGGTAATTGTCAATTTACTTTAGCAATAAGCCTACATGCTTCAAATCAAAAAATAAGGGAAAAGATAATACCAAGTGCAAAAAACTACAAGATCATAAACATAATTGAAGATTCTAAACAATTTGTAAGAGAAACTGGTAGGAGAGTAAGTTTTGAATATTTAATGCTAAACGGGGTAAATGATAAAATAGAACATGCCAATGAATTGAGTAGTTTGCTAAAAGGTTTTCAATGCCACGTAAATTTAATACAATACAACCAAATTGATGAGGTTGAATTTAAAAGAGCCTCTTTAAAAAATCTTCAATTATTTCAATCTAGACTTTCTAATAATGGAATTGCTGTTAGCTTGCGAAAAAGTAGAGGACTAGATAAAAATGCTGCATGTGGTCAGTTAAGACAAAATGCAAGAAATTAATAATATTGTCTATGGAAAATTTTTTAAAAGTATATTAAACAAGTTATTATTGGTTTAATTAATTTTGAATCTTTGGGTTTTATTAAGACAAAAATTTTACCTTTCGCCATCGTTGCACTTTTTGGGATCGCCTTCCTTGCAGTTAGTGCAAGAATTTGGTTGCCCGGAGATATGATGTCCCCTGCCCCCATAAATTAATATTTTTAGTTTTTGAAAATGACAAAAAATAAGGATCCCAAAAAAGAAAGCCTAGCCGAAATTGCAGTTGATCCAGATGTTTTAGCCAAAGAATTGGCTTTAGAAATCGAAATAGATCCTTTAGAGCAAATTGAGGAAAATGCTTTTTCAAACGGTTTAAACGTTGCTAAAGAGTGCAATGAAGCTTTAAAAATGCTAAAAGGTAGCAGAGAAGAAAGAATTCAGGGCTTAAGAATATTTTGTGAGTATAGAGATCAAAGATCCTTCCCCCTTTTGTTACCATTGCTTGATCAACCTTGCCCTGTCGAAAGAATGAGTGCTGTATATGCTTTAGGTCGCAATCCATGTCCAAGCGCAGTTGAAAAACTTGTCAGTCTTTTGAAGACTGATGATAATGCTTATGTCAGAAGAGCAACGGCATGGAGCTTAGCTAATTATGATAATCAAATTGTCTTAGAACCATTAATAAATGCTCTAAAGAATGATGTAGCTGCAGTAAGACTATGGTCTTCTAGTTCTTTAGCTGAAATTGGAAATGTTTCTTTTGAGAACGCTCAATTAGCAGCAGAACAACTTTTAATAAGTTTAAAAATAGATAATGAATCAGGCGTGCGAAGTAATTGCATTTGGTCATTATGTAGATTGTACGAAAAATTAAACAACACATATCAAGAAAGTTTCGTTGATGAATGTACCAAGATAGCCCTTTTTGATAAAGAGCCATCCGTTATGGAAGAAGCGAAAACTGCCTTGGATTCAATGGGGATGCAAGGTTTTTATAACTAAATTTCTTAATTTTTTTGATAAGCACACGACTGAAAGAGTTTATTTATTAGATATTCAATATAAAAATTAAAATTAATTAACTTGTACCAACTGAAACAAAATATTTTCGTTATTCTATATAAAGTAAAAGTACTCAGTACTTGAATTTAATGCCTCAAAAAACATTGAGATTCAAAATTCATCAAGACGGAAGAGTTGAAGAGACTGTCGAGGGATTTACTGGTATTTCATGCAATGAAGCTACAAAAAATCTCGAAGAAGCTCTCGGTAAAGTAACAGTTAAAAATAAAACTTCTGATGCTTTCATCTCTAATCAAAGTGAAAACTTAACACAATTAAATAACGAATCTAATGTCACATTTTAGTACAATTAAAACTCAGCTCAAACAAGTAGAGCCATTAATTAAGGCTTTAAATCATTTTGGTTATAGTATTAATCAAGAAGAAAAGTTTGTAAAAGGATATAAAGGTCAATTCACAGCCGTTGATATAAGCATGAATTTACCTGGTGATACCCAAGTTGGATTTAAATGGGATAACAATTCTAATGCATATGAATTAGTTACTGACCTTGATCTATGGAAATTTGAGATTCCAGTAGAAAGATTTATCTCAAAAGTTACACAAATGTATGCTTACCAAACAATAATTTCTAAAACGCAAGAAGATGGATATCAAATCTTAGAGCAAAAAAATAAAAATGATGGTTCTATTGAGTTGGTCTTAACCAAGTGGGAAAACTAATCTCAAGTTATGGATTTTACGAATCCATTTCATAATACTGAAGAAAATATTGAGATAACAGGCTATGAGCCCGTTTTAGGTGGTCAGTTAGCCGAAAAAGCTGTATGGGTTGACGAAGCAAAGTGTATTGGTTGTAAGTACTGTGTTCACGTCGCTTCGAACACTTTCACTGTTGATGAATTTCATGGTAGAAGTCGAGCTATTAGGCAAGATGGAGATAGTTCTGACGTCATACAAGAAGCAATAGATACATGCCCTGTTGATTGTATTCATTGGGTCAAATTTGAAGAATTAGATGATTTAGAGAATAGTCTCGATAGGGATATGTTTCAAACATTTGGAAAGCCACCGAGAATTAATAAGCACTGATATCAAAAAGATGCAATATCGTAGATTTGGTAGAACCAATCTGAAGATTCCTGTTTTATCTTTAGGTGGTATGAGATTTCAAAAAAGTTGGGATCAATTAGATTTTTCTGAGGTTTCATACGAAGAACAAAATAAAGTAGAAAATATATTAGATCTTGCAACACAATATGGCTTAAGTCATGTAGAAACGGCCAAGTACTATGGAACTTCTGAGGTGCAATTAGGGATGTGTTTTAAGAATACTAAGAAAATCCCAAATATAATCCAAACAAAGATTCCACCAAATAGCGATCCGGAAATTTTTGAGCAAGATGTATTATCTAGTATTGAAAAATTGAAAGTTAAAAAAATTGATTTGTTAGCAATACATGGTATCAATACTGCTGAACATTTACATCATGCTATTCGAGATGGAGGTTGCATTGATATTTTGAGGAATTTTCAAAAAGAAAATTTAATTGGATCTATTGGATTTTCAACCCATGGAAAATCTTCACTTATTGAAAAGGCCATATCAACAAACTTATTTGATTATGTAAATTTGCACTGGTATTTCATTAATCAGGAAAATACAAAGGTTATTAATTTAGCCAATAAGCATGATCTTGGGGTTTTCATAATAAGTCCCACTGATAAAGGGGGACATCTTCATACTCCCTCAAGAAAAATGTTGGAATTTTGTAAACCACTTCATCCTATAGTTTTTAATGATCTTTTTTGCTTAAGAAATCAAAATGTCCATACTTTGAGTGTCGGTATTGCAAAAGAGACAGATTTTGCTCTGCATTTAGAAGCTGTCTCGTTGTTATCAGAATCTGAGAAGTATGTGCCCAAGATAATTAACAAATTAAGGCAGGAATCAATTAATTCCTTGGGTTTAGAGTGGCATCAAAATTGGAATAGAAATTTACCAAGTTGGGAATATACTCCCGGAAATATTAATATTCCAGTTTTGCTTTGGCTTTCAAATTTAGTTGATTGGTTGGGTATGGAAGGATATGCAAGAGCTAGATATCAATTGCTTGGCAATGGAAGCCACTGGTTCCCAGGATTCAATGCGAATTTACTAGATGTAGATGTTTCTGAAGGGCAATTATTGAAAGTATTAGAAGGTCATATAAATCCAAAAAAAGTTATAAAAAAATTGAGAAATTTAAAAGAAAAGTTTGGAGATAAAAATGCTAAAAGATTATCAAGAAAATAATTTCATAATGGATTTTTTTCAGGTTTCCCAACTTTTCTTGGGTAAATTTCAGGACAGAATTTCTTTGGTTGAATAAGAATAATATTTCGGGTGCCTTTATTTCTTGGTAATAGTATCTCTTTTTTATCTTTAACTTTTCCTTCTAATATTTCTAAAGTTTTATCTAGATTTTTGCTTTCTTGATTCGTCCATTTGCCACAATATAAAACTCCAAAGCCTTCTTTTTTTAACATTGGTAGTATATATTCTGAAACTGTTGATGGGTTACTAACCGCTCTAGTTGTCGCAATATTAAAATTATTTCTCATTGACGATTGGTGGGCTAAATTCTCAACACGATCATTGATTACATGAATATTGTTTTTGAAATTGATCTGCTCAACTAAAATTTTTATTGCATCTGTTTTCTTTTTCAAAGAATCAATTAGGTATATCTCAGAATTAGGATGAGTTATTGCATAAGCTAAACCTGGGAAGCCACAGCCTGATCCAATATCTAAAAATTTTTTATTATCAAAATTAATATTCGTGAAAGCTTTGAATGGCCAAATGCTGTCAAAAACTTGAGATACCCAATAATCATCACCATCAGTTAATCTTGTGAGATTGGTCTTATTATTTAATTCTTTAATTTTAATTTGTAACTCTTGAAATAAATTTATTTCTTCTTCAGTTACTAAGGAAAGAATTTCTTCTGGAATGTTTTGTTTTTTCATTTCTTTATAAATACGAATTTTAACAATCCATTAAATTCATTCTATTTAGTAAAAATTTATTAGAATTACAATATTAATAAAAGATTATTTTGAAAGGGGAAATTTCCTATTACAAAATTTTAGGTGTAAATGAAAATGCATCCAATCATGAATTAAGAAAGGCATTTTGTAAACTATCTATTGAGTTGCATCCCGATACAACTTCATTAGAAATAGACGTTGCTAAAAGTAAATTTCAAGAAGTTCTTGAAGCTTATGAACATTTAAATAATAGTAATTTGAGGAAAATATATGATGACAAACTAAAAGAAAACTCTAGAATTACAAATAATACTAACGTTTTAAATAATTTAGTAATCGATTCTAATAATCAAAATTTAATAGGAAATAGAAGACCTTTTTCGAATGGAGAATTATTTTCGTTGTTTCTTTTAATTATCATCATTTCTATAAGTTTAATTGGTTCAATTTTTATTGCTTCTTTTACTGGAAAAGAATTAGAGACAATACCGCTTTGGCTAATTAAATAATTTCTTAAAAAATTCTGTGAATCCCTCTAAAAAACCTATCAATCAAAATTCATTGCAATCATTAGAATTGTGGCTAACTGATTTAGGTGCTGTGAAGGATATTAATAATCCATCTAAATGGTATCTGTTACTTTTAAATTGGAATGCAACTATTATTTTTGAACAAGAAGATTTAAGTGTTATGTGGGAAAGTGAAGGACAAGAAACTAAAAGACTATTTTCCTACTGTATTAATAGAGAAGATGTGGAAAATGCAATACTGCAGGGACCTTAAACTTCTATCTAAAGATTGTCTAAGATTTGCCTTATTATCCAGTAACTTTTCCCCAGTTGATCATCTGTTATACAGAGAGGCGGCAAGAGGTAAATAACATTCCCGAGGGGCCTAATGAATAAACCTTGCTTCATTGCAAGACTCTTTATTTCTTTCCCAATATTATTGAAATAACCTTTTTTGTTCCCAATATCTAAATCGAAGGCAGCAATTGTGCCGGATACCCTTACCTTTTTTATATAAGGTAAGTTTTTAAATTTAATTAGATGAGATAAATGTTTTTCTTCAAAAGAAAGGTATTTTTGTGGTTCTTTTTCTAATAAATCAAGGCTAGCGTTTGCTGCAGCACAACCTAAAGGATTAGCAGTAAAACTATGTCCATGCCAAAAAGTTTTTCTTGGGGAATCATCAATAAAGGATTGAAAAATTTTTTCTTTACATAAAGTTATTCCCATCGGTAAAAATCCACCAGTTAAACCTTTTGAAATACTTATTAAATCAGGAATGATGTTTGCCTTTTGAAAAGCAAAAAGGGTTCCACATCTTCCAAACCCAGTCAATACTTCATCGGCAATTAACAAAGAATTATTATTTTTTATAATTTCTGAAACTTTTTTTATAAACTGAGGCCTAACCATATTCATCCCTCCTGCTCCTTGAACAAGTGGCTCAAGGATTACTGCGACTGTGGGAGTTTTAAGTAGATTTTCTAATTTTTGGATCGCCTTATTTTCTTTATTTTCTACTTCTTCGTCGTACATCCAAGTTGATGGCCATGGGACTCTTCTAACTGGGAACATAAGATTGTCGAAATTCTCATTAAAAATATTTCTTTCACCTAAAGCCATTGCACCAAATGTATCACCATGATAGGCGCCATCAAAAGCTACTATTTGAGTTCTTGTCTCACCTCTATTTTGCCATGATTGGAAGGCAATTTTTAAAGCGACTTCCACTGCAGTAGAACCGTTATCAGAAAAGAATAATCTTTCTAGTTTTGTTAATTCACTAAGTCTTTCCGCTAATTTTTTTGCCTGTGGATGTAAGAAATCAGCAAATATAACTTGCTCAAGTTTTTTTGATTGATCAAAAATGGCATCTGCAATATATTCGTTACTATGACCATGAAGAGTTACCCACCAACTACTAATTGCATCTATTAATTCTTTTTCAGGATCTTTAGTAAATAGGAGGGCATCTTTACCATGAGTTACTTCTATCTGCGGTTTGCTGTTATAGATTTGCGTAAAAGGTGGCCAAATATTTGGGTGCCAATCTTGATTTGGAGTTTTTGAATCCAAAGATTTCATTTAACTTATTTTTGAGTTTAATAGTGAGATCAACTTATTCTTGATGTCTAGTTCTTTCCATAGTATATCTAAATTATTTGAGTCCATTTTTTTGATGTAAGGAAATTCAGCAATTAAAGGAATACCACTAAAATCAACTAGAGTTTTTGGATTATCTAGATGTTTTTCGCCATTGACTACTAAACCTAAAATCTCAATATTTCTTCGTTTTAAGGCCTCAATACTAAGCAGGGTATGGTTAAGAGTGCCAAGCGAGCTCTTACATACAAGTATTACTGGAAGATTCCATTCTTTTATTTGATCTATTTGCAAAAAATTGCGTGTTATTGGAACCATTAATCCACCTGCAGTTTCTATAATTAGTGAGCCTTGCACTTTTGGCAATCTCAACTTTTCAAAGTTAATAGCTTTTTGATCTATTTCAGCAGCCCAATGCGGAGATAGAGGTTTTGTAAAGACATAAGCTTCTTTGATTATTTTCTCTTTACTTACTTGTGCAAGTTTTTCAACAGTTTGACTATCAGTTTGCGATTCAATCCCACTTTGAATAGGTTTCCAATAAAAGGAATTTAATCCTTTAACGAAAAAAGAGCTTATTAAAGTTTTTCCAATATCAGTATCTGTTCCACAAATTATAAATTTGAAAATATTTTTGTGACTACTCATAATTTCTTTATGACTTGAATCTCAATTTGCCATGAAAGGTTCACTGTATTATTGTAATTCTTTGGCCAAAACTTTTGAATTTGCTTTAACTCTTTTACTGTTTTGCGTTTACAGTTTGTTGTTTGTGCTCCTACATTTTTAATGCTTCTAAAAAGTTTATATACATCTTCAAAATTTTCAAGATAATTAAAATGTTTTGAATAATGTATTTCAGTTAATTTGAAATCTTTTAATAATTCTTTAGAGCAAAGGAAATTAAGACCACTATATTCAATATCAATTTTTTTACAAGTATCTTTCCATTCAGGAAAACAATCTTTTGTTGGATATGAAATGATTAAAAAACCTCCAGGTGTTAATTTGCTAAACCAATTTTTTATTATCTTTTCTGGGTTGGTTAACCAATGTATGCAAAAGTTAGATGTTAATAGAGAACAGTTATTTATGCCAGAAGGTAAATCATTATTTAAATCCCATAAAATTTTTTTTCTAGATAATTTATTCTCAAGAAGCATTTTCTTGCTGAAATCAATTCTGGATACTTTTTGGGAAGAAATTTTTTCTATTTCATCTGCTAATAGTCCTGGTCCTGATCCTAGATCTATCCATTCACCTTTTTTTTGGGGATTTAATTCTTCGATAAGATTAACAATCTTTTTTGCAAAAAATTTTTGAATATTTGAATGCTCTAAATACCGATATGCAGCATCATTGAAATTATTTTGTATTTTCTCATTCCACTTTTTACTATCCATTTCAATCGTTAAGTGTATTACGTAAGATCTCGTATAAATTTAAATTATTCAAGCAATGACCTTGTTGAGCTAATTTAATTAAAATTGGCTTCCTTTCAAGTGTTTTATTTAAGTAATCCAAAAAGTTATTATTTGATTCGTTGTCAAGAATCAAATCATTTTCTGATTTTATAAAAATAATTTTGCAATCTTTTCTTAAAAATACTGGAAAATCTCTATTGATGTAAAGTTCTTTTAAATCACTTAAAAGAAGAGTTTTATTTAAACTCTCTAGACTTTTATAAAAGATATTTTTAAAACTATTATTCATATGATTTGGCATAAATGATCTATATATAAATTCTTTCAACATATCCTTAGGTTCATCTTTTATGATTTTTGTTTCCATTCTTTTTAGAGACCTCATAATAAAGTTTCTCTTATTACTTAAAGGAAGAAAATTATTAAAAGAATTGATAAGCACAATATGAGTTGCTTCTTTTAAAATTTTTTTTGGTATTAAATGAAAACCAAATGAATGGCATAAAGTCATTCTGATTTCTTTTTTAGATTGGCTTTTAATCCATTTTGCTTGATAATTATTTGTCGAAAAATAGCCTCTTTCATTATCTTGCCAATGCCAATTATTATTTAAGAAATTATCTTTATAATCATCCCAAAAATGTTTATTTAGTCCCCACCCATGTTGAGTAATAATTTGTTTCATTTAAACTTTTTTAATACAGAAATTAAATTCTTTAGCAGTTTAAAATCTAAGTTTCGCCTTATTGTAATTCTGATTCTTGATTGCCCAACTGGAACAGTGGGAGGTCTTATCGCAATTGCCAAAAACCCATTTTTTTCGAGATATTTTTGTAGATCAATTGCTTTTTCTGCTTGGCCAACAATAATTGATAAAATGTGAGAATCTCCTTGAACTGGAAAACTAAAATTTTTACTAATTTCATCTTTCCATAGCTTCGCAGAAGATAACAAATCATTACCCCATTCTTTATTTTCTAAAATTTTTTTTAAACCTTCTAGTGCCCCAGCAGCTAAAGATGGAGCAAGCGCGGTTGTGTACCTAAATGCACCACTTGTTTGGATAAGATATTCACCAATTTCGGAATTGGATGCCACGAAAGCCCCACCGCTTCCAAATGCTTTCCCAAAAGTTCCAGTAATCATAGTTATATCTGAACGGCAATTAAAACTTAAACCCCTGCCTTCAGGGCCCAAGATTCCAATTGCATGAGCTTCGTCAACTAATAATTGGACACTATTTTTTTTGCAAATGTCTATTATTTCTCTGAGCGGAGCAATTGATCCCTCCATGCTATAAAGAGATTCAACAACAACTAAAATGGAATTTTTTGTAGGGTTAGATTTAATAATTTTATTTTCTAAATCTTTTAAATTATTGTGTGAAAATCGAACCAGTTTTGCTTGAGCAGCTTTCACTCCAACTATTAAAGAGTTATGTATCAATTTATCAGCTATAACGATACTATTTCTGTTTGCTAAAGCTTGGATAGCGGCTATATTTGCTTGAAATCCGCTTGGGAAAAGTAATACTCTCTCTTGATCAAGCCACTTGGCAAGTTTTGTTTCTAATAATTTATGTATTGGTCTTGAACCTGTAATAAACCTAGAGCTTCCTGAACCAATACCTTCTAAAAGGCTTATTTCGTAAGCAGCTTTTATTAAATCCTTGTCCCTACTTAATCCAAAATAATCATTACTGCATAAGTCTATAAGTTTCTTATTTTGAGAATTTAAACTTAGAAGTTCGAATGGTTTTTTACCTAAAGAAAATGTTTTTAATTTACGGATTCTATTTTTTGGAATTTTTATTTTTTTCATTTTGTCAAAATAAAATAGTGGATTTAATTAAAAAGATTTAGATTTACTATTAAAGTTTGCAAGGTATTTTTTGTTTATTAATATCTATATAGATCATATATTAAGAAGTTAACTCATCCTCTCTTCAATCACAATTATTGCTTAATTTAGAGGAATATTTCCCCTTTCCGCTAGATGATTTCCAATTAGAGGCAATACGAGCTATTAATAGCGGAAATTCGGTTGTTTTAACGGCACCAACAGGTTCTGGTAAAACATTGATAGGTGAATTTGCTATATATAGAGGTTTATCTCATGACAGCAGAGTTTTTTATACAACACCTTTAAAGGCCCTATCAAACCAAAAGTTTAGAGATTTTGCAAATCAATATGGTGAAAATAAAGTTGGTCTTTTAACTGGAGATATAAGCATAAATAGAGAAGCACCAATCTTAGTCATGACGACTGAGATTTTTAGAAACATGCTTTATGGAGAATTTGATGAATTTGATGATCCCTTAGAAAATTTAGAATCTGTGATTCTTGATGAATGTCATTATATGAATGACCCCCAAAGAGGCACAGTTTGGGAAGAAACTATAATCCATTGCCCTACTAGAACTCAAATAATAGCTTTATCAGCAACAATAGCTAATGCAGATCAACTACAAAATTGGATAGAAAAAGTTCATGGACCAACAGTACTAATTAATAGTGATAAGAGACCAGTCCCACTTGATTTTATTTTTTGTAGTGTTAAGGGCCTGCATCCACTTTTAAATAATAAGGGTAATGGAATTCATCCAAACTGCAAGATATGGAGAGCTCCTAAAGGGCAGAAAATGAGAGGAAAAGTAGGTAGGATAATGCAACCAAAGTCTCCCTCTATTGGCTTTGTAATCTCGAAACTAGCTGAACGAAATATGTTGCCAGCTATTTATTTTATTTTTAGTAGAAGAGGCTGTGACAAGGCTATAGAGAATATAAAAGATTTAACTTTAGTAAGTTATTCAGAAGCAAATATGATATCCCAAAAATTAGATGTTTATCTTAAAAATAATCAAGAGGCAATTAAAGATAAATCTCAATGCGAGGCATTAAAACGCGGTATTGCATCTCATCATGCTGGATTATTGCCTGCATGGAAAGAATTAGTTGAGGAATTATTTCAGCAAGGCTTGATAAAAGTTGTTTTTGCAACTGAAACTCTAGCTGCAGGAATTAATATGCCCGCAAGAACAACTGTTATTTCTTCTTTATCAAAAAGGACGGAAGATGGTCATAGATTATTATTTAGCAGTGAATTTTTGCAAATGTCAGGAAGAGCTGGAAGAAGAGGAAAAGATACCCAAGGATATGTTGTTACATTACAAACAAGATTCGAAGGCGCTAAAGAAGCAAGTGCACTGGCTATTAGCAAACCAAATTCTTTAGAGAGTCAATTCACTCCTAGCTATGGAATGGTACTTAATCTTTTGCAAAGTTATACTTTAGAGAAGTCTAAAGAATTAATTAAAAGAAGTTTTGGTAGTTTTTTATATTTAGCTGAATCCTCAGGTGAGAATATAATTATTGAAAATTTAGATAAGGATTTAATTGAATTAAAAAAAATTACATCTAACGTTTCATGGAAAGATTTTGATGCCTACGAAAAGTTAAGAAATCGCCTTAAAGAAGAGAGAAGACTCTTGAAAATTTTAGAAAAACAAGCAGCAGAAAAATTATCAGAAGAGATCACCAACGCACTTCCATATATTAAAGATGGAAGCTTAATTTCAATCAAAGCTCCTCAAATTAAAAGAAAAATTGTTCCAGGATTAATTTATAAGAAAATATATGAATCCCAAAAAATTAAGAGTTTATTGTGTTTGACAATTGATAATTTATTTATTCTTATAAAACCCTCATACATAGTAAGTATTTTTAATGATTTGGATGCAATTGATGTCTTTGGACTTGCAGCTCCGAAGATGTATTTTTCTGGGGAGGTAGTTAGGGGAGATGATATGTCGAAGTGTTTTGCAGATCGAATTTTAGAAGTTTCTAAAAAAAATGATTTACAAACTCCACAATATGATCTAACAACGGAAGTTTTAGCACAACAGCAACAAATTAATGATTTAGAAGAAACAGTCATTGATCATCCCGCACATAGATTTGGAGATTCCAGGAAACTAAAGAAATATAGAAAAAGGATGGTTGATGTTGAACAAGAAATAAATATAAGAAAAAAACTTCTTGAAGATAAAGAAAATCATAACTGGAGAACTTTTACCGATTTGATTAAAATTTTGAATCATTTTGGTTGTTTAAGTGATTTGGAATTGACAGAAGTTGGACAAACAGTTGGTGCAATAAGAAGTGAAAATGAATTATGGATTGGTCTTGTTTTAGTCAGTGGTTATTTGGACGATTTAGATCCTCCTGATTTAGCTGCAATTATTCAAGCTATATGTGTTGATGTAAGGAGGCCTAATCTTTGGTGTAATTTCAAGCCTTCTTTAAAGGTTTTAGATGTTTTTAATGAATTAGATGGTTTAAGAAAATTAGTCGCTTCTCAACAAAATAAGTTTCATATTGAAATCCCTATCTATTTAGAAACAGAGTTGACTGGAATTATTTCTGAATGGGCAAGGGGAAAAAAATGGAAAGATTTGGTTTTTAATACTTCATTAGATGAAGGTGATGTAGTGAGGATTATTAGAAGATCAATTGATGTCCTTTCTCAAGTGCAATACTGTATTGGCGTTAGTAATAAATTAAAAAGCAAAGCAAAGCTAGCATTAAGAGCTATTAATCGTTTTCCTGTTTCTGAATCTAATGATCTTATAAAAGTCTTTGATGATATTAATCCTGCAACAAAAAGAATTGACAATAATTCTTAAATTTTTTAATCAAATCATTGAATTAATATTCATTGCTGCATCAAATTCATCTTCATTTAAATAACCTAATTTAAGTGTTGCCTCTTTTAAATTTAATGATTCTTTGAAGGCAAGATTTGCAATTTCAGCTGCTTTTTCATAACCAACTTTTGGCACTATGGCTGTAACTAACATTAGTGAATTTTCTAAATTTAACTTCATTATCTTGTGATTAGGTTCCATCCCATCAACTAATTTTTTTCTGAAGTTTTCTATTGCATTTTTAAGTAATTTTAAACTTGTAATAATATTAAATCCAATAAGAGGCTTATATTCATTCATCTGTAGAGTGCCGCTTGAATTTGCCATTGAAACTGCATATTCAAGTCCCATTATCTGAGTGCAAACCATTGATAATGCTTCGCATTGAGTCGGATTCACTTTGCCAGGCATGATAGAACTTCCCGGTTCATTTTGAGGGATAATTAATTCATATATTCCTGATCTTGGACCAGAAGATAGGATTTTTATATCATTTGAAATTTTAAATAATGCACCTGCTAATATTTTTATCTGGCTCATTACTTGAGCTAGACGATCATGCGAGGCCATAATAGAGAAATTATTTTTTGATTGATAGAACATTAGATTAGTATCATCGGAAATTGATTTTATAGACTTTTCACAAAATCCTTCTGGACAATTAATCCCTGTTCCAACTGCAGTTCCTCCCAGAGGTAAGAAATACAATTCATTCAGACTCATAATAATTGCATTCTCAGCATCTTTAAGTTGCTCTGACCATCCTGATAATTCTTGCCCAAAAGTAAGGGGCACTGCATCTTGAAAATGTGTCCTTCCTATTTTTATAAGGTCTTTCCATTTTTCACTTTTTTTATCGAGGATCTTCGTAAGTTCTCTGATCGTTGGAACTAAATTTTTGATTATTTCATTAACTACAGATATTTGTATAGCAGCAGGAAAAGTATCATTAGTTGACTGAGATTTATTAACATCATCATTCGGATGGATTGGTTGATGACTGCCAAGCTCTGAATTTGTTTTTAATGCTGCAATATTTGAAATTACCTCATTAACATTCATATTTGTTTGAGTCCCACTACCTGTTTGCCAAACCTTTAAGGGAAACTGTGAATCATGAAGCCCATCAAGTATTTCTGTACATGCCTCTACAATCAAATCTTTTTTTCTTTTATCTATTAACCCTAAATTGAAATTTGCAATTGAAGCAGCTTTTTTTATGAGGGTGAGTGAATAAATTAACTCAATTGGAATTAATTCTTCTCCAATAGAAAAATTTATTATCGATCTTTGTGTTTGAGCTCCCCACAAAGCTTTAATGGGAACCTTTATTGTTCCCATACTATCTTTTTCTATCCTAAAGTTTTTTGTCATTATTTCTCTGAAAACACTGGTTGATCTTAGATAAGATTTTCAGTAATCCTAGATACCTAACTTCTCCCATATTACACTTAAATTATTGAGATGAATTGAAGGATTAAAACATTCTTCTAAGTCACTTTGATCAATAAACTTCATTATTTCATTATCTCTCTCTATATTTTGTTTGAAATTCCCATTCTGAGTATTCCAAGCCTGATGCGCATTTTTTTGTACTAGGCTATAAGCCTTTTCTCTAGACAAGCCTTTCTTTACAAGCAAAAGTAAAACTTTCTGACTAAAGATTACACCACCATATATATTTAAATTTTTGAGCATATTTTTTGGATAAACTTCCAAATTGCTTACTATATCTTTCATTTCCCTGAGCATAAAATGCAAACAGATTGATACGTCAGGTAACATGATACGTTCATTTGAACTATGGCTTATATCTCTTTCGTGCCAAAGTGGAACATTTTCCAGTGCTGTTAAGACGTAACTCCTCAAAATTCTTGCTAAACCGCTTACTCTTTCACTTCGAATAGGATTTCTTTTATGAGGCATGGCAGAACTTCCTTTTTGACCTTTTGTAAAGCCCTCCTCAACTTCTAAAACGTCAGTTCTTTGTAAATTTCTTATTTCAGTCGCGAATCTATCTAGGGAAGCGCCAACTAGTGCAATAGTTTGAACATATTCTGCATGTCTGTCTCTTGATATAACCTGTGTACTCGCTGTATCTGGTTTTAAGCCGAGTAAATCACAAGTTATTTGTTCTACTTTGGGATTCGTATTAGCGTAAGTTCCCATTGCACCACTTATTTGTCCAATTGCTACAGATTCTTTAAGTGTTAACAATCTTTTTTTGTTCCTTATTATTTCTGCTAACCATCCAGCAAGTTTAAAACCGAAGGAAATTGGCTCCCCATGAATTGCATGAGATCTGCCAATCATTAGTGTATTTTTATGCTTCCTTGCTAATACTCTGACTACATTTTCTAGGTTCTCAATTTCTTTTAATAACAATGCGCAAGAATCTTTTAATTGAAGAGACAAGCCAGTATCCAGTACATCACTGCTGGTCATACCAACATGTATGTATCTTCCAGAATCTCCTACAAATTCATTAACGCTTGTAAGAAATGCTATGACATCATGTTTAACTTCTTTTTCAATTTCTGTAATTCTAGATTCATCAAACTTTGCATTTGAACGTATCTCTTTCATAGAATTCTCAGGAATTTTTCCGAGAGAAAAATTTGCTTCACATGCAGCTATTTCAACCTTAAGCCAACTTTGGAATTTTGCTCTATCAGTCCAGATTTTCCCCATTTCGGGTAATGTGTAACGCTCGATCACAATTTTTATTAATTATCAATTTAAACTTTATAACCAAAATCGAATTATTGCTCTATACCTTAAAGATGTACTTGCCATTGAACATATTTAACTGATTATTATTTTCTTGTGTAACATTTTCTGACTAATTAAGAACTCTTAAATATAAAAATGTTTGAATTTATTCCTTTCGTTAAGAATGGGTAATTTTTGAGTTCTAATTTAAAATTGGAAGGTATTAAAGAATTTGGATCTTAATCTTGTAGAAATTCATTATTCAGTCTTTTTTTATTGATTAATAGATGATTAAAAAAAGTAGATTAGATCTTTATCTATTAAATAAAGGTTTATGTGAAACACGTCAAAAAGCTCAAGCTTTAATTCTTGCGGGCAAGGTTAGAGATATCAATGGAAAAATATGGGATAAACCTGGCCAACAAGTATTAATTGGATCTGAATTTTTTATTGATTCCGAACCTATGTTTGTATCAAGGGGAGGCGAAAAATTATTAGAGGCATTTAAAAAACTTGAAATTAAAGTAAAAGATAAGATATGTATTGACGCAGGAATTTCTACTGGGGGATTTACTGATTGCTTATTGCAAAAAGGAGCAAGGTTAGTTTATGGGATAGATGTTGGTTATGGACAGACTGCATGGAAGATTAGAAATAACCCAAAAGTCATACTTTTTGAACGAACTAATATTCGAAATTTAAAACCTAATGATCTTTTATCTAGAAGTAATGAACTACCAAATTTTGTGGTTGCTGATTTGTCTTTTATTTCATTAAAGTTAGTTTTTAAATCTATTGGTAATTTATTAGAAGGTGATTGTATTGAGGGGATATTTTTAATTAAACCCCAATTTGAGGTGGGTAAAGATAAAGTCAGTAAAGGAGGTGTTGTTCGCAATCCTAAATTCCATACTGAGGCTATTGAGTCTGTTATTTATGCCGCTAAGAATTTCCAATGGAATATAAAGAATTTGATAGCTTCTCCACTAGTAGGTCCCGCTGGAAATCATGAATATTTAGCTTGGATGACCTTAGGAGGTCAATCAAATAAAAGGATTAATAGTGAATATATACAAAATCTAGTAAAAGAAACTCTTTGAATTAAAGAGCTTCTTCATCTTTGTCGCCAGTTCTAATTCTCACAACTGAATCAATTGATGTGATGAATATTTTCCCATCACCAATCTCTCCTGTTTTTGCTGCTTCAGCAATCGCATCTATGACTGAATTAACCTTTTCATCTTCTACGACAACTTCTACTTTGAGTTTTTGGAGGAATTCAACTGTAAATTCGGAACCTCTATATCTTTCAACTTGTCCTTTTTGCCTTCCAAAACCTCTGACTTCACTAACTGTCATTCCAACAATACCTGAGTTTACTAATGCAATTTTTACATCTTCCAGTTTAAATGGGCGTATGATTGCTTCAATTTTCTTCATGATTAAAGATTGAATATTCCTATTTTAGTTGTTTTTTGGGAAAACATCCAGCATTGAAATATCAGAAAAACATTTGATATCTAGACCTGCATTAGTGGCGTCTTCAATTAATAATTGGGAATTTTTTTCAGAAATTATTACTGTACTATTTGATAACGCTTCCCACTGACTATTCTCAAAGTGCGTTTGAAGCCATAACATTCCAATTGCGCTTTTTGGTTGAAGAGATTTATTTAAATTCTTATCGATAGTTATCAAACAAATGTCCATTAATTTTTCATTAGACTAAACACATATAACCCTTTTAACCGACATTATGAATGTTATATATGATACAAAAATAAGATTTAACAGCTTTTGATTCATTCAATTGTAATAATTAAGCTTGTTTAGATTTTTGCAGATTTTTATCTTTTTATATAGGTTTAGTAAATAAGTTCTACTAAAAATGAGTACAAATAAATTAAGTGATTCGACGCAAAGACCACTTTATGGTGAAAGAATTATTGAAGAATCAAAAATAATTTGTTTCGATAATCCAAATAAGAAAAGAATTTATGAAATTTCTATTCAGTTACCTGAATTTACATGTAAGTGCCCTTTTTCTGGTTATCCAGATTTTGCCAAGCTAAATATTATTTATCAACCTAATTTGAGAGTCTATGAGTTGAAGTCTTTAAAACTTTATATTAACAATTTTAGAGATATAAAGATTTCACATGAGGAAGTTGTTAATAGAATTATGGATGATTTAGTGAATGAGGGCTCTCCTCACTGGATACATTTAAATGCTGCATTTAACCCTAGAGGGAATGTTTCTATGCAGTTAGATATTTTTAACGGACAGAAAAAAATTTAAAAATGTTTTATTTCCTCTGATAATTTATAAAATTCTTTTTTAAAACCAACTAGATTTTTATTGCTAAGACCTCCAATGAATAGCTTTTGTGATTCGTTATTTACAAGAATCCATAATTGGTTTGTTGGTATAAGACTTATTATTGTTCCAAAAATTATTAAAATAAAAGAAAAGTAAATAAACGGTATAGACGGATCATTTTTAATTATTAACCCACTGCTGGGGATTATTTTTTGCAGAGATACTTTTGAAGAGTTAATTTCTAAAGGATTGTCATTGATATAAAGATTATTCCCGGAAAAATTTTCTGTATTGGAAATTTTAAGTGGACCATTTTCATTATCTATTGTTAAAAGGAAATTTTTTTTAGTTTCTGATCCTAATTCAACTAAAACTCCCCAAACTTGATTGCCGATTTCGGGAATTTCCTTTAATTGTAATTGATAAAGGATATTATCTATTTCCAAAACAACATTTGATATTGCCCAATCTGCTTGATAAATAGTTAATCCTTTAAACCTTATTGGGTGATTAACTTTGGTGGTTTTTATTTCATTTAGATTTAGATCTTCAGAAGAAAAATTTAATTTTGAAATGAACTGTTTGGGTACACCATCACTTTCTCGTTCTATAGAAAAATCCACTAATTTTACATTGGCTTTTGAATTTGTGCTCTCATTAACAAGATCCAAACTTTCTCCAGGCAGTAAATATTGTTCTTTTGTTTGACTTGTAAAACTTCCATACGCTGAACCAATAAGTAAGACTATTAATCCGATATGTACAACTAAAGGACCGATTTTTCCAATTAAACCCCTTCTTGCAGAAATATGACTTTTAAATCTGTATGTTTTCCATCCTCTTTTTTTAAGTAATAAATCTAATTTTGATATATGTTCTCCATCTTGATTGATTGGATGACTTGTAGTTAGTTGCAGTTTGCTAAATTTTTTTTCGCTGTTGTATTCAATCCATTTTAATGAAGCTTTTAATGAAGGGATTTGCCTCCTGAAACTACAAGCTGCTAGAGAAATGCAAAGAAGAATTAAAGCAAATAAAAACCAAAAGCTTGTATATATGTGATCCAATTGAAGTTTTAAGACTTTTTCTCCATCTAAAATTCCAAAAATGGGAGCGCTATCGAAATTATCAATATAAAATTTATTGCTACTACCTTGAGGTATAAAAGTCCCTATGCCGCTTGTAATAGCTATGAGAATTATCAGTGATATGGCGAATCTTAAACTTGATATTTTTAATATTAGATTCTTAAAAATAATCATTCAAATCCAATTTGATAATAAATTTAATAACCCTAGGGAAACTAAAAATATCCCACTTAAAGTTGGAATTATTTGACTAAATTTTCTAAGCGCTAAAAATTGTTTTAAGTTTTCTGCAGTAGCTCCTGCAACGATTAATGGGGTTACTTGGCCTATCCCAAAGAAAAATAAAAAAATAATAGATATTGTTGGATTTTTAGCTTGCGATACCCAAGCTAGAAGAGTTGCTAAAACAGGAGTAATGCAAGGTGAAGAAGCTAGTCCAAAAGTTCCCCCGATAGCAAAAGGTGCTATAAATGTTGGTATTTTATCTTCAATTATTTTTATATCAGGCCCATTCGGGAACTGAAACTTTAGAATACCTAGCAAATTTAAACCCATTATTATTGCTATCAAGGCAACAATCGAAGTGTAAAAAGAAGGGATTTGCCCATATATCCTACCTAAGAATCCACTGGCAGCACCAAGCGCAACGAGTGAAAAAACGACTCCTCCTGAAAAACTAATAAGTTTAAATTTATTTTTCTCTGTTCCTCCTATATAAGCAATAGTGATTGGTAGTAATGATAATGAGCATGGGCCAAGACTTGTTAAAAGTCCTGCGCTGAAAACCAAAAATATAGTAAATGGTCCAGGGTTATCAAGGCCACTCTGCATAAGAAGATTACCCTTTTGAGATAATTCTGAAATAACTAAATTAAATGATTCGATAGTTTGACTTAAATCTTATAAATTCTAACTAATTAAGAGTCTTTCGTGTACTAATCATACCTATGAAGCCTGTAGATTCTAATGAACATCTCAGTAACATCCCTGCAATAAAAAATGATGCGATTAATGAATTCCCACCATAACTAATGAAAGGTAATGGTAAACCAGTAGTAGGCATAGAGCCTGTTACTACAGCAATATGCATTATTGATTGACCTATCAACAATACACCACATCCAATAGAAACTAATTTTGTATAGTTGTTCCTGCACTTTAGAGCAATTCTTACAGTTATATAAGAGAAAACTGCTAGAAAACCTAGGAATAGAGTACACCCTAACAAACCAAATTCTTCAGCAAAAATGGCAAAAATAAAATCTGTGTACATAAAAGGTAGGTACTGTAATTTTTGTATAGACAAACCAAAACCTTGACCGAATAGACCACCTGAACCTATTGCTAATAAACTTTGAACCAATTGAAATCCACTTTCCTGTTGATCTTTCCAAGGATTAATAAATGAAGTAACTCTAAGTTTTTGATATTCGTTATTGAGGATACTAATACATCCAGTAATAAATCCTAATGAGGCAAATGAGCAGAGAGAACTTAGTTTTACGCCTCCACATAAACCCATTACCCAAAAAAGAATTCCAGTTAATGATGCAGTACTTAAATTAGGCTGCTTTAGTATTAATAAAATTAATAATCCAAAAGATAATATTGAAATTAATTTTTTATCATTCTTAATCAAGTTCCAATGAGCGAAAAGGTTAGAAGCTTCTAGAATTAGAAAAGGCTTAATTAATTCAGATGGCTGTAGACGTAAATTGCCTAGTACTAGCCATCTTGAAGATCCGTTCACTGTAATTCCAGTAATATTGGTTAGTAAAATTAGAAAAAATAAAATAAAAAAAATAATTTTTGAAAACTTTAAAAGATTTCTAATGTTTGTATTCAGAACAGAATAAAATAGACCAATTCCTGGAATTGTCCAAATAATTTGTTTTTTTAAGAAGTAAGCCCAATTTCCCATTTCCCTACTAGCCACCCACCAACTTGATGATCCAAGAATGCATATTCCTAATATTGACCAAATTCCTATGAGAACAACGAGGATTTTTGCCTCATAAGGCCATATCGTCCAAGGTAAGGGAAATATATACTCTGTTAAATTGCTTAGATTTTTTTTGTAATTAGAACTAAAGGTTTTTTTTCTTTTGGAAATTCTTTTGTATTTTATTTTTTCTTGACTGATCTCCAATTTTTTAGATGTATATGTACTATTGAGACGTTTAATTGAGATTTTGCCAAGTCTTCTATTAACGTTTTAAAGTGTTAAATCAAAAAAAAAGATGACTTTTCATAAATTTTATTTTTTAAGAATAAAGTAAAAAAAGGACTACAGATTCATCATAAATCTTAAGAATTAATTTTTTATAAAAAAAAACTAGCTAAAGGGCACCTCTCCGTGATAGATTCCGTGAGTTTATATACTTACTTCAAGCAATTTAGAGAGGGTTCTAAAATATGTTCACATCAGTGAACTCAAATAGAAAAAAACTTGAGCATCCCTCTAATGAGAATGTTCAACTTCCTCGATCCCTGAATAATTCGATCATCAAAGAAAGTAAATCTGGCATTGCCAATCAAATAGATAATTTGCTTTCTCAAAATGATGAATACACAAAATTGCAATTAACAATTTTTGGAATTACTTTTATTGTTTCTATTTTATTAGCTTCAATAACTGGAATTTTTCTAGGATTTAGTTTTGGTTTTAGTATTTTTATAGGTGCAATAGCCGGTATTTTTTACCTACGTTTGCTTGCCAAAAGCATAGGGAAACTTGGTAAAGAATCATCAGGTGTATCAAAATTGCAACTATTAGTTCCAGTTTGCCTCTTTATTTTTGCGAGCAAGCTAGGATCTTTGGATATTTTTCCTGCAATGATAGGTTTTTTCATTTATAAGCCTTCACTCATTCTTTTTTTTTCACGTTCTTAAGTAAATTTTTTTTATTCAAAACAAATGTTTTTTAATTCCTTGCTAACAAATTTTGCAGCATTAGAAGTTGGTCAACATCTTTATTGGCAAATTGGAAATATCAGATTACATGGGCAGGTATTTTTAACATCTTGGATTTTATTAGGAGCGTTATTAGTTTTTATTTCTTTAGGAACTAAAAAGATGGAAAATGATCCTAAAGGTCTTCAAAACTTGCTTGAGTTCCTATGGGATTACATAAGAGATCTTGCTAGGACGCAAATAGGTGAAAAAGTTTATAGAGATTGGATGCCATTTATAGGTACTTTATTTTTATTCGTCTTTGTTAGTAATTGGGGAGGGGCTTTAATTCCTTGGAGATTGATTAAGTTACCAAGTGGAGAATTAGGAGCACCTACTGCTGATATCAATACAACTATAGCCTTGGCTTTATTGGTTTCACTTTCTTATTTCTATGCAGGTTTAAGCAATAAGGGTTGGAGATACTTCGAATACTATGTTCACCCAACTCCGATTATGCTTCCTTTCAAAATTCTAGAGGATTTTACAAAACCTTTATCACTCTCTTTCAGGCTATTTGGAAATATTTTGGCTGATGAACTTGTTGTTGGTGTTCTAGTCTTTTTAGTTCCGCTAATTCTCCCAATACCTGTTATGTTTCTAGGATTGTTTACTAGTGCAATTCAGGCGTTGATTTTCGCAACTTTGGCGGCCTATTACATAGGAGAAGCTGTTGAAGAACATCATTAGCTGTCTTCGAATATATTCAGACGCTTTTACAAAGAGTCTGTAATCTGGCAAAATATCTAATCGCGTAGGTCTGAATATATCAGACCCATTCTTAAAGAAAGAATGTCCAAGCGTGTATGACAACAAAGATTATCACAAGTATTAAGCTCTTTATTTCAAAATTATGGATTCGATTACTTCCGCTGCATCAGTTGTAGCTGCTGGTTTAGCAGTTGGTCTAGGTGCTATTGGCCCAGGTCTTGGACAAGGTAACGCAGCTCAAGGTGCTGTTGAGGGTATTGCCCGTCAACCAGAAGCTGAAGGTAAAATCAGAGGAACTCTTCTTTTATCTTTCGCTTTCATGGAGTCATTAACAATTTACGGATTAGTTGTGGCTTTGGTACTACTTTTTGCGAATCCTTTTTCCTAAAAGTTAATATTGCTTCTAATCCTTATTAGCAATATTTAAATTTAATTTTTTAACTTCAACTGAATCATATGTTGGCCTTTAATTTTTTTGGTGCTACAGAAGGTGGATTATTTGACATAAATGCCACTTTGCCACTCATGGCGATACAAGTAGTTGCGCTTACTTACATATTAAATTCTCTCTTTTTTAAGCCTGTTGGCAATGTTGTAGAAAAAAGAGAAAAGTTTGTAAGTAATAATATTATTGAGGCCAAAAATAAACTTTCTGAGGTTAAAAAATTAGAAGCTGATTTATTAACTCAGCTTCAAAGTGCTCGTACAGAAGCCCAAAAAATTGTGAGCGAAGCTGAGAATGAGTCTGACAAGCTTTATAAAGAAGCACTAGAACTTGCCAACAATGAAGCAAATGCTTCAAAAGAAAAAGCAAGACTAGAAATTGAAAGTCAGACGTCTGCTGCTCGTGATCAACTTTCTAAACAGGCTAATGATCTAAGCGAACTTATTGTTAATAGATTGATTCTAGAAAAATGAATTTAACTCTTTTAGCTACTGAAGGTTTTGGATTGAACTTCAATTTATTCGAAACCAATATCCTTAATTGGGCTGTAGTAGTTTTCGGTCTTTATAAATTTTTGCCTGGTTTCCTAGGTAAAATGCTTCAAAAAAGGAGAGAAGGAATCCTTCTTGAATTAAAAGATGCTGAAGATCGACTCCTAAATGCAACTCAAGCTTTAGAAAAGGCGAAGAAAGATTTATCTTCAGCAGAAGAAAAAGCTTCTCAAATAAAAGCAGATTCCCTTAAAAGATCTGAGTCAATCAGAATGGAAAGTGAGAAAAAAGCTATAGAGGAGATGGCACGAATTAAACAAAGTGCAATCTCTGATGAGAGCTCTGAAGCATCCAGAGCAATTTCTCAACTTAGAAAAGAAGCTGTAGAACTGGCAATTAAGAAAGCTTTAGATTCTCTACCAAATCGACTTGATAAAACAACACAAGAAAATTTGGTAACTCAATCAATTAACAATATTGAGGTGAACTAATGCCACTTTTAAATTCAGTCACTACACCATACGCAGAGGCATTACTTCAAGTTGTGAATGAAAATTCGCAAACTGAAGAGATGGTTTCTGAAGTTAAACAACTCTTGGAATTAATAAATGATTCCCCTGAACTGGAGAAGGCACTTTCCTCTCCTATTTTAGAGACAGATGCTAAGAAGAAAATCATTAATGAAATTTTTTCAAAAAAGGTTAATTCTTCTTTATTGAATTTCTTAAAATTATTGGCCGATAGGCAAAGAATTGGAATCCTTACTTCAATTCTTGATAGGTTTTTAGAGATTTACCGAGAAAATAGTAATATTGCTTTGGCAACTGTTACTTCTGCAGTCGAGCTTACTGATGAACAGAAAGGTTTAATTACCAAAAAGATCATCAATATCGCTGGAACTGAAAAATTAGAACTTGTAACTAAAATCGACCCATCTCTTATTGGTGGTTTCGTCGCCAGTGTAGGATCAAAAGTAATTGATGCTTCTCTTGCTTCACAAATAAGAAAACTTGGCTTATCCCTTTCCAAGTAACTTTTAAATCAACCTTAAATTCTTAAATCCATGGTATCTATACGCCCTGATGAAATCAGTTCAATCTTAAAACAACAAATAACTGATTATGACCAATCTGTAAGTGTTAGCAATGTAGGAACTGTTCTGCAAATCGGTGATGGCATTGCAAGAATATATGGCTTGGATCAGGTCATGGCAGGAGAGTTATTGGAATTTGAAGATGGTACCGAAGGTATAGCTTTAAATCTTGAAGATGATAATGTTGGAGCTGTTTTAATGGGAGAGGCACTTGGTGTCCAAGAAGGAAGTAACGTTAAGTCCACAGGTAAAATTGCATCTGTTCCAGTTGGTGAAGCAATGCAGGGGAGAGTTGTTAACCCTCTTGGACAACCAATAGATGGGAAAGGGGAAATTCCAACAAGTGATACTAGATTGATTGAAGAAATGGCTCCTGGAATAATCAAGAGAAGATCAGTGCATGAACCAATGCAAACAGGTATCACATCTATTGATGCAATGATTCCTGTTGGCAGAGGTCAAAGAGAATTAATTATTGGTGATAGACAAACTGGAAAATCTGCAATTGCTATCGATACGATAATTAACCAAAAAGGTCAAGACGTAGTTTGTGTGTACGTAGCTATTGGTCAGAAGTCAGCATCAGTAGCAAACATCGTAGAGGTATTAAGAGAAAGAGGAGCCCTAGATTATACAGTCGTAGTTAGTGCAGGAGCTTCAGAACCAGCTGCTTTACAGTACTTAGCACCATATACCGGTGCAGCAATTGCTGAACATTTTATGTATCAGGGTAAAGCAACACTTGTTATTTATGATGATCTAACGAAACAAGCTCAGGCTTATAGACAAATGTCTCTTCTTTTAAAAAGACCACCAGGAAGAGAGGCTTATCCAGGAGATGTTTTCTACTTACACAGTAGATTGTTAGAAAGAGCAGCAAAACTTTCTGATGCTATGGGTGGGGGCTCTATGACTGCTCTTCCAATTATTGAAACTCAGGCAGGGGACGTTTCTGCTTACATCCCAACTAATGTTATTTCTATTACAGATGGACAAATATTCTTGAGTGCAGATTTATTCAACTCAGGATTAAGACCAGCTATTAATGTTGGTATTTCTGTTAGCCGTGTTGGAGGAGCCGCTCAGACAAAAGCAATTAAAAAAATTGCTGGAACTCTAAAATTAGAACTCGCACAGTTTGATGAACTAGCTGCTTTTTCTCAATTTGCATCTGATCTTGATGAAGCAACTCAGCAACAACTTGAACGAGGCAAAAGACTAAGAGAGTTATTAAAGCAACCTCAATTCTCTCCGCTAAACCTTGCAGAACAAGTTGCAGTTGTTTATGCAGGAGTTAAAGGTCTTATTGATGAGGTCCCTGTTGAAGATGTTACTAAATTTGCAACTGAACTTAGGGAATACCTAAAGTTAAATAAAGCGGAATTTATAGAAGAGATTCTTAAAGAAAAGAAATTAAATGATGGATTAGAAGCGACGCTAAAAGAGGTGATAAATGAAGTTAAATCATCAATGCTTGCCACAGTTTAAATTTATTTAGGAGATATCATGGCAAATCTTAAAGAGATTAGAGATCGAATCGTTTCCGTTAAAAATACAAGAAAAATAACGGAGGCCATGAGACTTGTTGCAGCTGCAAAAGTTAGGAGAGCTCAAGATCAAGTTCTTAAAAGTAGACCTTTTGCAGATAAACTTGCACGAGTCTTAGAAAATATTCAATCAAGAGTACAATTTGAGGCTGTAGACTCTCCTCTATTGTCCAAGAGAGAAGTAAAGAGTATCTCCTTGGTTTGTATAACTGCGGATAGAGGTTTATGCGGCGGTTACAATACAAATATTATAAAAAAGGTAGAAATAAGATACGCAGAATTAGTCAAACAAGGGTATCAGCCAAATTTAATTTTGGTAGGGAAGAAAGCTATAGGATATTTTCAAAATAGAAAGGATAGATATGTAATAAAAAGTACTTTCAAAGAACTAGAACAAGTACCCACAGTCAAGGATTCTGAAGGAGTTACAAATGAGATTTTAGCCGAATTTCTTTCAGAAAATTCTGATAGGGTGGAAATTATTTATACGAAATTCATCACTTTAGTTAGCTGTGCTCCTGTCGTTCAAACACTATTGCCACTTGATCCTCAAGGAATTGCTGAGGAAAACGATGAAATTTTTAGGTTGACTACAAAAGATAGTAAGTTACTTGTTGAAAAATCAAATATTGAAACAAGTGATTCAGATAAGTTGCCATCAGATATTGTTTTTGAACAAAGTCCTGATCAACTATTAGATTCGTTATTACCATTATATTTACAGAATCAGGTACTAAGAGCTCTTCAAGAATCGGCAGCTTCAGAACTCGCTTGCAGGATGACTGCGATGAATAATGCTAGTGATAATGCTAAAGAATTAGCAAGTACTTTGAATCTAACCTATAACAAAGCTAGACAAGCAGCTATTACTCAAGAAATATTGGAAGTTGTAGGAGGTTCAGCAGTTTAGTAATAAGATTTAGGATATGCCTGAATACAATATCAAAGTTCAATTTGAGCAAAAGACTTTTAGTTTTTTATGTTCTGAAGATCAAGATATTATTTCAGCGGCAAAAATGAATGGAATAGATTTACCAAGTAGTTGTTGTTCAGGAGTTTGTACAGATTGTGCATCCATGATATTGGAAGGATCTGTAGATCAAGAAGATGCTATGGGATTAAATGATGATTTGAGGGAAAAGGGCTTTGCACTTTTGTGCGTGGCATATCCCAAGTCAGATTTGAATATTGTTATTGGTAAAGAAGTCGAAGATGATTTATATAATGATCAATTTGGTAAATATCAAAAATGAAATTAAGTTCAGTTGATTATTATTTAGATTGGCCAGTTTCAATAAAATTAAAAAATTTAAGGCAATTTATCATTGCAAATTTAGAAAAAAAAGGTGATTTAATTCGATGGTCAATTGTTGATATTCAAAATTCTATTGACTCTTTTGGAACAAAAAAAATTAAAATTAAAGCAGTCTTAGCTAATTAAAAAATATAAATTGAACAATTTTTAATAATGGAAAATTCACCAACAATATTCATTGTTCCAACTGGTATTGGTTGTGAAGTAGGAGGTTTTGCTGGGGATGCACTTCCTACCGCTAAATTATTAGCATCGGCAAGTGGATGTTTAATTACTCATCCAAATGTTATGAATGGCGGAACTCTTTCTGAAAAAGATAAAAATATTTTTTATGTTGAGGGTTATAGTTTAGACCGACTTGCTAAAGGAGAAATCGCTTTAAAAAGGGTAAAGCAACAGAAAATTGGGATAATTTTTGATTCAGCCATTGAAAAAGAAATATTAGTGAGACATTTACAAGTTGCTGATGCATGTGTTTCTACTTTAGGGATTAATGTTCATTCTTATGTGATTACAAAAAAGCCATTAAACGTAGTTATTGATTCTGATTCTTTAAAAATCAGTGGAGGCACAATTGAAAATCCTGATACTCTTATTGAAGCTGGAAAATGTTTAATAGAAAAAGGAGTTACGGCAATAGCAATTGTGGCAAAATTTCCAGATGATTCAGACTCTTTAGAAACAAATATCTATCGAGAAGGGAAAGGGGTTGATCCTATTTCTGGAGTCGAAGCAGTTATAAGTCATTTAATTAGCAAATTTTTTAAAGTTCCCTGTGCTCACGCACCTGCTTTAAACCCAATTGAATTGAATGAAAATTTAGATCCTCGTGCAGCTGCAGAAGAAATAGGATTCACCTTTTTACCCTCAGTACTGATTGGGTTAAGCAATGCACCTGACATTGTTGAATTACCCACTAAAAACGAATCAAACTTACTACACCCTGATCAGATTGAATCTATTGTTGTTCCTAAGGGGGCACTAGGTGGAGAAGCAGTACTGGCAGGGATTGAAAAAGGTTTAAATATTATCTCTGTAAAAAATCAAAATACATTAAAAGTAACAAATGATTTTTATGATTATCCCAATCTTTTTGAAGTGGATAATTATTTAGAAGCTGCAGGCATAATTCTTGCTATCAAAAAAGGTATTAACCTTGATTCAGTTAAACGGCCTTTAAAAAAAATCCAACAGTGTTCTTATCGTGATTAATAAGATATTGCTATGGGTACTCTCCAGTCACTTCCTAATGATTGACTACTTAGTTTCAGGATTGGAGGAGCCTGCTTTCTTTTAAATTCCGCTTTTTTCATGAGTGAAATAATATTTAAAATTAAATCTTTTTTATAACCATCTTTTTCTAGTTGTAGTAAATCTTTTTTCTCTTCAATAATTCCTTTAAGAATATTATCTAAAATAGAATAAGGTGGGAGAGAATCAGTATCTAATTGATCAGGACCTAATTCGGCACTTGGAGCTTTCGTACGTATATTTTCTCCAATTAAATCTACGCTAGTATCTAACATATATGATTTTCTATGATTAATTGAATCTTCACTATCAAGCCAGTTGCATAATTTAAAAACATTAGTTTTATATAAATCCCCAATTACCGATAATCCCCCATTCATATCACCATAAAGTGTGCAATATCCTACAGCTAGTTCTGATTTATTTCCTGTTGAAAGTAATAAATGCTTTTCTTGATTTGCTAAAGCCATAAGAAGCGTTCCTCTTATTCTTGATTGAATATTTTGATTTGTTATTTCAGCCATCTTGAAAGATATAGTATTTATAAAAGATTCTTCAAAAGAGCTCATCAAATTTTCAATTGGGATACTGTTGAAATTTATCTTTAATCTCCTTGCTAAATCTTTCGCATCACTCTTTGAATGAGATGAACTCCACTTAGAGGGCATTGAGACGCAATAAATATTATTACTGCCAAGAGCAGCTGTCGCAATTGCTGAAACTAATGCTGAATCAATGCCACCACTTAGTCCAATTAATGCTGTTTTAAAACCGCATTTTTTAGCATAATCCCTAACACCAAGTACTAATGCATCAAAAACTGATGACATCTCAGACCTTTCAAATTTATTTTTTTGAGGTTTTCTTTGCTCAATGTCCCAACTCGAGAGGTCTTCTGAAAAAGATTTTAATTCCTTAATTTTTGATCCATTCTTATCAAGAATAAAACTACTTCCATCAAAAATTAAATTATCATTTGCTCCAATCTGGTTTACATATATCAGCGGCACTTGAAGATATTGAGCAGCAAAACTGGAG
Organism: Prochlorococcus sp. AG-347-I21; assembly: GCA_003279055.1. Classification (GTDB taxonomy): domain Bacteria; phylum Cyanobacteriota; class Cyanobacteriia; order PCC-6307; family Cyanobiaceae; genus Prochlorococcus_A. The sequence continues at coordinate 6,820 of QCBP01000006.1, read as the reverse complement.
ACTTTGGATCTTATCTCTAACTTTTTGAAGGTATATGGGGAGGCCGATAAATTCACTAAAATATCAACTTTTTTTTTCTTTAAATCAAAAATAGGATTCTTTTTATGAATTCCTCTACCTTCTATATTTTTGTTAACCCATAAATCCTCACATATAGTAAAGCCAAGTCGCCAAGTTTTGTTATTAATTTCTTTTGTTAATACGGAAACTTTTTCTTCTGATCTAAAGTATCTTTTCTCATCAAATACTTCATAGGTGGGAAGAATAATTTTACGAGCAATTATTTTCCACTCACCTCGCTCAAGCAATGCAATAGAATTATAAAGATTTGGGAAAAAAGAATCATTTATTATCTCAGCTATACCTACTGTGATACTCAAGTTTCCATATTTTTTATTAATATCTAAGGCTAATTGGTCAAGAATTTGATATTGATTTTTGATTAAATTTTTTTTTAGAAGTAGGTCGTTTGCTGGATATCCCCATAGTGATAATTCTGGAGTAAGAACTAAATCAGCGGAAGTTGAGCTAGCTTTCGAAGCAGTAGAAAGTATTTTTTTTGCATTACCCTCTAAATCTCCAACAACTGGATTAATTTGAGCAAGTAAAAACTTCATTCAACTAATTTAGTGGATTCATATAAATTATTCTTTTTCACAATATCTATTAATGAAGAGGGTAAATTGGAAAAATTAAAATTTGACCTGAGCTTGGAACTTGAAATTTTTGGGATTTTTATGGTTGAAATCTTAAATTTTACTTTATAAGTTTCTAACATTTCTAGAGTACTTGATTCAACAGGATATCCCTCTCTTAAAATTACCAAAAAACTAACCTCATCAGTAATTTTATTGAAATTTTTCCAGTAGAAAATATCTTTAATTAAATCGCTCCCAATAACAAAATCTAAATTATTTAATTCATAAATTTTTTTACATTTTTTAATTGACTCTAATGCCCATTGGCTACTAACACTTTGATTAAATAAAATTTTAGGATTATTTAAATCTTCAATGAGAGTTTTTAATAAATGGCTACGAATTGAGATATCCTCTTTGTGATTTTTGTTTGGGTTGTTACTAGCATAACCAATTGTAAAAGTATATATTTTGGATAATTCTTCAAGTATTTTTTTATGTCCAATGGTAGGTGGATCTGCACTGGTACCAAATAATGCAATACTTTTTCCCATTTAAGTTCTAAGGAAGAATACTAACAAAATTATTATTTAAATTTCTATTTGAAAAATAAATATTTATGTGGTTATAAATATCTGGGTCATGAAAAGTCATATTTTGGATCATAATAGCAGGGTCCATAAAAGAAGCTTTGCTTCTTATAAATATCTCTTTTGCTGCTAATTTACCAAGGATTTTTGTAGATTGCACTGCGATTGCTGCTTGAATAATTGCTATGGGTCCATAGGGTAATAATGAGAGCCCATTAGTGAAAGGTGCCGATAATAAAATCACTTTTTTAATAAGGTTGAGAGAGGTATTGACGCCGACTTGAGTGACTCCCAAGTATAAATTATTAATGGATATATTTTTAAATATTTTTCTTGTAGATTCACCTTTCAACTTTAAGCCGTAAATCTTACTTAATTCTCTAATCAATGCAGTATCAAGTGCGAAACTACCAGCAACATCAAATAAAATAAAAGGATTAAGAGCTACTGCGGATGCCTTTATAGTCGAAAATTTACCAATAGTTGATTGTGCTAATTTCTGCCTTCTTTTCAATCTTTGCTCTTTTATCTTCAGAAACAATTTGTCAGCTAGTTGCAGTGAATTAAGTGTTAAAAATATCTCACCATATTGATTTATTATTTTTGTAAGATAATATTTAAGATTTTTTCCATTATTAAGAATTATTGGAATATTTAAGTCTTTTGGAAGCTTAGACTTGATATTTTCTTTTATTTCTTTTAAGTCATTTTTATTAAAAAGATCGATTTTATTCAAAATTATAATTATTTTTTTCCCATCTTTAATTAAGGAGCTGATTTTGTTTAATTCATTTCTATTTACATCTCCCGAAACTAAAAATAAAACAAGATCCGAATCATTTATGCAAGAGTAAACTTTATCTGAGAATTTAATATTGCAAAAATCAAATCCTGGAGAATCTAATAATTCTATATTTAGTGTTTGATCTTTTAGAGTCCAAAATTCCGATTGTATTTCTCTAGTGGTCCCGTTGATAATATTTGTTTTGAATATATCCTTTTCTAATAAAGAATTTAAAAAGGAAGATTTTCCTACGCCTGATTTACCATATACTCCAATTCTTATTTGTTTTTCTTTGAACCTAAACAGTTGCTGATTAAAGGAAATTATTTCGCTATTAAAGAAACTTTTTTCATAGTTGGTAAGTTCTATGTTCTCCCACCAATTTTTTAAAAGTAAATACTTTTTGTTGATTTTCAACTCTTTCATAACTTATTTTTTCCACCAACCAGCTAGTACAGATAAAACAGCCTCTGCGCCAATAATTCCCACGAATCCTCCAAATTCATCTACTACTACTTTCACTCCTTTGTGGTTCTTGTCAAATCTTGTGAGTAATTGATCTGCCTTAATCATTTCGGGAATGTAGTCAACAGGTTCGCAGATGTCTGATAATAATTTCCTATTTTCCCCGTTAATTAATTCTCTTAACATATTCTCACGTTTAACCACCCCTTGTATTTTGTCAACTTTATCTCCCAAAATGACCCACCATGGTGAGTTGTCCGACATTATAAGTTCTGAAATTTCATCAAGATTAGAAGATCCATCAAGACAAGGTGCAGATACTCTAGGAATCATTAAATCTTTAGCTTTTAAATCATTTAATTGAAAGACTTTAAATATCATCGCTGCCTCATCAGCTTCTATCAAACCTTTCTGACTACCAATTTTTGCCATTTGTCTAATTTCTTCTTCGTCAGTTGAAATTTCATTTTCTGCAGTAATAACTGGAAATATTTGCTCTATTAATATTAAAAATGGCCTCATTAAGGTATTTAGGATTCGAAGGATTGGAACAGATAATAATGCTATTTGTACTGAGAATCTTGTGCCAAGAGCCTTGGGAAGTACTTCTCCAACTAAGACAACTAGTATATAAAAGGCAATTGAAAATAGGGTCAAGCCATAACTATTATTAATTACTAATGCTCCATATACTCCTAAAATAAGACTTCCAATTATGTTAAATCCATTATTAGTAATTGTAATTACAGTTAATGTCCTTCCTAGATGTTTTCTTAGTTTAAGAAGTTGATTCGCAGAACTTTTAGGCTTCTGTCTTGAAGCTATTTCTAAAATCCTAATTGAATTTACAGCCAAAAAAGCAGCTTCTACACCAGAACAACATGCTGACCCAATTAAAATGATAATTATTAGTAAAATTAAAACGTAAACACTCGGTTCCATTAAGATAGATTAGAAATTAAATCTGTTTTAATTTATTCTTCCATTTTTTTTATAAACACGCCAATACACAATTTATGTTTAAACCTAACAATAAAGTATTTGAAAAAAGAAGAGAAATTTTTTTAGATAAATTAAATGGAAAAGCTGCTATTATCCCAGGTGCTAATCTCGTAAAACATCATGCAGATTGCGAGTATCCTTTTAGACAAGATAGCAATTTTTGGTATTTAACTGGTTTTGATGAGCCGGATGCAATTGCTCTTTTCTTATCGCACAAGCCAAAAGGAGAGAGATTTATTTTGTTTGTTGCTCCTAAGGACATCATTAGCGAAGTTTGGCATGGCTTTAGGTGGGGGTTAGAAGGCGCTGAACAAGAATTTAAGGCTGATAAGGCTCATTCTATAGATGAATTAAAAGATTTACTCCCAGGATATATAAATGGCTCTGATGAACTTGTTTTTTCAATAGGTAAGCATCCACTAATTGAGAAAATAGTTTTAGAGATATTTTCACAACAACTTGAAAGTCGTTCAAGATTGGGATTTGGTGCAAATTCTATTAAATCTCCAGAAATTTATTTAAATGAAATGAGATTAATAAAGAGTGAATTTGAAATCAACAGAATGAGAGAAGCCATACAAATTTCAGCAGAAGCTCATGAACTAGTTAGAGAATTTATTTCATCTAAAAAAAATGAAAGACAAATTCAGGGTCTTTTAGAGGGATTCTTTTTGGAAAAAGGGGCCAGAGGCCCTGCCTATAATTCTATTGTTGCTGGAGGTGATAATGCATGTATATTGCATTACACGTCAAATAACTCTCCCTTGAAAAAGGGAGATTTATTATTGGTAGATGCTGGCTGCTCATTAACTGATTATTACAACGGAGACATAACAAGAACTATTCCAATAAGCGGTAAATTTTCTTATGAGCAAAAAGCTATCTATGAAATTGTATTGAGTGCTCAGAAAACTGCGATTAAAAGCGCAGTAACCGGATCAAATTCCAGTACTATTCATAATGTAGCTTTAACAATTTTAATAGAAGGATTAAAAGAAATTGGTTTATTGTCTGGCAGTACTGAAGAGATAATAGAGAATCAATTATATAAACATCTTTATATGCATAGAACTGGACATTGGCTGGGCTTAGATGTTCATGATGTTGGAGCATACAGAATGGGAGATTATGAAGTCCTTTTGCAAAATGGGATGATTCTTACGGTAGAGCCTGGTATTTATATAAGTGACAGGATCCCAGTCCCTGAGGGACAACCGAAAATTGATGAAAAATGGAAAGGCATTGGTATAAGAATTGAAGATGATGTTTTAGTCAACGATTCAAACCCAGAAGTTTTAAGTATTGCCGCACTGAAAGAAATTTCTGATTTAGAATTTTAATATTTGACTTATCCAGTTATTAGATTTATTTTTTTATAAAGCTAATTTTACAAAATGATTATGACGGATACATATGACACGAAACTCTCCCAAGCAAGAGGCTTAGCTAGTCAGCTTGGAATGTTTGCAGAAGAAAACGATATCCCAAAAGATCTCTGGGATTCATTGGAGGCTACAATTTATGATTTTTATCAAGTTTCTCATGATAGATAAAAAAGCTTTTTTTAAAAGAATCAATAACTAAAATCAAGAGATTTTGAATAATTCAATCAAAATGTAACCATAAACTGATAAATTATTTAATGATTATAAATTTAGTGAATGACCTCATCAGATAAGTTAAATCAAAATTCAACAGAAAAAAATGAAAAAAACAGCGATCTACCAAAAGCTAAAAATTCTTCTCCGAATTCGGGCATGATGGGAGCCACAGCTGTATTAGCAGCTGCAACAATCGACGAAGATGGAGTTCCTACTGGATATACCCCTAAACCTGACGAGGGAAGGTTCATCATTAAAGTTTTGTGGTTACCTGATAATGTCGCTTTGGCTGTTGATCAAATAGTAGGTGGAGGTCCGAGTCCTCTTACTGCTTACTATTTTTGGCCAAGAGAAGATGCCTGGGAAAAATTAAAAAGTGAACTAGAGAATAAAGGTTGGATTACAGATAATGAAAGAGTTGAAATATTAAATAAGGCTACAGAAGTAATAAATTATTGGCAAGAAGAGGGTAAGACAAAAAAATTAGAAGAAGCCAAATTAAAGTTTCCCGAGGTAACCTTTTGTGGAACTGCTTAGAAGTTAGTTCTTTGCAGCTTGAATCCTTGCTTCGGCCTTAGAAATTTCATTAAGTGCCTTGATTTTCTCTGGATTTTTTTCGTTTTCAGAGAATTTACTAATTGCTAATTTTGCTTCTTTTAGATCTTGTTCAGCATTTTGAACATCAATTTCAGATCCGATTTCTGCATTGTTTACTAAAACTATGACTTCATCTGATTCAATTTCAGCGAAGCCACCCATTAAAGCTATTGATTTCCACTGAGAATTCATTCTTAGCCTTAAAACACCAATATCAATGGCTGTAACTAGGGAAATATGTCCAGGCAATACACCTAGTTGACCAGTGGTACTAGGAAGAATTACTTCTTCTGCTTCGCCTTGATAAACATTTTTATTAGGAGCTAAAACTTTGAGAGAAATTGCCATTAATTTAAAATTATTTTGGGTTTAATAATATTTATAAATTTATATATTTATTTTTCTGATTTTATTTTTTCAGCCTTTGCTTTAACTTCATCAATATTACCAACCAAGTAAAATGCCTGTTCTGGCAAATGATCTAATTCACCTGACAAAATCATATTGAAACCAGCAATTGTGTCCTCTAATTTTACATATTTACCAGACATTCCTGTAAATATTTCTGCAACGAAAAAAGGTTGTGAAAGGAATTTTTCAATTTTCCTTGCTCTGTCAACTGTTAATCTATCTTCTTCAGAGAGTTCATCTAAACCAAGAATTGCAATAATGTCTTGTAATTCTTTGTATCTTTGCAAAGTTGATTGAACAGCTCTTGCAGTTTTGTAATGTTCATCCCCAACTACGGATGGTTGAAGCATAGTGCTTGTTGAGTCTAATGGGTCAACCGCTGGGTAAATCCCCTTAGCTGCAAGAGCTCTTGCTAGTACAGTTGTTGCATCTAAATGGGCAAAAGTTGTCGCTGGCGCAGGATCAGTAAGGTCATCTGCAGGTACATAAACAGCCTGAATGGAAGTGATTGAACCTTCTAATGTAGATGTAATTCTTTCTTGTAATTCACCAACATCAGTCCCTAGAGTTGGTTGGTATCCAACAGCTGAAGGCATTCTTCCGAGTAAAGCTGAAACTTCGGAGCCAGCTTGAACAAATCTAAAAATGTTATCAACAAATAACAAGACGTCTTGTTTATTTACATCTCTAAAATGTTCAGCCATCGTAAGTGCTGATAAACCTACTCTCATT
>QCBP01000005.1 GCA_003279055.1 Prochlorococcus sp. AG-347-I21 | reverse complement strand
ATTTTTTCTAGTAGTATCTTTGCAATATTATTTCTGACAGGTAATATAGATAACCTATTTCCTTTTTTTACTACTAATAACTCATCCTCATTAAATAAAATCTTTAATTCAGGTAAACTTAAAATCTTTTTTGATTTAGAAATGTATTTTACTTTTACGCAATCCCATCTAGGATTATCAGGTTTCGATTTTGGATCAAAATATTTTGAATCTTGATCAAATTGAGTAGGGTCAACAATATTTAGATCTATAACCTCCATAAGTCCCACAATACCTGGGGGTTTACAATTCGAATGATAGAAAAAAACTTTATCTCCTTTATTCATTTTTCTCATAAAATTTCGAGCCTGATAATTTCTTATTCCATCCCATAAAGTTACACCGTCATTTTTTAAAGTATCTATGCTGTAAGCATCAGGCTCACTCTTCATTAGCCAGTAGTTTATTTCAGTCATATCAATGATTTAGAAGAAAATTACAATGTGTGAACGGTGTGTGAACAGAATATTAAAAACGTTCAAATCTAGGTTAATTATCCATCAAATTATCTATTTAGGAAAGTGATGGTTGGTATGGAGTAATTAATTCTCTAAATATTAATGTTTTTATCACTTAAATCAAAAAATAAATATTTAAAATCGAAAACAGAAATGATTTTCATTTTCATATTGGTGTAAATTTTATACATTAGGTAGTATTTTTTTATGAGTCAAGTCTGTTTAATATCAGGTTCGCCAGGATGCGGTAAGACAAATTGGATACTAAATACTTTTAAGAATTATTCTGGTAATTGTGGTTACTTACGTCTAGGAGGATATTCCGAAATTAATTTAGAGCAAGCAATAAATTCAAAAATTGATTTTGCTTTTTTGAAAGATCAAATTCCTAACTTATTAGACTTATCTATTTCAAACTCAATATCAGAGAAAGATAAAGAAAACATTTTAATTATTATTGAATTTCCACAATTTTTTACACCTAAATCTCAGGGTATTAATGGAGTTGATCTGAGAATTATTAATGAACTTGAAAAATATAATCTCCAGCCAAATAGATATCTTCATTTTGGTAGAGATCCAGAATTATCAATTAAAGATACTTTAGATTTTAGAGAAATTGAATCAATAAGCCTTGATCTTCAAAAGCATATTTGGGATCCTGCAAGCTTGAATACTTTTTGGTTTGAATTAGTTAATGGTGCTTATGGGGATGTATATAGAGCAAAAGCATTAATGAACTTACCTGATGGGCGTTACATCTTGTTTAATTGGATAGTCAGTCAGCAAGGATCTCAATATCAAACATTAAACCAAGTTGCCCCTCTTAATGGAAGACCAGAAAGATGTTCTGAAATTGTTATACAAGGGAAAAATTTAAACTTCGAGTCAATAAAAGCAACGATTCATAATTGCCTTCTTAATGATGCTGTACTAGATCATCATCAAACTTCACTTAGAAATTCACAATTACAAACTGCTCGCCGTTAACTTAAAAATGAATCAAGCTGTCATCTCATGTTTACATGCAAATCTACCTGCAGTAGAGGCTGTCTTAAAAGATATTGAACTCCAAGGAATTACAAATATTACCTGTCTTGGAGATCTAGTGGGTTATGGTCCTCAACCTAATGAGGTTATTGAGTTAATAAGAGATAAAGAAATTCCTACTTGTCAGGGATGTTGGGACGAAGACGTTGTTGATGGATTAGATGCTTGCGATTGTAGTTATCCTTCTCAGCTTGCTGAAAAAAGAGGTCATTTTGCTCATCAATGGACTACAGATAAATTAACTACAGAAAATAAGGATTATCTAGCTAATCTACCCTACTCAATACGTAAAGATAAGTGTCTTTTTGTTCATGGTAGTCCTAATAGTCAACATGAATATCTTCTACCCGATATGGATGCATTCGCAGCTCTTGAGAGAGTTGAAAATGCCAGAGCAGAGATTCTATTTTGTGGTCATACTCACCAACCTTATATTCGCGAATTAGCAGATGGTTCAATTGCTGTAAAGATCAAAAATGCTGTTCCCAAAGATACTCAAGAAAAAGAAATTCAATTGCCGATGCGAAGAATAGTAAATGCAGGTTCAGTTGGAGAGCCAAGACATGGAGGAACTAAAGCTACTTATGTTGTTTATAACGATGTCACTAATGAAGTAAAAATTAGAGAAGTGGAATATGATATTGAACTTACTTGTAAAGCAATAATAGATGCCGGTCTTCCTCCGATTTTTGCATGGCGTTTAAAAAATGGATTCGAATTTGCAGAACAAGCTGAAGATGCATCTCATGTTTGTGAAAGATGATAGAACGCTGGGCACTCGTAAGTGGTCTTAAAGGGGATCTAGATACTTATGAACTTATTCAAAAAGACTTAAAAAAAACTCCTGGTAATATAACTCTTTTTGTTTTGGGGGATATGATAGGTCCTGAAAAAAACTGTAATAGGCTTCTCCATAGGTTAATTAATCCAAAAAGTAATGATTTACAACCATGGTGCATATATGGTTGGTGGGAAGAACAAATCCTCTTGGAAAGTGGTTACCGTGGTGATCAAAGAGCTGAAGCTTTGAGAATAAGTAAGGGTGAAGAAGTAGTTAAGTCTCTTACGAATGCTGTAGACAAATCATTTCTTGATTGGATAGCAGCACTTCAATTTGGATTTGTTGAACTTGATTGTGGTTTGATTCACGGAAGCTCAAAAGATGTTGGCGAAAATTTAACACTAGATACGCCGCCACTGACACTCCTTGATAGACTTACACGTCTTCAGGTAAACAGATTATTTACTGCAAGAAGTAAACAACAGTTTCACTTGGAATTGACAGAGGGGATTGTTAATTCTGAAGTAGAAGATTTAAATGGAAATCGTAAGAAAGAGCAGAAAGTTCCTCAAAAAGCTGTTATTGGTATTGGGGCAGGAAAAAATTATACTCTTTATGATGTCGGGACTGATAATACTCAATTCGTACAAGCAGGATATAAAACAGAAAAAAGAATTAAGGGATTTGGAAGGCTTTAGTTTTTAGCATCAAGTACCCACTTCATTAGCCAGTAGCTAGGTTCCTGTTGTACCATGGGATCTCGGCGAAAATATAGGTTTGAATAAAGTGTGAATAACTTTTCAGATATGAATTTATTATCCATCAAAGTTCCTATTTAGGAAAGTAATGGGTGGCATGGGGGTGCATAGGACCATGCTGCATCGTATATATGATCTGATATATTTCTGTTAAAAGTTTACGGGTACAACCTTTCAATAGCTTCTTTCTGTTCTTGCTTTTTTATGTCTTCAGCATCTAAAACAGGGCACGAGTTTTGATTTAGTGATAAGAGGAAAGTGCTTTTTTTGAATAGTTTGAAAAGCGGTGTAAGTAATAAGTTTTTCATTTATTCCCAAGTTTTCATATCAGAGAAGTCGCTTGCTATTGCATGAAGCATCCCTCCTACAAATGATCTAGGGCAACCAAGTTTGTTAACTAAAACTTCTGATTGTTTTTTGATATCTTCCCATGTAGGTCTGATATCCTCATTTATTTGTTTAAGGCTAGGTTTAAATTCTTCTGAATCATTCATATTAAAAGGTATTAACTTATTAAAATTCAAATGATAGTAAAGAAAATCTCATTTATTTAAATAAATATTCAATAAAAATTACAAAATAAATTCTTTAGAAATTATTCTAAGCTGATTTAAATTCAGATTATTTAAATAATTATTTGCAATCAATTTTTCCTCATTAATTTCGAGATCTTTAATCTCAGAAATAATGCTATTAGATATTAAATCAATTAGATGTTCTTTATCCATGACTTATATATAAACCCAAAACAAACATTAATTATTTAAAGTCTTCAACTCAACATATAAGTAAAAATACTCAGATAAATATAAAACTCATAGGCTTGCTAAATCACTTTAGATGATTGGTATAGGGTGCACGCCAATTATCAGCTACTCACACTTGAGCTTTTTATGTAACATAATAAGTTTACATTAAGTAACAATTAAATGAAAAGACTTTTTCCTTATATAGCTTTTGCATGTTTAACTGGTTTTACGGCTACGACTGGTTTACCAGTTATAGCAGGCGGTTGTAGTAGCCACATGAACAAAAAAGCTGAAATCAAATGTGCTGAAGATGATACTGAGTGTCAAATTGAAAAAGCTGAAAAGTTTGATTTAAAAAATTCTCTCAAGTCATAAAATCATGACTCAAATCGGTTTATTTATGAACTCTGCCCCAAGAGATTTGATTGAGTTCACATTCTTTTCGGCTGTTGGTTTTACTGCAGGATTATTTGGTCTAATTTAGTTATAGAAAATTGACCCATTCTTTTTTTCTCTTTACCTTTTCAAGTCTTTCTTTCTTTTATGTGATGGCTTGCTTATGGAGAGATTTAATTAATCAAAAGTAAAAAATATTTTTTTAATTACCTTTTATAGATAAATCTTTGTATGTCTTCGAATAGATTAGATTTTGATTTAAAAAATCCATTACTTTTTAAATAAGTCTTTCCTTTTTCTATATTTTCAATTCTTTTTTCATAAGAATTTTCATCTAAATTTTTTTGCATAAAAAAATAGTCGGACTCTTATTCTGAATAATGCTCACAAAAAAGCGGTTACCTTAAATACAAAATTTAAAATCTTTTTTTAATTTCTTTTCATTCAAACTAAAGATCAAATAAAAAAGTTTCTTTCTTAAATTTCTAAGAATCTTTTGATATCTTATTCTTCATGTCCTCAATATTATTAATTAATTTGTCTAACCATTCTGTATTATCTTCTGGTTTTAAATATTTAATTTTTGGTTGATTAATTTCAAGAGTCTCAAAATCTCCACTCATAAATTCTCCTTTGTATATTCATTTAACTACCTCTTTGTTCTAATTGATTTGAACAAAACACTGCGTATCTAATGTGTGCGGTTTGATGAACATATTGGTACGGAAAGAGGTATGTTTTTTTAGCCATTTAAATCTATTGCTGACTTAGATTAAAAACATGGTTGTCATGAGTCGGTTGCGTTGCTCCAACTGAAATCAACCATAAACTTTAAATTGCATTTAATAAAATGACTTACTACAGTTGCTTTGATCAAAAAGGAAACATAATTGCTCGCTGTCAGACTAAAGAAGATATAAATGTTCTTAAGAAAATGGGCAGACCAATAATGGAAATAAAAGAAATGAAAAAAGAGGAATCAGTTGTTTGTTCTTTAACTGGTAGTCCATCCGATTACAACGAAGATTATTAAGAATATGACTTAAAGAACACTTCAATTAAATCAACATGGAAGATCAGTAGTTCTTTTGTTGGTTGCATTGAATAGCATTTGTACTTTCTTTTCTACTTTTGAAAAAGCATTAACTGATCGTAAAAGAGTGAGATAAAAATATTTAGTTATTTGTGGATTAATAGTAAATCAATAAGATTTAAGACATAAAAAAAGACCCTGTTACAGGTCTTTTTTTAATGGTGACGACAGAAAGGAGATCTATTTGATAATCAGATTAAGAATTTTCTTAGAAATTAGTTTTGTAAGTAAAAGTGATTACTCACTTCTTCATGCTTTACAAACGACTTAATTTTTAAGATAGTTCAGAATTAATCCCTAAAGTTTAATTTCTGATCACTTAACTTACTTTCCGTAAAGGTTAGAAAAGTTAATTTACCTTGGTGTTGCAGACCATTGGTTAGTGAAGATCTAATTGGTCAACCTTGGTCGAGTCGATCACCAGAACTGTCGTATAAATAAAGTAATCGGTCTCGAATATTTTGCATGAATCCTTAAGATTGATTTAATCATGATTAATTAAATCTTTAATCATCAGACCACATCATATCTTAGTAAGCGTTTCAATTTATTCAACTGGAGTTAGTGAATAACAAATGTCTTTATAACCATTTTCTTTATCCCACTCTTTCATCTCTGGAGTACTTGTAGCAGCAGCAAATCCTTCTAAATCTTTGACTTTAAGTATCAAGTGACTTTTATGGTCATTTACCTTGATGAGTTCATATTCTTCGACATATTTATGTCCCTCCTTTTCATGGAAATCGGCTACAAATTTATCGAAATCTTCAAAAGAACAATCAAAAGTAGAAACTATTAAGGTATTCATAAAAAAGATGGTTTTATCCCTCTATGTTAGATCGACTGTCAATCGTATTTAATAGTTATTTTTAAGCAGCATCATATTCTTCATCTTCAAGTTCTCTCATAAATCTTTTATCTAATAAGTAATCGTCTAAAAGCTCTGCTGCCATAAGCATCTCAGGAGCAGGTTCTTGTAAATTTTTATCTAATAAGTAATTGTCTACAAGCTCTAGATTGTTATTTTCTTGAATTTCTTTATCGCTGTCTAATAGCTCTTTTATGTAGGTATATACAAGCTTTTTATCGTACCCACTTTCTCTAATTTCTTTCATCATTTCGATTGGAATCTTCATAATCGTTAACCCCTATGTGAAAGCCTATATACGCATACTTACGAAGATATAAAAAAATGCAAGAAAGAGGAAGGATGGAAGAAGACTTCTATATTTAAATCTTATTTTTAATAATTAATTAATTTTCTCTTTCCATCTCTATTTTCTACTTTATTTATTCTTAACCCAATAAACAAAGCCCATATAAGTGCAAAGACAATTGGTAAGAAAATGATTGCAAGTTTCATCATTTTTTTAATCCTGTTATTTGCAAAAATAATAACTTTTAAATCAATAAGAAAATATAGGTACTTTATCTAAAAAAGTAGGGTCGAGGTTAGATCGACTGTCAATCGCTAAAAGTTTGAATAAAGTTTGAATAAAAAATTACGATTCCTTGAGATCGCAGTTATAGCTAGACGGGTGTATTTTTCATTAGCCAGTAGTTAATTTCAGTCATATCAGTCAGTTTTTCCTTTTAACTAATCCATAAGTACATAATATAGGATTCACTATTAAAATAACCCAAAATGGGGGTGGAGGACCTCCATCAACAATTCTTCCAGCATTAAAAGTATTGAATAAAGCTACTGCTAATAAACAAGCCATTAAAGCTAGTTCACCTGATAAAACTTTTTTTAAAGATTTCTTATCTTTGATAGAGCTGCAAATAATCAATAGGAAACCTATCCCTAAATTACTAGCTGCTACAACATTTGCAGTCCCTCTTACAAAAAGCAATGTTTCACTTGAAGCATTGCCTGCGATAGTTTCCACAGAAAAAATAAGTAGAAAAATTATTAATAATCCCAATAGGATATGAAGACTCCCAGTAGTTTTTAAAATATTTTTTAACTTCATACTAAAAAAAAAAGCTAATTGCCCTTTAGTTTAGATTGACTGTCAATCATGATAACCAACTTTAGAAACAATATTTCCTGAAACGGGATCGGTAACTCCAAGTTCAGGAGATAACTCTTCCATAAATCCTCTAACCTCATCAAGATGAGCAATCATAGCTGGTCTTTGAGCTGCAATAGCTTCTGCATTTTTCCAGATCCCAACAAAACAGTAATCATAATCTCCAGTTTTTGCGATATATCTTTGAGTCATCCCCTCAAAACTTGTTTTATCTATTACTTCAAAATACTGATCTATACAATCTGACTTTAATTTAAATCGAACAACATTCATAAAATTTTGAGCAGTCATAAAAAAAAGGAGCTAACTGCTCCTCATTTTAGTTTGAATGTAAATCAAAAAAATTGATTTAAGATTAAAATTTATCCTTCAGCGGGAATTAAAATTGGAACATCTTTTGCTCCAATTGCTGCGAACCAAACTATTGCGTTATCAGTTTTTGCATTACCCATTGTATGTTTTGGTGTCTTTGGGCCAACTATAAAAGTATCCCCTGCTGTATAGGTAAGATCTTTCATCCCCTCTCTTTTGACAACAATCGTACCTTGCTCAACATTGCCTAATAATGGAATTGGATGAGAGTGGAGTGGAACTATTCCTCCTTCAGCCAACTCGACTCTTTGTAATCTTATTTCTGCTTTTCCTTTTGGGTATTTAAGAGCATCTCCATCCATAGTCTCAGAACCTACAAAGACTTCTTGTACTTCAACGGGAGATTCTGCAGCTATAGAAATACTAGGGTTGATAAGCATTAATGCAAAAGCAAATGCTATGAATAAATTTTTCATCATGAATTTGAATTTCTAAAAAATTATTTAGACTCATAGTATTTATTTTTTTCATTTTTGGCAGTAATTGATTTGACTTTTGAAGTTATTTAATCTGAAGCCCTTTTTTAAAAGTTTTTTCATGAAAGAATTGAATTTTAATAAATTATTAGTGCATACACTAATCAAAATTATTCTCAAGAATTTTAATAATTTAATTCTTTCATCAATAAATTCCAACCAATTAATGATCCATCCTTATGGAAAGATTCTCTTTCCTCGCACATAAAGCCATGATCAGCCTCTTTAACTTCGACATAAATAAATCTTTTTTCTAACGGATCTAGTTTTTTAAATCTTTTTTTAATTTCTAATCTATCTTGTACGGGAATTAAATCATCTGAAGAACCACATATGAAGTTTAATTTTCCAGAAACTTTTTCTAGTAAATCAATAGGTGCAAAATTAGTATCATTTCTTGGCGCAGTTACCCCTGCCCCATAAAAACAAAATGTACTATCTATTCCTTTTAAAGAAGAAGCTATAACTGCTGCATGACCCCCAAAACAAAATCCAATAATTGAGATTTTCTTTTTTGGATATTTTTCTTTAACCCAATTCAGAGCTGCAGAAATATCTTTAATAATATTTTTTGAAGTGGTTAAATTTTTATGATGCCTGCCTAATTTTAAGTCTGCATCGGTGTATGATAAATCTAATTTTGGAGCTGTTCTACCGTAAAGAGGTAAGGCTAATACAGTTACATTTTGTTTAGCTAATTTTTCAGAAAAACTCCTTATCCAGTGATTTATCCCAAACACCTCTGGTAAAACTATAGATATATATTCACACTCACCGCCTGAATCTACCCACCAAGATCTAAGGGGTAAATTACCACTATAAACGTCTGTCCATTGACCTTTCATTTGTGATTACATAAAAAGTTTGTGTCAGAAAAAAGAGGCTCATTTATTCTCTTAGTTTAGATCGATTGTCAATGTAAATTTTCCTTATTCAATTTTATAAATTAAATCTTAAATTATATAGAGAAACTTATATGGAACTCATATTTGTATAAGTTATATAAATCAAATTAAGTAGTCTTTTTTACCAATTGAATATACCTGTTGTTAAATAAATATATTTGTCCTTGAAAAGCTCCTAAAAAATACTTTTTCTTGAAATAAAGATTGACAAGACATTCATAAAAAAAACTTTTATAAAACATTAACTTCTTTTATGAATATGTTTCTAACCAACAAGACTCGTCTAAAAATCAAGGATATTGTAAAGAGGATTTCAATAGATGAACCTGTCGCATTGGAAGAAAGAATTTATGTTGAAAAGTTTGCAAAACATAATTCAACAATATGGACATGGCTTAAGAAAGCTAACAGTTTGAGAAGATATGGTAAGCAAAAATCAGATGGAATAAATGGACTAATCCAGAATCTTGGCCTTGATGGTTTAGAAACTGAAAATCATTTCGATCCCAAAAATGATGATCTTGCTGATTGGTTTAGTGGATCTCCTGATTGGGTGAGGAGAAGCTAATTGCGCTTCGTTTAAAATTAATTCATTTTAATAATGAAAAAAGGGAACTTCCTCAACTTGTCTTGGAGCATAATCACAAATTCCGAATTGCATACATTCCATTTGAGCATCAGTTAGTTTTCTCTCAATTGAAAACGTATCAAACAAACCACCAAATACATGTTGAATTTTATTTTTAATTAGATTTCCGTAAGTCATAATTAACCCCTTTTTTAAGAAGTTATTTAGTATTAGTTATATTCAAGAATCAAGAGTTTTAATACCTAAAATACAAACTATAAATTAATCTTTTTAAAAATATTTCACTAAATTAATAATCAGTATTTTTGCTCTAGGAAATTTTAATTAAAAACTCTAAGTTAGACCCACTGATTGAGGTTTAACTTCATGAGTACTTACAAAACGAAATACTTTAAAAACACAAAAAAGATCAATAACACTCTTTGGTTGGATAAATTAATTAATCAACTTGAAAAAAAATCAAAGGGAGTTTGATCATGAATACATTTAGAAATAAACAATTCAAAAATGAATTAGATCCCAAGTATGCCTTCTATGATTGTCTTCGTAGTTGCGAAATTAAGAGTAATACTGAAAAGTCTCTAGAATAATTCGTCGAAAATTGTGAACCTAGATTATTACCAGAGAATCTTGATGGCTAAAAATAGGAATTTAAAGTCTATTCAATAACTATTTTGACCTTATAGAGTTTTTATATAGATTGAAGGAGGGTAATCTTATGACCAACCTCGCAATTGAGCTACTTCTTCTAATTATAATTTTAGTTAATTTTGGAGCGATCCTTACCGCTAAAATTTATTCACAATCACTAAAAGAAATTCAACGTAAGAGAATATTTTGTAGAGAATCTATAAGTAACCCATATTGTGTTTTTTGATAAATTAATTCCAAACTAATAGATCTCAAACTAGAGATCTAATATTAAAAGTTAAAGTCCGCCAAAACTAAAAATAAGGTGTATATGGTACTTCTGTTTTTAATGAATCTCCGTAGTAACTTTCAGCTGACTTTACCAAGATCCAATAAATGAAATTTAGAAATGATTTTTCCATAGGAATATCTATACCCTTTTCTTATTCAAATCAGAATTTAAAATAAAAACATCGTAGAAAATACTTAACTGAAGAGATTTAGATTTTCTTAGTTAATTTGTGTTGGTTAGGTTTGTATGAAATGCTACTAAAGCTTGTCTTATCAACCGATTTGGTAATATTGCTTATTGATTCCTGTAATTTCAAAAGATATATTAAATGGATAATCTAAATATAAGAAATTTATGAGTACTCAAAAAAGTCAAAGCCATAAAAGACAAGAGCAAAATAATACAGAATGGTTAGATGAATTAATCAATAAAATTGAAAATATGAAAAATAAAATATCTAATACTTTTTAACTAATTATTTCTTCTATCATTTATTCCGTTATTAAATATTTTAAATACTTTTGTAATTAAGCCGGCTGGCTTTTTTTATAAAGTTTTTTATTTTATTTTTGCGAGAAGTTATTTAACAATGTTTAAATGAGAATCTTTTAAAGCAAGTTTATGGTTCATTTTTATTTTTATTGACAATATTGAAATAAGTGTAAAAAGAATTTTAAATTTGTGACTACTGAATCATCTAAAAATCAAGACTTTATAAGGAAGCATCCCAGTGAAGGAATGGATGCTTTAGAAAAAGAATCAAAATTACCTTTGAAAGGATGGGAAACTGAGGTTGCCCGAGCAAAGGAATATGGTTTAGAAGGAGCAAAAAGTATTGTCGATAGAAATATATCTACATTTTCAAGAGGAGAATTACCCCATTTTGCAGGTATCAATACTTTCATGAAAGCTCCATATGTTGAAAATGTAAATGAAGTGGGAAATTATGATGTTGCGATAGTTGGTGTTCCTCATGATTCTGGAACTACTTATAGACCAGGGACAAGATTCGGACCTCAAGGAATAAGAAAAATTTCTGCTCTTTATACTCCTTACAATTACGAAATGGGAGTGGATCTTAGAGAGCAGATATCTATTTGTGATGTAGGAGATATTTTTACAATTCCAGCTAATAATGAAAAAAGTTTTGATCAAATTTCAAAGGGGGTTGCTCATATTTTTGCTAGCGGTGCATTTCCAATTATTTTAGGTGGAGATCATTCAATAGGTTTTCCTACAGTTAGAGGAGTTTGTCGCCACTTAGGAGATAAAAAAGTAGGGATCATTCATTTTGATAGACATGTAGATACTCAAGAAACAGATTTAGATGAAAGAATGCATACCTGTCCATGGTTTCATGCAACTAATATGAAAAATGCACCTGCAAAAAATCTTGTTCAATTAGGAATTGGAGGTTGGCAAGTACCAAGAGAAGGAGTGAAAATTTGCAGGGAAAGAAGTACAAATGTTTTAACAGTTACTGATATTTGTGAAATGGGATTAAAAGAGGCCGCTGATTTTGCGATTGAAAAAGCTACGGATGGAACTGACTGTGTATATATTTCTTTTGATATTGATTGTATTGATGCTGGATTTGTCCCTGGAACTGGTTGGCCTGAACCTGGGGGTTTATTACCTCGAGAGGCATTAAAACTTTTGGAGTACATTATCAGAAAAGTTAATGTATGTGGAATTGAGCTTGTTGAGGTTTCGCCTCCATATGATGTAAGCGATATGACAGCATTATTAGCTACTAGAGTTATTTGTGATTCAATTGCACATCTCGTAGTAAGTGGTCAGCTTCCAAGAAAATCTAAACCAGAATGGATTTCAGATAAATGCAATATGTCAGTTGATCAAAAATGGAGATAGATTTTCGTGCATGAAGTAGATATGACAAAATGCCTTATTCTTTCCATGGAAGAGTGGGCAGAGAAAAAAAATAAAAAAAAAATAGTTGTTGAAAAGATTAATCTTAAGATTGGGGAATTTACTTGCGTAGAACCAATATCATTAATTAATACTTTTAATGCTGCAGTATTGGGTTCTTGGTTAGATTCCTCTGAGATTACAATTGAGACAATACCTTTTGAAGGGAAATGCTCTAAATGCAATAGATTATATTTTCCAAAGAAAGAGAATGGATATAAATCTCCATGTTGCAATTTTAATTTAGAGGAAATTATTAGTGGGAGGGAATTAAAAATCGCATCTATTGATTTTAAAGAAAAGTAGAAATTTAATATCTAGAATAAAGACGTATTTTCAAATATAAATGCATTTACCAATTTCAGACAAAATTGAATTAAATATTCTTCATCAAAATAGTCATCAAGCTGAGAAAAATAAAATCAAGTTTAATAATTATAATTTGCTTTGCTTGAACATAATGAGTAGTCCTGGTGCAGGAAAAACGAGATTACTTGAAATAACTTTAGAAGATCTTTCAAAAAAATTTCACAGTGCTGTTTTAGAGGGTGATATGACCACTAATCTTGATGCGGCAAGATTAGAAAAATTAAATATTCCAGTAGTACCAATTACAACTGGAAGAGCATGTCATCTCGATGCGAATATGGTTAGTGGAGGTTTGAAATTATTAGAAAAAAAAATAAATCCTAATTTACTAGATATTTTGTTAGTGGAAAATGTAGGAAATTTAGTTTGTCCTGCAGAATTTGAGATTGGAGAACATTTTAAAGTTGCTCTTTTAAGTATTACCGAAGGTGAGGATAAACCTTTAAAATATCCAATAATGTTTAGAGAAGCAGATTTAATTTTGATAACTAAAGTTGATTTGTTACCCCATTTGAATTTTGATATTAACGAATTAAAATCGAACATAGCTTCAACTAACCCTAAGGCAGATGTGATAGAAATTTCTTCGATAACCAAGTCTGGATTCCATTTATGGCAAGATTGGATTAGTAAAAAGATTCTGAAATTTAAAAATAATTAATATTGATTAAGTAAGAGTAATCTCTTAAAAGTATCAGTCATTACAACTTTAGATTTGCTTTTTCTTGAGTATTGATAGTACGTAATATTTTTTTTCAAAAATGTTTAAAAAATTGAGAGTTTTCTTTGCTTCTTTGCTGGCTCTAATATTAGCGATTTCATTAAGTACACTATCAAGTCCTGCAGCTCCAAAAGGTGATCCAATCACTTTGGGATACAGTAACTGGGCAGGATGGTGGCCCTGGGCGATAGCTGTTGATCAAAAAATGTTTGAAAAAAATGGAGTTAATGTTCAGATGAAATGGTTTGATGGATATGTCCAATCCATGGAAACTTTTGCTGCTGGTAAAATTGATGGAAATTCACAGACTCTTAATGATACTATTTCGTTCTTGCCAGGAGAGAATGGAGGGGAAGTAGTTGTTTTAGTTAATGATAATTCTGCAGGGAATGACCAAATAATTGCAGATAAATCAATTAAAAGTGTTGCTGATTTAAAAGGTAAAACAGTAGCAGTAGAAGAAGGTGTTGTAGATGATTTTTTACTTGTTTTAGCTCTTAATGATGTTGGATTAACTAGGGATGATGTCATTATTAAAGGTCTTCCGACTGATCAGGCTGCAACTGCATTCGCAGCAGGAAAAGTTGATGCAGTTGGTGCATTCCCTCCATTTACAGGAACCGCAATGAAGAGGCCTGGAGCAAGAGTTATTGCTAGTTCAAAAGAATATCCTGGTGCAATCCCTGATCTATTAGCTGTAAGCGGAGATTTGATTTCTGAAAGACCAGATGATGTTCAAAAAATTGTTAAAACATGGTGGGATGTAAGAGAATTCATGGAAAAAAATCCAAGAAAATCTGAAAAGATCATGGCAAAGCGAGCTGGGATCCCAACACGCGAATACAAACAATATAAAGGTGGAACTAGGTTCTTTTCTTTGGAAGAAAATTTAGAAGCTTTTAGTGATGGGTTCGGTATGAAATATATGCCTTATGCAGCGAAACAAATGGCAGACTTTATGGTAAAGGTAGGATTTATTCCTGAAAAACCAGATATGAGTAAATTATTTGACTCTTCGTTCGTTAAAAACATCAGCTAATTAATACAAAATTAAAATGGTTAGTTCGAAATTAATCAAGAGGGATAAATATTTTTTATCCCTCTTTTCATTTGGTAGTGAACCGAAAAAATTAAATAAAATATTTCTTCAAATAGCCTCACTTTTGCTTCCACTTTTAATTTGGACATTAGTTTGTCAATTAAAACTTGTAAGTGAAATGTTTTTACCATCACCTTTAGCGGTCTTTTATTCTCTTTTGGATATGGCTGAAAGTGGAATATTATTTGAAGATATTTTTGCAAGTACTGGTAGGGTATTTGCTGGTTTTATAATTGCAACAATTTTTTCAATTCCTTTAGGAATTTTAATGGGTTCTTTCCCTTCTTTTTGTGCGTTATGTGAACCATTAATTGCGATGCTTAGGTATATGCCTGCTGCTGCTTTTTCTCCTTTACTTATTATTTATTTAGGAATTGAAGAGGCTCCAAAAATTGCATTAATTTTCATTGGTACCGTTTACTTTAATGTTTTGATGGTTATGGATTCAGTAAAATTTGTACCCAAAGAACTCATTGAAACAACGCTTACTTTAGGAGGTAATACAAAAGATTTATTGATCAGAGTTATAGCCAGATATTCATTGCCAAGTATTATAGATACTTTAAGAATTAATATTGCAACTTCATGGAATTTAGTAATCGTTGCCGAGTTAATTGCAGCAGAAGTTGGTTTAGGTAAAAGGATTCAACTGGCTCAAAGATTTTTTCGCACAGATCAAATATTTGCAGAATTAATAGTTCTTGGATTAATAGGATTTGCTTTGGATATGAGTTTTAGATTGCTACTTAGACGTACATGTAAATGGGCTGTTTAAATGAAATTAGATGTTAATAATATTTCAAAATATTTTGGGGAAGGTTCAAATAGAAAAAAGGCAATTGAGGGAATAAGCTTTTCAATAAGTTCTGGCGAATTTAAAACTCTTGTTGGGAGCTCTGGATCAGGTAAAAGTACTATATTGAGGATTATTGCTGGGCTTGAGAGTCCATCTAAAGGGAACGTAAAAGTAGATGGAAAAATAGTTAGTGGACCAGGATTGGATAGAGGAATGGTTTTTCAGAAATATAGTCTTTTCCCTTGGCTCACAGCATCTGAGAATATTGCCTTTGGAATGAATTTAAATTCTTATAAGTTGAAAGAAATAAAATATAGGACATCTTATTTATTAGAAGTAGTAGGTCTTCAGGATTCGGGAAATAAGTATCCAAAAGAATTATCTGGAGGAATGCAACAAAGGGTTGCAATAGCAAGAGCTTTAGCGACTAACCCTAAAATTCTACTTTTAGATGAACCTTTTGGAGCCTTAGATTTACAGATAAGAGAATCTATGCAGAAATTTCTCTATGAATTATGGAAAAAAACTTCATTGACAGTTTTACTTATAACCCATGATATTGAAGAAGCATTAGCTCTCTCTCAGCAAATATGTATTTTGGCACCTAATCCTGGAAGAATCATAAAAGAAGTTAAGGTAGATCTACAAAAAGGAGATTTAGATAAATTGAAACTTGATTCGGATTTTGCAAAATTAAGATATGAGTTATCTGATTTTTTAAGAAGCCTCCAAAAAAAATAAATAATGTCAAATAGTTTTTTGCCTACTTGGCTTTATAGCGAACAAAAAATTTTTGAACTTGAATTAGAAAACTATTCAAAAAATTATTGGCACCCATTGATTTTCATAGGAGAAATTAAACCTGGAGAAATATTGGAAAAAAAATTCTTTAATCAATCATTATTAATCTCTTGTTCAGAAAAAAACTTAATAACTGTTTTCAAAAATAGATGCCCTCATCGTGGGTCAAAATTGTGTTTGCCAAAAACAAAATTAAATCCTTCTAAAAATATTTTTTGTCCTTACCATGGCTGGACTTTTGATAGTTTTGGCAAACTTAAAACCTTGCCATTAAAAAACAATTTTGAAACAAAAATAGAAACAGAGGATTATTTTTTAGAAAAAGTTAACTCTTTAATAAATGGACCTTTAATTTGGATTAATTTCAGTAAGAAACCAATATCTATAGATGATCAAATTGAGCTTGTTGGGAGAAAATGTAATGATCAATGGGATATGAATTACAGCATTTTTTCTGAATTTTCTGATACCTTAAATTGCAATTGGAAAATTGCCCATGACAATACACTTGACGATTATCATGTAGCAATAGCTCATAAAGATACCCTACATAAAGAACAAGGTCCAATTAAAAACTACAGGTATTTCTTCAGTGAATTTTGTAATGTACTTGTTACCCCACTTAGTAGTGAAGGAAATCTATATACCTTTGGATTACTCCCATGGACCCATCTAATAATCTGGCCTGGTAAAGGGATTGTTTTAATAAATTATCTTCCTAAAAATATTGGTCAGTGTATTATTGAAATTAAATTAGCCTCTGCTTCTTTATGTAAAAATGATTTAGAAAATTGGAAAAAAAGTATATTAGAATTTCTTGGAGAAGATAAAGTTATTGTCGAATCAGTTCATAAGTCTTATCTCGAAAATTTTAAACTTGGTCCGCCTAATATACTTGAACAAAGGATTATACACTGGCAAAATATTTATAAAGATTTTCTAAATGCATCGGGCATTTCTTTCTAAAATAATTTCTATTTAGTTCACAAATATTATTAATTAAATTTTTAATTTGGTAGGGATTTGACTACATATTTAATAAACTTTATTGATAATGTAATTAAGTACAAAAAAGTTGATTATGAAGAATTTTATACTAATAATAGTCTCTTTATCTTTCTTATCTTCTTGCAGTAATGACAAAGATTTTTTTCTCACTGAGGGGAACGCTTTGTTAAGTTGCGGAGGTAAATCTCGTATTATAGAAAATGATAAAGAAGAGATAATTAATACTGAAGTTAAGGATTTAAGAGATGGAATTGGTAAATACGTTGAATTTACAGTTGTTGAGACTGATAAAAAAGGAGGCAAATATAGGATTATTAATTGTTTCCCAAGTGAAGAACCACAAGATTCAATAATAAAAACTGTTAAAACAAATTATAAATTAAGTAATTAAAAGTTATTTAAAAATAATTAGCTTATTTTTAAGCTGAGATTTTTGATGATTTGATAATTTCCCATGCTTCTGGTGCGGTGTCTGCATATTGGAAAAGATTTAAGTTTTCATCTGAAATTAATCCAAGATCAGCTAGATATTCGAAGTTAATAATATTATTCCAATAATCTCTACCAAAAAGTATGATTGGGATTTTAGTTTTCATTCCTGTTTGGCAAAGTGTCAATAGTTCAAATAATTCATCTAGTGTTCCAAAACCTCCAGGAAAAAATACAGCAGCTACTGATCGCATGACAAAATGGATCTTTCTTAATGCAAAATAATTAAACTTAAAGCAAAGACCTGGAGTTATAAAAGCATTTGGGATTTGTTCATTAGGCAGACTGATATTTAACCCTATAGATTTACAATTTGCTTCAAATGCACCTCTATTAGCAGCTTCCATAATTCCTGGCCCCCCACCTGTAACAATCACATGAGAATTACAGTTTTTATTTTGATTACTAATTGAAGCAAGTTTAGAAAACTCCCTTGCGGATTGATAGTAATGACTCATCAGAAGCAAATTTTCTAATCTATTTAAATTACGTTTTAAAAGTATCGATTTAGGATTTTTTTTAATTAACTCTTCTATATTTTCAAGTCTCTTTTTTATATTTGATTCTTCTGTAATGCTTGCGCCTCCAAAAATAATTATTGTTGAAAGAATTTTATTTTCTTCAAGGATTAAATCTGGTTTAGTAATTTCAAGAAGCATTCTGACTCCACGCATTTCATTTCGGCTAAGTAAACCAATATCTTCGTGAGCCAATTTATAAGTATCAGAATTAATAATTAAATTCAGGTTTTTTAAATTATTACTAGGGGATATATGTTTTTTCATTTCAAACAAGAGTTTTAACTTTTCTTTCTAGAGGATTAAAAAAGACTCTTTTGATTTTGTTATTTTCGTAAATCCAATAAACAGGCGGACTTTTTCTTGCCTTAATTAAATTAATTTTGTCTAACTTTTGAGGGGTAAATTCTTTAGAAGGATCAAAAAATTTATCTCTTTTGGGTTGGTTTAAAACAATACTACCTTCTTTTCCTGAGATAGATCTGTGATAAGTTCCTACAGGAATTTCTAATGCTCCCATAGATCTATTTAAATAAATCACATGATGAGGTTCATCCCAGGAAGGATTTATTAAAACAAATGTCCTTTCTCCAGTGATAACTAAATTGTGGTCAATTTGATGATTGTGAACGTAATATTGCTCATCTTTTAAATCATCTGGAGGAGATATAGCTTCTCCAGAATGGATCACAACATCAGAACCATTAGAACTATCTATACCTGCATCGAAGAATGTGACTTTTGGAGTCTCTCTAAAAATATTTATTGGGAAGAATCTTAATTCCATAGTGTTAACTCCCTTTTAGAAAATTTATAAATACTAATAAAAATTTATTTACTTTTAAAAAACAGCTATTTTTTGATTTTTAATTGCAACAAACCAGGCAATCTTCTTGATTTGGATAATCTATACATTCTTTATTTAAAATTTCTTCTAAAAAATCTACTTTTTTAACATAATCAAGATCTTTTAATTTTTTGTTTGGAACCGTGAACTGAGTTTGTAGTTTCATTTTCTATTCTCCTAATTAATACTGTTTTTTGAATCCATTCCAAGTTTGAGAAAACCTTAATCCCAGATAAGAAATTAAAATTGTCCAAAATAAAATTTCTATACCTAAATTAGTCATTTGCTTGTCCTCCTTTCTATCTGATTATTATTTAGTACGGGTATTATGTAAAAATCAAGCGTAAGAATACCTAAAAGTTAAAGTTTTTAATCACAAAAAATCTTGCAATGGTTGTTACTCGGATGTTCTGTACATTCATTATTCCAATAAGCTTCAATATTTTTGAGCTTATTATCAAATGAAAGGTCTTTTTTATCCAAATTAATTTCTTGGATAGTAAATGTGTCATTTAGTGCCATAAGACTTACCCCTTTACTACAACTATGTTCTAATTCATTTGAATAGTAAATTTCAAGTTTTATGCGTGCGGTTAGAGGAACAAAATTGTACGGATTAAGGATCAAAAAAAATCTCAAATTATGAATAATTGCAAGGAAAATATCTTCAAAAAATTTATTCCAACTTTAAAAAAATTTGTATAAATCTTGCTAGAAATTTTATTCTCTTAATACCTTCTTAGTTCTGCTATTATTTATCATTCATCTAATCTATCTGCATATTCTCTTAAAATCTCAGCCATCTTTTGATGTGGAATTTCTTGTCGATATTCTCTACAAAAATCAAAAAATTTATCTAATAAATCTTTATTGGAAAAGATATAAAAATTAGCGTCTCATTTTAAAAGTAAAGTATGCAAACCCACCAAGCAATAAAAGACTTACAACCCCATAAGTAATCGCTATGCCGTAGATGTAAGTCATTTATTTATAAAGACATAAGCAGAATATAAATAAACTAAGAAAACTCCAATAGCTATGGAACTTCCATAAATAAGAAAGTTCCAAAATCTATATAATTTAGGTTTTTTAAATTCTTTTTCTTCTTCTTTAGTAATCATTTATTTTCTTTTTCTTGTCTGGCAGCATTACCTTTTGCTCTTAATACCAAAGTTATCGTGAGGGCAGCGCTTAATATCACAATATCAATTAATAGGTGCGGGGAAATATTCATCAGCTGAAAAGAGAAATAAGAAGAGTCATTATCTTTTCAGCAATAAATCTATTAAACATTAAAAAAGAGGGGTTTATCCCTCTAAGTTTAGATCGACTGTCAATCACAGTCTACTTTAGCTCTTAAGCTTCTTTAAAAAACAGTATTTTATTTAGCCAGAGCAAGAGAAGGCACCTGCAAGAATATTTTTTAAAATTGGTGCTTGACCCAAGGCATACAAAAAGAAAGTTGATGATGCGAGAGTAATAGCTATTTTAGAAGCCCTGTTAACTTTCAAATTTGAGACTTTTGCAAATGCAGAGTTCATTTGTTATTTAATTCTTTGTTCTTATAATAGCTGCAAAAATTAAATATTCAGCATCGATATTTACCAAAGAATAAGTTTATTGCTCCTTTTTCTCAGCTTGCATTTTTACTAGCTCAAATTCTTTTTTAGAAACTATTCTGATTTTGTATGCTGGATATCTTGTCTTCCACCATTTATTGATCGAAATAGCTACTCCTTCTAAATTTTGGGTACAAATATTGACCCATAGAGTTTTAGTTTCAATTTCTTTGTAGAATTCCCAACTTGTAGGTAAAGCCATTAAAAATCGCAAATGAAAAATTTCAATAAATTATGGGAAATGGTCCATAAGCTAAAACTTTTGTTTTTTTAATAAGAGGATTTAGTTGAAGAAATAGAGTTTTCATTAAGTGGTAATAAAAACTTTAAACAAAAGATTTACATCACTTTCGCCTTCTAGGAAAGTATTACTTTAATTTTATAACGAGTTTCAATTAAAAAATATCTCCGCAAAGAAGGGGCCAAAAATTGACCCCTCTTGGTGAAACTCTTCCAAAGAAACACCATTAAAATCTTACTCTGAAAGTTGCAAAGTTAAACAAATTAATAAAATCAAGATTTACAATTTATGCGGCTTTTTTAAAAGGGTTCATATTCCTTAAAAAGTTATTACTTTTGCGAGTACTCATTTTTCTATATCTTTGATTTATATCCAGGATATACTTTCTAGCTTTCTTATCACTTTCAATTTTCTTTTTTCGAAGACGTAAAGCCCTTAAATCTTCTATGGACATGAGGCCATCATCTTCATTGAAATTTAAATGATCAAATTGCATCAGTTTAAGAAATTAAGTTTCTTCTTTAAGTGCAAGATTAACAACCTTATCTTTATTTGCAATAGAGATAATTAACCAACTTAACTCAAATTAGTTATTCAATTTTCAGAAAGCTATGAATTTAAGTATTAAAAACTTTCTAAAATCAAGAAAAACTTTTGATTGAATTAGATGGAACTTCTACAGATACAAATGATTCTCCATAATGAGATTCGGCTGATCTTATCAGTAACCAATAAAAGAAATTTACTAAAGCTTTCTCCACGAGGATTTAGTAACTAATTTAAATAAACTCATCATTTTTGTAATAGCAATATACAAAATAAATTTATTCCGCAATCAAGATATTTACCTCATAAAGCATCCTTGCATATTAATTAAGAAAAATTTGCACTCTCAGACTTTGGCAGCGGACTAAATCCTCGTGGAGTATTGGACTTTAGCCCGCTCTATTTTTTTAGCAAAAGAAAAATAGTATTGCAAGATAACTATTACCAATGATTCAATTGCTTCTGAATAAGCATTTACGGGTTAATTGATTAAAATAATTTGAGCGTATGTTGGGGTTGTTTATTGTATAGGGAGGCTACAAAAATATAGTTATATCAATGGATTCAGTATTTTTGCTCATTGATATATTGATCCTTAGAATAATATTATTATTGTTGCCTAAAGAAGGTTTAATTTTGAAAAAAATAATTAAATTTTTTAAACTACTTAAGAGAAGAATTGACATTCGTAACGCAGAGACTGAATTGAAATTTATATTGGAAAATAAATAATGGGATTCCCACATTGCCCTATTTGTGTAGTTCTAGTATTTGTTTCGGTTTTTATGGGAGTTACTCGTAGTTATATGTTCTATATTCTTGTTCGGGAGTTTATGAGAGCCGAATCTACTTTTAAATTGAAGTTTAGTTTCTATTAAGTATTGACATCTAAGTATAAATACTTTATAAATAGATTGTAGTGAATACTACAAAATCGTCCGATCTACCATCTGATAGACCGCAGTACGACTCAAGCCATAGGACGGGGACTTGAGCAAGTTAAGGAGCTGCATCATGGTAAATATGTATTTCAATGGAAAGTCATTCGTATATTGTAGAAAACAAGAAGAAAAGATTATAAAGCTTACTTATAGAGGATCTATTTACTTGAAATAAGATTCCTAATTTCTTTTTTAAACAAGTTTGGACATTTATCGAAGTTTTTAGATTAAGTATTTATTAATACTTTATAAGAAGAACTTATAGTAAATATATTTTTTGCATATTTAAAAATTCATATATTCGTATATTTAGTAACGAGAAATTATTTTTAAAATAATTAATTTGTAATTAGATTTTTAAAAGGTTATGCAACCTATTTCTGAGGAACTTTACAAAAAAATAGTTGAGAGTTCTAAAAAATGAGTAAGTTACTAATTGCTTTATTGGCTTTAGATATAGGCGTTAGTCTGTCTAAAGTTTTAATTTTTACCTGAAAATCAAATAACTTAGCATAAAAGAAGCAATTGTTTTCTAAAAAAAGAAATAGTTACTGGGTATTCTTTATTTGAGTTATTTATTTTATAAAATACAAAATTAAACCAATAAAAGAACTACCTACAAAGTAGTAGCACCATTAAAAGAGCTTTTAACTTTGCTAATCCCATAAAGATAAATCCGAATTTCCTGTAGATCTTTGCATCCAGTGAATTTTCCAAACATTATTTACTTTTTTAAAAATTGACGTAACTGTTGGTAAGTCATCATTAGGTGTACCTTTATAAGTAAATTTTGAACCTAGTGTAAAAATGCACATTACTATATTTTCGCTTAAAAATTCGAATCGGTGAATTTTGGTTATTTCTGCCTTTTCTTGAACTATATCACCACTAATCATTTGTTCGAACCCTTTTGCATCTATAGGATTACCACTGGGTCTTATGAATAAGAAACCTGGAGTCGCATTATTAACAAAAAATGAGGCCATTTTTTTTGGATTAGCAAACTCATTTAATAATGAAATGATTGTTTCTTTATCATTCATAAAAAAAAGGGACGTAATCCTTCTAGTTTAGATCTACTATTTAAAATGTACAAATCGAAATGGAATAATTCTAAAAAAAATTCGTTAAGATGTTTCAGATAATTAGATTTTTAATGTAAATCATGATCAATTCATTAAACAAATTATTGCCTGTTGGCAAAAAAGTAAAAAAATATTTGCCTTTCTTTATTGGATTTAAATTACTTACATTTACTGGCTTTCTTACTTATTTAATGAATCGCTAATTGATATAACCTTAATAATAAAGTTTAACTAAATTAAGATCTAGTGAATAAAGAAGAACGAACTAAAAGGTTTAAGTCTATGTCAAGTATGCAAAGACAAGAACTGATATTAAAGAAGATGAAAGACAAAGGCATAGAGGTGGGAAGTGGAATCCCGAATAAAAAATACGATAGCAAAGAGGTTTATGAATTAATTCATATTGCAAATTGCTTCCCAAAATTAAGAGAAAAAAATTAAAAAAAAAATATTTAGGTTTCTTGTATTAAGTAATTTATTTTGGTTTCCTTATTGCAGAAATAATTAATCCGCCTATCAATCCGAGATTCATAAATACTGCTCTTTGGTGAAAAGGGAATACATGAAAAATTATTGTTGTTGGAATTATAAATAGTAATAAAAAGACAGAACCGATTTTTTGATTTTCTCCAAATATAAAAAATCCAGAACCCAAGATAAGACATATAATTGCTCCCACTAGAAGAATAGATGAAATTGGTTCAGGAATTCCTTTTGAAGAAATATATTCAACTTTTCTTTCAAAATCATTTATTTTGCTTGGTATGGCTGAGATAAATATTGCTGAAATTGATAATCTTGAAAAAAAATCTAAAAAAGATTTGATACTTTTATGATTCAAAATTGGAACTTTCATAATCTTATTATATGAAAAAAATTTTATGCATTTGATAAATACTTAATTAGTCTGAAAACTTTTAAAGTTTTCTAAAAGAGTTTTAGCTCAATTAATAGAAATCCTTTTTAATTAATGTGAATCTTTTTAAGGAAATTAATAGTAATTTATGAATTGTCTTTTTATATTTATGAAATGATAAATCTTATCAAAATAAAAATGTTCAAAAAATTTCTTTTAATTTCTTTTTTACTTTTTAGTTCACTCATAACTATATATCCTTCAAAAAAAGAAAATACTAGTATTTTCGATTATTGCTATTCTTTTGAAAAAATAATTTCTAGAAATACATTAGAAAAAAGTAAAAAACTATCGAAGAATTTAAAGCCTTTAGTAAAAGATATTACTCTATTTGGGACTAAAAAAACAAAAGGTAATTTCGCTAATAAGATAATTGATCAATATAAAAATTCCAAAAATTTATTTATTATAACTTTTGTTCCAAACCAAATTTATTGTTTAGCGGCATATTGGATTGAAGAGGTAAGTCCAGGAAAATTTGAATCTATTTTCTATAAGAAAACCAACCAAAAAATAAATGAATATAAGAATACTAAAAAAGAAGTATATAAATTTATTAATGAAATTAATTTAGAATATAAATCTATAAAAAAAGAAATTAATGATTTTTTTTAGAAAATTAAAATCTTTTTTCTAATAAAATTGATTTATTTGTTAAGTTTGATTCATTTTTTTTAGATTGCGAAATAAAAAATAATAGTAATCCCAAAATAATTACAAATCCAAAAATTGATAAAGAGTAAATTATTTTCTTTTTGATATTAAATTTAAATTTGTTTTTGGCAATTTTTTCAAAGAATTGAAACTTTTTAAATGTTAATGAAGCATATTTTTTTGAGTTATTTTCAATATAATAATTATTAAATAGTTCTTCACTATTTTCATAAATGTCTATTTGCAAGTTATTTTCAGAGGCCCCAACTTTGTAATTTGATTGTTCATAAAAAAATTCATGTATGTTTGAAATTTTTTTTATTTTTTTTTCTTTAAAATTAAGTTTAGTTTTTTTTAAATCATTATCAAACCATTCGTCATAAACTATAAAGTTTGGTTTAGCAAAATAAGACAAGACTCTATTACAAAAAAAAGTACATTAAAAAGATAAATCAAATAAAAAAAAGAAAGCTATTTTTGTTGATAATTTTTATAAATCATGTTTATAAATCATCATTAATTGTCAAGTTCTTATTTAACGTAATTTTATAAATTTCTAAGCCTTTAAATTACTTGATCTTTTTTGCATATTAGCTTACAGGTAAATTGATTATTTTGACTTTCTTGTTCCACCGTAGGAATAATTATTATCTTTAGAAATTTCATTCCAACATTCCTTGCAACAAAAAATCCAGTCTTTATAAATTGTGGATTTAACTCTGTAATGAATTTTATCTGGCTTATGACATAAATCACATTTTTTCAAATATCTTTAACTTTGCTATTTAAATTTTAGTTAAAAATTAGGTCTGTTGAAAATACTCACGAAAAAATTTTTATCGTGTCATTATAAAAATGCACTCTACATATCCTGGAGCAAAGCAGTGGTTTTGTTGAGTGTGATTATTTTAATTGCTGGATAAAAATTTTTAATTTTTTACTTTCTAAAATTTTTTAAGGTAACCTGATTAGTTATATAAAATTTATTAGACTATTTTTGGCTTTAGTTAAAATTGGTTTCTAATTATACATTCAAACTAGAACTTTAAAAAGAAACTCACGAATCACATTCAATTGATTTTATTATTATTTTTTAACGTTGATGTTATGAACATTTATCTATTCTGGATATTATTTTTAGCTCTATGGGCAATAGTCCCCTTAATGATTATTAAAGGCAGAGTTGACGAAGCACCTAAGATTCAGACTTCACCAAAAGTTAAAGAAAAGAAAAAAGGTTGGTTTAATTAAGTAAATATATGACTTAATAAAAATAGTTTTCAAGATAATTCTTGATACTTTAAATTAAATTTCAGTAGGTTTTACTTATTAAAGTGGAAAAATTAGAAAATTATTTTCTTTATTTGATTGTGCTAGGAGGAAGAGCAAAAAAAGCTAATATTGAACTACATGATGTTAGATGGGTTATTGGATCTAAAATTGAGGATACATATGATACTTTAAGAGATGATTGGTTTGGATCTCCCATAGGTTTGCATATTGATAGCTATAAAAAAATAAAATATATAGATGGTTATAAGATTAACTTAATAAATTTTGAAAAGGATAATATACAAAAAAAGCATTTAGTTAAAACAAACAAATTAAAAAAATATTTATGGTTTGTCAATATTGGAGGCTATGATCCAACTTCTATGCAGGAAAAGCATGAGTTTGGACTTGTTACAGCTTCAACTAAATTAGAGGCAAAAAAGATAGCTAAATCTAAATGGCTTATTGGCTGTAAAAAGAAACATAAAGATGATATTGCTTCTCTAGAAAAGTTATTTAGTTGTGATGACTGTGAACTAATAAAAAAGATAGGTAAATGGGAAATTGAGTTGATTAAGGAAAAAAATTTTATTGAAGAAACTAATTATCCTGATTGGTATGGTTATAAAAGAATAGATAATATTTAATAACTTTTCATCAAATTAATTTATTTATAATTATGGGCTTGAAAAAATTATAGAGAACTTGATTTTCTTAAGAAATAAATTCCTCCGCTCATAGAAATTAAGACAGGTAACCAAGCAGCAAGAATTGGATGTAATAAACCTTTTACACCAAATGAACTGAATACAAATGACATTACATAATAAATTAATATGAGAATCACGCTTAATCCAAATCCCTGACTTTTTGAAGATCTTAAATTGGATTTGGATCCTAAACTACTACCTATTAATCCAAATACTAAGCATGCAAAAGGTAAAGTGAATTTTTCTTGAATGCGGACTTGAATTCTTCTTATTTCTTTTAAGTTTCCAGTTTTTTTATACACCTTTTCTGCATTCAAAGCCTGCTTCAGAGTCATTTCATTAGCATCTCTAGGCACTTTTGCTAACTCCAGGGGGCCTTCCACAAAAGGGTATGTATATTCTTCAAATTGAATGTTTGTAGTTTGTCCGTTCGGTGCAATTGATACAATATTACCTTGAGAAAATATCCAAGATGAGTTTTTTTTGTCAAATATAGCTGTATTTGCCTTCAGAATTTGCTGGAAATCTTCTCTAGCAAAATCTAATAGTGTAACTCCTTTCATAATGTTGTTTTCATATCGTGAAGCATAAAATATATGAGTAAGAAAAGTATTTGCCTTAGTTGGCTTTTTAGTTGATGCATTTATTCTGGAGCCATATCTTGCAAACATAATATTATCTTTTCCTGTCTCACCGCTAAAAGAACTTCCTATGCCAGTTCTTAATGTATTTTCAGCTAACTTGTTACTTGCAGGAACTAAATTGTCATTAAAATAAAAAGTCAAACCTGTCATAAATATTGAAAGAGCAATAGCTGGAGAAATAATTCGTGAAGTTTTTATACCCAAAGATTTCAAGGCTAATAATTCAGAATTGCTCGATAATTTTCCATAGGCTAATAATGTAGAGAGCAAAACAGCCATTGGGAATGATAAAACTAGAAAACTTGGTAAACTAAAGAAAAGAACTTTTAAAGCTAAAAATAAAGGCAAACCAAATTCAACTATTTTCCTTATAAGATCGAACATTACCCCAACAGATAATGAAATTACTGTAAAAGCAGAAATTGCAAATATCATAGGAGGTATTATTTGCCCTAATAACCATCTATCTATTAAAGGTATTGAATACCAAGGAATAATTATTTTATTGAAAGTTTTTTTTATTAATAATTTATTTAAAAGTTTCAAAAGAAATTTATTTAATTTGTAATGTCTTTTCTTGCATTATAAAATATGAATGTTCTGTTGTATAAACCAAGATAAAATTCGTATGAAAAGAAAATTTTAATTCACCAATTTTCAAAAAAAAAATAGTTATTTACTTGCAGTAAAACAAAAAATTTGGTTTCTTAAAAAGAAATGGGTTTGTAATGAAAAATAAAACTTTAATATTCGAATGCAATTGCATACACTGCCAACAAAAAATAAATCAAATTAATAATTCAAAACTATATTGGGAAAAATTAATTTTAAGGAAAAAGTTGGTATAGATCATCTATTAAATTCTCTAAGGTTTTAAAACTTGATTTAAGAAGTTGTTTTAAAATCTCTTATTCTAAGGAAAAAAAAGTAAGTAATCCAGTCTCTTTATACTTATTATTAAGCCTTTTTCTAGAATAATGATATTACTTGACCTTTTTATTTTTTTTGTAGATCATATTTTCTCGATTTAGAAGAAAAAGGATAATAACAATACAAGATGGTATGAGAATAAAATCTAAAGACATACATTTTTTTCATTCTATTTTCTATCTAGCAAATAAATAAAACTTTGACACTATTTGAGCGTGTTCAATATTTTAATCAATTAGTCAAAATTATTTTTTTGCTCAGTATATTTTTCTTGCTTTTAAAATTGAAAGAGCCTGCAAGTATCCCACCGGCAAGCTCATGACGACCTAGTTAATTCAGATTTTCTGATTTAACTAGCTAAGCACTTCCTAAATGCTAATACTATCTTACTAAGTAAAATTACTTATCGTGAGTATAAATGCTTACTTATAGTGATTGATGTGCAAATTGGATAAAAAAGTGGTTTTGATTCTTTAAGTGCGGTCTGCTAATTTTTTAAACAGAAATGTCACATAAGGGATCATACGTAAATATTGATGCGAGATTAATGGAAATTTTGGTTTACATAAGTTAATATTTGTGTTACTTTAGTTAACAATTATTATTCTTTTAATGACAAAATCAGGAGTTACTAACGAATCAGGTGGAAGACAGAATATGTTCCCATCAGAAACTAGGCCTTATATTGATGAAACTGTGTCTTACGATGGATATCCTCAAAATGCAGAAAAAGTTAATGGAAGATGGGCTATGATCGGTTTCGTTGCACTATTAGGTGCCTACATAACAACAGGACAAATAATTCCAGGGATTTTTTAGTAAATAAAAAGTGTTTTCATAAACTCTTTGTTTAAGCTATATCATTCAATCCTTTGTGACGAATAATTTAGGATTTATTTTAAATTTGAAAATAAGAAAAACCAAATAAAAGTTATTGCATTCAAGCTAAATACTATTCCTAGAAATATATAAGCAAACTTTTTGCCAATAAATGCTGTTTCTGGTTCGAGCTTTACTCTCATTAAATCCTAGAATTATCTAGATAAAGATAGCATCAATTAAAGAATAAATTTAAGTTTTAAGTAGAAAAATAATCAAATTAATATTTCTTTTGTAAATGTTTCTTAAATTAATTACTTTCCTTCTTCAGTTTTCTAGGATTAAAAATTATGTTCTTTCATATTGTTTCTAATAAGCTCTCTAAGTTTGGTTTGTTTACCGCGAATATAGATTATAAAATTAACTAAGAAATTCCAAAATATTTTCAGAAATGAAAAAGTTTATGCTTATTTTTAGCATACTTTTTTGTTGAAAAGGATTATTCAAACCTTAATCAATAAAGAACATTTATTATCAATAAAGTACTAAAAAAGCCTAATTTAATTCTAAATTAGACTTTTTATGAAAATTTAAAATTTTATTTTAGATAAAACCAGGAATGATTTGACCTGTGGTTAAATATGCTCCAACTAGAGCAACAAAACCTATCATTGCAAATCTGCCGTTAAGCTTTTCAGCAACGATTTTTTCTTTTTCGACTATTTTTAATTCGTTGTTTTTCATTAGAACCAGCCAGGAATGATTTGACCTGTTGTGACATATGCACCTACTGCTGCAACGAAACCTAGCATTGCTGCCCAACCATTAAAACGTTCTGCTTCTGGAGTCATTTTATTTATGTAATTTGTAAACAAATATAACATAATTATTTAATAATGTAAAGAAAAATAGGATTATTCACCGCTTTATCAGGAAAATTTAAAAAGCTGCTACATATATGTGTTCAAATATACCTTATCGATGTTTTTATTTTTGTTCTGATTTTTTAAATTTGGAAAAAAAAATATTAGCTTTTCACCTTGTTTTTTTAGAGGTGTATCCTCATTTAGAGGTAATTTAAATTAATATATTAAAAGAGTCAGCTAGTAGGGATACAGGCTGACTCTTTTTTTTGAGAATTTTGGGTGTTTTACTAAAAGTAGTTTTTAGAATTCAAATAATTGCTATTAATAAATTAGATATATGTGAATTTATGTCATTCGCGACTTACTACCTGCATTTAATTTTTGGAAGGATTCCTTCTCTAATAAGTTCTGATTTAATACTTTATATCTTGCCTGCTCTTACAATTTCAATATTATTCTTTAGCCTTAAAATAATGTTCTTCAAGACTCCTAAATTGAGAAAGGTTAAATAATCAAGGATTTTAGAATTATTATTTTTACTGAAGCGCCAAATTTTTTTTAATTTTGGATAACAGACTTTTTTTTTCGGCAACTCAAAGAAATAGAGACTCCATTGGTGATGTTCTATCCCTAATAATAAAAAACGGTTCAATATTGGAAATCGGGAGTGGTAGTGGTGAACATGGAGTGGTTTTTCAAAAACGCTTTCCTGGAATAATTTGGCAAACAAGTGACCCAGAGTTACTACATAGAAAAAGTATAAGTTCTTGGATTGAGTATGAAGAACTAACTGAGAAAATGCCCCAGCCTCTTGAGATTGATGTAGAAAAAATTCCTTGGAAGATTCCATTTAGATTAGCTCATTCTTTGCAAGGAATAGTATCTATAAATATGATTCACGTAGCACAGTGGTCTTGCACTGTAGCACTCTTTAGAGAGTCAGGAAAATTACTCAGTAAGGGGCAATTTTTGATTTTGTATGGGCCATTTAAAATTTGTAATAAGCATACAAGTGAAAGTAATTATTTTTTCGATAATTCATTAAAAATGCAAAATGATCTTTGGGGTATTAAAAATCTTGAGGAAGTTTGTGATGAGGGTAAGAAAAATGGTTTTTCTCAAGAGAATATTATTAGTATGCCTGCAAATAATTTTTCAATAATTTACAGAAAAGTTTCTTGATAAGGCAAATAGAAATATAAAAAAGTAATTAAAATTTATCATCTTAGATTATCAACTTGATAGTTTTTTGCTCCATTCTTTATGCTTTTGATCTAAATCTGAAATTT
This sequence comes from Prochlorococcus sp. AG-347-I21, assembly GCA_003279055.1. Taxonomy (GTDB): domain Bacteria; phylum Cyanobacteriota; class Cyanobacteriia; order PCC-6307; family Cyanobiaceae; genus Prochlorococcus_A. The sequence goes on along the minus strand of QCBP01000005.1, from coordinate 67,300 downwards.
TTTCGCCTAAATTCAACTGTCTTTCTAATAATTCAATTTTTGTAAGTGTTATTTTTTCCGAATAAAATTTAATAGGTTGCTTACCGTGCAAATTGTCACCACTCATTGATACATTTTAATTTAGGTATTTTTCTAAGATGAAAAACTTGTTATTGCTAATTCTTTTATATTCTTTTCAGATTTGCGTAAATTAATGTGATAAAGGATTGATGCTTATAATATTTTTAATCCACCATTTTGTATGAAGATTGCCATATATATCTTCCTCGCTTGATATCTGACTTAACAGCAACGCAATTGCAAGCAATATTCCATAGAGCTTTGTGTATTGGATCAGGATTAAAAAGATATGCTTTTTTAAAGGCTTTTTTAATTAAGACAGTTGCCTTTTTTGCATGATAATGAGGGATTGTTGGACATACATGATGAACGACATGGCTAGAACCTATATTATGGTGAAGAAAATTAAGTACTTTACCGTAAGGCCTGTCAATAGATAGAAATGCCCCTCTCATAAAGGAAAATTCCGTATTAGAAAAATGAGGTACATCTGAATCTGTATGATGAAGCCATGTATAAACTACTAGCCAACAATTAACCACTAATAAAGGACCAAAATACAGAGCAATTACTGGAAATATTCCACACTTGAGAACTAAAAAAACAATGCCTATTAATGTCAAACCTACACCAATATCTGATATCCAAACCTTCTTGGCCCATATTGATGGCCATAATGCTTTAGAAAATGGTTTAATTGGCCAAAAATGATTTGAAGTCCCATATTTAACACCTCCTGTACTTCCCGTAAGTAAATAAGCAGGCCAGCCAAATATTAGATGTAAAACAAGTTGAAGAATTCCGTAATTTTTCTTACCTAAGGAATTTGAAAAATTTAATTCTTTTTCTCCTCCAACTTTTTCTGTAACTCCATTCCCTTTAATGACTAAAGGGACATGAGTTTCTCCATTAGTTATGTTATTTGTGAATCTATGATGAACTGAGTGAGAACGCTGCCAAGAAAAATAAGGCACTAGAAGTAATGAATGTAGTAAATAACCAGTTATGGATTCCAATGTCTTGTTTTTAGAGAATGCTCCATGCCCACATTCATGGGCTATTACCCAAAATCCCATTGCAGTAGTACCTGATAGTAATGCGTAAATAAGCCAAATTGGGATCATTTTTGGGGTAAATGGAATAGATAACCCTATAGCAACTACCAATGATTGGATTAAAGCGGATTGTAAGAGATATCTCAAAGAAGTTCTGGTATTGCACTTAAAGTAGTGATCTGGGATAACATCCTGAAATTCTTTTATGCTTGGGATATCTTTATCCTCTATTACAAGCGCTTGGCCTTTAAGACCTGAAAATTTTATATTACTCAAATTTTTTTTGGTTAAAAATTTTGTTAAATAAAAGTGAATTTATATATTCCATTATCCATCACAGGATCTCATAATGAAAAGAATTTATAATTTTTTTTTGATAAAGTTGTAAAGATTTGAACTTGATCTTTAGATAAAATTATTTGTGCCAAACTTTTTATTTTATTTTTTTATCTCAATATTTTTTATTTAACAATTTTTATGCTGATTATTTTTGCTTTTCTTTAAAGCTTAATTAATTTAAAGACCGCGTATATACCTCTTAGGTAAACCAGATTGTTTCCGTGGCTTTACTAGAATAGGTAAAACAATGACTCCTACAGTAAATAGACAGATTGGAGCAACTACCATCAATATAGATTCTAGAGACATGAATAATTTTGAATTTATCAATAAATAGCAGGATTTTTCTTAAAAGTCATGCGTATTTATATCTATTTAGTGAGATTAGATTCAAAATTTTTTTAAATTATTAAGTAAAACAGAAAAAAAGATTAAAAAACATCAATTTTTTCATAAGTCATCCTATTAAATTAATCATGATTTAAAAGGGCACTTATGGACCAAGAAAAAAAGTGGATGCTTATGACTTATTATTGTCCAACTCATGGGGATTCAGGTTTAGTACAACCGATTCAACTAACAAAAAAAGAAATTAGTAAAACATACTTAAAAAAAGGTAGGAGTTCTAAAAACTAATTTTTTAAAATAAAACCTATAGGATATTGTAAAAATATTGAAAAATAAATTTTTAAATCTAGTCTGACTTCAGATCATTACGAATGAAGCTTACTAGAAATATTTTTTTTATTACTGGTATCAAATTTTTGCTTAATTAATAATTTAAAAAGATCTAGAAATAACAAATATTAAACTTGATCAGAATCGCATGTTAATTCACATTGATTAAGATCATGCGATGATATTTTTTCTAAAATTCTTAACATATCAATTTCGGAAAGCTCTCCATTTGAGTTCCATTTTAAAGTTGTTTTCCTTTGAGGTGAATTTTTTTTATTCATTTTGATCACCTCCCTTTAAATGAACTTCTAAACAACGAGTAATACATTCTTGATGACCATCCACAATACTGCATTCAGTAATACACTCGAAATATGAATTAATAGAGTCTATTTCTGTATTCTGGTTTGAAGAAACAAATGAATCATTCATAGTATTGTTAGATTTGTTTGGAATAGAGATATAGCATGAAATTATGTTTAATAATTTAATTTATTAAGTTAATTAGAAAAAATAAGTATTATTTACTAAATTTATTTTGCAACTCTTTTACCTATAAAAAGATAGTAAAATACCTCTAGTCAAAAACAAAATAAAACAATAATTTTGATTATTTAATATTAATTTTATAAGGTAATCTTCCAAAAAATTCAGCATAAAGACTGATTTACTTTTCAGTAATTTAGTTAGAAGATAAAAAAGTACACTTTTAAATTTTCAAATGAAATCATTAATTAATTGGCTTTCGAAAATGTTAGAGAGTATGGCAAATGCTTTTATGCATCCTCTAAAGAATGACTTGCCTCCATCTATTGGTACTCATGCATATAGCAGTATTCCTCTAAAAAGAAAATTGAGAAGAAGGTTGAATTAGGTATTAACTTATGGGAATTAATTTTTCATTTTTATTATCCCAAATGATATATTTGAAGCAGTTTGAAAAATCGCTTAATTTTAAGAACTTGGATTGTTGAAGCAAATGAATGTTTGCTTTGTGACAAGCTCTTAAGTTGTAATTTGGTATTCTCTCACAAAGATGATGAATGCTGTGGAAGGATATGTCTGCTAAAAACCAATTTAACCAATTAGGGATCTCTAAATTGCTACTACCTAAAATAGCTCCATCGATGAGATCCCAATTTTTTGTATTTTTAGCATATGTATTCTCATAGTTATGTTGCACGAAAAAAACACATATTAAAATTGCTGCTGATAATGTTAAAACAATGGAATAAAATGTTAAGAAAAAAACTAACCCCAACCATTTACACATAAAAATCCAGCCTAGTATTACTACTATGTTATTGATTATTAATTCACTTAGTTCACTGAAATTATCTCCATAATCAGAAAAAGGTGGTTTGAATCTTGAATTAATAACTAGAAGTTGAGAAATTTCTCTGTTTTTTATTTTGATAAAATTCTCTTCCAATATATCTTTAATTAAATTAAAAATAATAATAACAAGTCCTAATCTAGGTTTTAAAACTAGGTAAAAAAAACCGCCAGGGAAAAGCATAATCCAGTTGCGGCTTACTTTATAAAATATTTGCTCTCTTTTTGTAAGGGATTCATAATCTTCAATACTTAAGACATCTATCGGTCCTTTGTAAATTTCCCAATTTCCATTATTTCTATGATGAAATGCATGATCAATCGACCATGACTTCTGTGGAATACCATTAACCAAGCCAAGTAAAAATCCAAAGAAGCGGTTTAATTTTCGTTTTGTAAAAAGAGAATTATGACCGCAATCATGCATTAATGAGAATGTTCGAGAAGAGAATAGAGTAAGAAGAACTATAAAAGGTATTAATAAAAATCCTTTAATCAATAATGAAAAAGGTTGATTTATTATGTAGTGGATAGTTAACCAAATAGAGAATATTGGGAAGATGGTAGAAATAATTTGATAGGAAGCTCTAATATTATTTCTTTTTAGAAATGGCTTTATTAAAAATTCATCTCTATTTACTTTAAGCATATTTCTCTTATTTTTTTGATACTAACAATTTTTAAAAAGTATTGATTATTTAATAAACAATAAAACATTTTAAAAATAATACTAAAGAATAAACTCTTTAGACATAGTTCTCAATTGATCTAGATTTAATTTCTCTAAGTAATTTTTAAAGTCACTAAGAATTTTATTTGAGTCAGAATTTATACTCTCGTATAGAAGACTATTAGAAATTAACTCAATAAGATGATCTTTATCCATAACTCCTTATAGACCAAAATTACTGTTTAAAAAATTAAGGTCTTGAATTCGAGATCATTAACTCATCACTATTAAGAGTAATTTTCTATAAATTCTTTAAATCTTGTTCTATTTTTTCTAATCTTTCATTTAATTCTTTTTGTTCCTTAATTAAGGCTTTTTTCTTTTCTGCAAGCTCTTTGTTCAAAGGAGAATTGAAATATTTTTGGTAAGAGACAAAAAAAACTGCTATTGCTACAGCAATACCAAGTGCACCAATTATTAAAATTGGAGATGAAGGAAAGTCATAAAATGGGATTGACAACGTACTTTAATAAAAACTTATGCTAGCTATCTCATAGACAAAATTATGAGTAATAAATACTTATTCTTTAAGGAGCTTTATGGTTAATTATGCAAGTTATTTTGTAACAATTAAATTAGGTTTATAATTTCAAAAATAAGTAATTGTACAGCTGTCAAAGTATGAATAAATAATAATGATTAAACTAGTCAAAATTTTTTCATGAAGAAAATCATAAATAAAAAACGTAATAAAAATGAACCATGGTTTAAATGGTTAACAAGAGAACTTAATTCTTATGAAGCTTTTCAGGATTTCGAATCAGGCAAGAATCCACAAGATGTAGCAGAGGATTTTATTTCTAGAAATAGTACTGCTATTTCAGAAGTTTTCGAGAATTTTGATGAAGAAGATAAAGATACACTCGATCAGTTTCTTAAATTAACCGAATGCGAGATGCATGTGTTTAGAATTCTTGAAAAACAAATAGAGTTAAGAAATAAGGTAAGATTTGTAGATTTTAAAAAAAGAAAAAAATGAGTAGTTAATTTCTATATAAGTTTATTTTCCATTACCAGTCTTACCAAAGCCTAGCCAGATGAACCACAAGATCCATCCGAAGATAGGTATTAAATTAATAAAGATCCATTTCCAATCTTTTCCAAAGTCTCTGATTCTTCTTATATCAATAGCTATTTGAGGAATGACACAAACTAATCCATAAGCATTGAAACCAAACGTTTTTAAAAATATTGGAATAGTTAGTAAAGAAATTATAAGATTTGCTAATTGAACTAACCACCAGTCTGATCGAGATGTGAGTCCCTTGAATTCTGTAGCTTTAATCCAAAACTCTTTATATGCATTAAAAAAGTTATTAAGCATATATTAAAAATTCAAAGAATTTAATACTATCAATTTAATCTTCAATTTCTCAAAATGTTTTTTATTTACTAAATAGGATCAAATAAATTCATATCATTTGAATCTTGTTTTGGGAGCTCATCTCGATTTGGTAATGAGCAGAATCCGTCTTTGCAAATCATCTTTTCTTTTTCAATACTTGTAGTTTCTGAGAATATATTTTTGTTATTGTTATTTGAAGATTCTTTTAGCATTTATATAAAAAAATTAAATCCAATATTAAATTAATAACTCAATTTATTTTGATAAGCAATAAATTTAATATTAATTATTTATTTACTTTTTTTGATTTGGCAAGTCTCTCCAAAAGAGCGCCATTATATAAATGAATAAAGATATAGAACAAATATAAAGTAAAGAATTTAGATGCATTTTTATTTATTAAAGTAATAACAAAGAGAGCCTTTCATAAAAATGGGATTTAAACAGATTGGCAAATTTTTTGACTTGGGAATCAAACAAATTCTAGTATTTATTTAAGTTTTTTATGCTTTTCCAAACTTTGAGAATGAAAAGTTTTAAATTTTTGGAATATATTTATATATTTAGTAAAACTTATAGATCTTAGAGTTTTATAAATCTAATCAAATTCTACATACTTAAATGTTTATTGTATTTCACGATCTATCCTTATTTATTTCTGTTAAAGCTTTTCTACCTTCCTTAAGAGTTCTTAAGACGAGCAAGGTTAAAGAGGAAATCATAATGATGGAAAGTGTAATTAGAGAGATATGAGTTGTATCAAGATTATTGGCCAATTTAATTAAATTCTTTATGAGTCTTTAATTTAAAAATTCAAATGTCTGCTCTAGAGTAAGCAGGTATTAGCATTCCACCATCTTGATCGTCATTATTGTCGTCATCAAACCCACCCCCCAGTAGTAATTCAATAATTACAAGTACAGCTACTGGATAAAGGCACCATAATATCACTGTAAAAGGACTTACTGAGGAAGAAGCTGAATAAAATTCTGTCATGATCTGATATTAATCTAAAGAAACAACAATTGTGGATCCTCTGGGTAGTGTTTTATTCAATATTTCTATAAATATTTTTTAAAAACTTTTCTCTTTAGCACGAATAGATCTTTGGTTTGTATTGATATTTTTATTCTTAAAATCAATTTGAATAATAATTTCTTTGAACCTACTGAGAAACTAATAATGACATAATGAATCGCGCGATTGTTATTTTTTATACTTAACAATAATTGTAGAATTTTGATTCAAAAACTATTATTTATCTTGATTTTATAAATTCTATGTTTTCTTTCACTTTTGATCCTTTGGCTGCGATATTTGGTATATCAGGAATTGTAGGCTTCTTTTTCTTCGTTTCTGCTGCTAAGGGAACTTCCAGTATCAATACAAAACCAAAAAAGGAATTAGATTAGAACTTTTTGTCTCAGAAAACTAGATTGAATTTTTAAATTTTGTATTTAAAGGGCTTCTAAATTATTACTTATTCCATTGTTTAGAAATAAATTCAAGAAAATCTTCTAGATCCGATTCAGGACAATTTGTTTGTTTTTGTAAATCAATGCAAATTTGCTTAATATTTTCAAAGGCCTTTTTTACTATTTCGTTTTTTTCAATAACCTCAAAATATTCTTGATCAGTAAAAGGCATAATATTAGTTTTCTTCTTGAAAATTATTTATTAACCATATTTTATCTACATTGACTTAACAGTAAAGAAGAAAATCTTTTTTCTTAAATTTAGCTACCCAATCGATAATGTTTTTTAATACTTTTGGTTACTTCCCATTCGCAGTTAAGTCCAGCAGGAAACTCAACTAGATCTCCAGCTTTAATCAAGTAGATGGCACCTTTTTGGGTACTTATTTTCGCTTGACCTTCAATAATTAAGCAAATTTCCTTATCATCGTAATTCCATTGAAATTTGCTTGGCTCACATTCCCAAATAGGCCAACTTTTTATTCCATACTGAATTATTACGCTTGCACTACAGGGGGAAGTTATTAGAACTTTCACGAAATAGTTCGGATATGTTTTTTCATTTTACAAATAAAAGAAATATTTATTTTCGAGAATGTGTATTTCTTTACTGTCTTTTATTTTTTTTCGTTTATCATAAAAAAAATTTCTAATTTATGGATGAGCTTTCTGTATTGTCAATTTCGCTATCTATAGCTTCTTTAGGAATATTTTTTTTATTTTTCGCTTCAAATGATGATGATGACCAAGATGGAGGTAAGTTGATTAAATCATTAGAAAGAATTAATTAATTCCAAGTAAATAAAACATTTAATAGAGATTTATAACCTATAAAGCCTGCATAAATGCAGCTTAAAAAAATAACATAAACTTCTAATGTGCCGAGTCTTTTTTTCTTTAATGCTTTCATTGTTTTGAGTGTTTATAGGGTAATTTTATTTAATTTGATTTTTATTAACATGAGTATTTTTTACATTAACTCAGAGATTAAAGAATTATTAATGTCAAGCCAAAAAATAAAAAACAAGTAAAAAATATTATTTTTTTGGTAATTTCTCTTTCCTCAGTCTTAGCAAAAAATAAGGAAATTACTGGAGATATGCTTAATAAAGACCATCCTATTCCTATGGGAAGGGTTTTAAACACAACTTGTTGTAGAAATATTCCTACATTTGTTCCAAGAAGTATTGAAATTAAAAATCTTTTTTGTTCTTTTTTGTCTAAGTTTTTTAAGTAAAAATTAACTTTAAATCCTTTAAGACTAATTAAAAAAATTATTGCACCTAATAATCTTATTTCAGTTGTAAGGAAAGGAGATAAATTGCTTTGAAGGAAAACCATCCTTGATAAAAGACCTCCAAGAACAGCACATAAAACTGATAAAAAAGGAAAAGCAAAAATCTTAAAGTTATTTTTTTCTGAGAAAGAGGATTTTTCCTCTTTAAAATCGTTACCTTTTCTGAGAATTATGAATAGCGAAATCGTTACTATAATTATCCCAACCCATGATTTAGTTGTTAAATTTTCATTAATAAAAAATTCCCCTGATAAAGCTGCCATTAACGGAGAAAGAGTTTCTATAGATAAAGTTTTTCTTGTGCCAATTGTTTGTAGTGACTTTAAATAGAAGGTATCACCTAAACCAATACCTATTATTCCACTAATTAGTAGGATAAATATGTTTTTTAATTCAGTTGTAGAACTTAGATTTATAAAAGCAGGTATAAAAATTAAAAAAGCTATTATATTTTTTATTAAATTAATATCTATTGATTTATATTTTTGAGTTTGCGAGCGCCAAATAAAGCACGCATATGTCCAAGATGTAGCAGCTCCAAAAGCAGAAAGGATTCCAATCAAAACGTATAATTTTTAAAAATTTTATTTTATAAATTGAGTAAATGCTAAAAAGAATACATAAATAAGAATCAAAACACCCGGTAAGTACTGAATTAGTGATTTGAAATTATTTTTTTTCATGTTTCTAAAATAGTTTTTTTAAACAGTTTTTCTATTACTAGGGTACAAACTCTCTAACTTCTTTCTTCTTTGAACTTTCGCATTAATTCTTTCTTCTTTTTCTTTTTTCTTGATCTCATCATTTATCTTATTTTGTCTATATCCAAACCAAAGTAGAACCCAAATAACAGAAGTTATTAAAAGAAGAGCAGTATATTGACCAGTCATAGGAAAACTGGCCTCAGAATATTTAACGTAAGAAAATAACAAACTCATTTAATTAACTTAAAGCATAAAAATAACGACTGTGTTGATTTTTATAGAAATTTAAAAATTAGCGAATCGTAGCTATTTATTATGTAGTTTTAAAGTTTTATATTTATTTTTTTATGGTTTTTGGACTAATTTTTCTTTATAACTACTTGCTATTATCAGATTGAAGCAAATTAAATAATAAGTTTTTGGAACCTTTTGATTTAGCAGTTGTTGGAGGCGGTGCAGCCGGTTTTATGACAGCAGTAACTGCTGCTGAAAATGGAGTAAAAAGAATAATAATTCTTGAGGGCACTGCAAAACTTATGGAGAAAGTAAGGATTAGTGGAGGGGGAAGATGTAACGTCACTAATGCGACATGGATACCGAATGAACTAATTGAGAATTACCCCAGAGGTGGAATTCAGCTCTTGGAATCATTTAATCGTTTTGCTGCTGGAGATGTATACGATTGGTTTGAGAAAAGAGGTTTAAAATTAAAAATTGAGGAAGATCTAAGAGTATTCCCAGTTTCTAATTCTTCTTCAGATGTTATTGATTGTTTGAGAAAAAGTGCTTTATCAAAAAACGTAGAGATACTAACAAAATTTTTTGTAAAAGAAATTGCAAAAACTCCAGATAATATATTTAATATTTTTAGTCTTAAAAAAGCAAAGGTAACTGCAAAAAATATTATTCTTTCAACTGGAGGTAATCCAAGCGGATATAAATTAGCTCAAAATCTTGGACACACTATTGTTAAACCTGTACCATCGCTTTTTACTTTTTCCACAAAAGAACCAAATTTGGATGAATGTAGTGGGGTATCGATAAGGGGTATAGATATAGAAATTAATTTAAATAATAAGAATTTTCAAAATAGAGGCGATTTACTAATAACGCATTGGGGGTTTAGTGGGCCAGCAATATTAAAACTTTCATCAATTGCAGCAAGGGAACTTTATAGCCAAAAATATAAATTTAATTTAATCATTAAATGGTCTTCTTTAAGTTATGAGGATTTAAAAGAAAAAATTAATTATTTAAGATTAAATAAAGGCAAGGTGAATCTTATTAATAGTAGACCTGTTCCACTATTAACAAAAAGATTATGGATTTTTTTATTAAAGAAAATAGGTATTGATAAAGAGAAAAAGTGGGCTGATTTACTGGCGGATGAAAGAGAGAAAATGATAAATACTCTAATGAGGGATAAATACATAATTTCGGGCAAAGGTCCATTTGGAGAGGAATTTGTTACTTCTGGAGGCGTAAAAATTAATGAGGTTAATTTTAAAAGTATGGAGAGCTTAATTTGTCCAGGGTTATTTTTTTCTGGAGAAGTTTTGGATGTTGATGGGATCACTGGTGGATTTAATTTTCAACATTGTTGGACAAGTGGATGGATCGCTGGGATGGCAGTCTCAAAGTTAAATCAAACAATAATAAATTAATAAGTAATAAATCAGTAAGTAACAATTCAATAAGTTTATCTTTTTTTTATTAAGTATTAGACGGAAAAAGTTTTTTGGAGAAACTTTAATTTTAAAGTTTTAATTATTGGTGAAGATTAATGCAGAATCTTGTATCAAAAAAAGAAGAAGAGGAAAGGAGATTAAAAGCTTTAGCAGAATATAGGATTTTGGGAACCAAGCCAGAATCATGTTATGACGATATTACAAAAATTGCTGCTACAACCTGTAATGTGCCTATTTCTTTAATGACATTGGTAGACAAAGATAAACAATGGTTTAAATCTAAAATAGGACTTCAAATATCAGAAACTAGAAGAGATTGGTCTTTTTGTACCCATGCAATAAAAGAAAATAGTCCATTAATTATTAATGATGCTTTCCAAGATGAAAGGTTTATAAATAATCCATTGGTAACAGGAGACCCCAAGATTCGTTTTTATGCAGGTTTTCCCCTTAGAAATAGTGATGGTAATAAACTTGGAACTCTTTGTGTAATAGACAGAAAGCCAGGAAATCTAACTACACAACAATTCAATATTATGGAATTATTATCCAAGCAAATAGTTTCATTTTTAGAGCTTAGAAAAAAGTCATTGAACTTGCTAGATGCTTTATCTAACTTGCACAAACAGGAAGGTATTTTATCTGTCTGTTCATATTGCAGAGAAGTGAAAAATAAGGAGGGCGATTGGATGCATTTAGAAAAATATCTTTCGAAAATTAGTGATATTAGATTCAGTCATGGGGTTTGTGATAATTGTATGGAAAAACATTTCCCAGATGTAATCGAAGTATGGAATAAAAAAGATTTCTTTGAAGATGGTCAAAAAAGGTTTTTAGAGTCCTAGATTCAATACCTGACTTTTTATTGTTTAATTTATTTTCTAAACAAATTCTTTATTTGGTGGTTAGTATTGTATAAATTTTGACTTGAAAATGTTATTAGGAACTTTATTGACAGGTGCAATTGCTAAAAGTGCATTAGTAGCATATGTTCATTATTTAGGAATAATATTGTGTTTCGGTTCTCTTTTGTTTGAAAGATTGACTCTCAAAGTAGGTCTTAATAGAAATGAGACGATCTCAATGATAATTGCAGATGTGGTTTATGGTTTAGCAGGAGTTGCTATATTGGTTACTGGGATTTTGCGTGTTAAGTATTTTGGTCAAGGGGGTGATTTTTATACAGGTAATCCTGTTTTTTGGATAAAAGTTTCTCTTTACATTTTGGTGGGATTACTTTCTTTATATCCAACAACAACTTATATCTTATGGGCCATTCCATTAAGTAAGAATAAGTTACCTGAAATATCTGAAAATCTAGTCAAGAGGTTCAGACTAATCATTACAACTGAATTAGTGGGATTTGCAACAATACCTTTGTTTGCCACTCTCATGGCTAGAGGTGTAGGTTTAGGTTGAATAATTTATTTCTAGAAAGAAATTGTTTAATAAGTGCTAACAAACTATATAGATGGAGTTTAAGTTATAAGATTTCTAAATCTAAAAAAGAGATTATTTTTATTGGTCTAAATCCTTCATTTTCAGATGCAGTTTTCTTGGATAATACAACAAAAAAGATAATTAAAATCTCGAAAAATAATAATTATGGCAAAGTTAAATTAATCAATTTATTTGCTCTTATTTCAAGTAATCCAGGAAGACTCTTTAATCACAAAAACCCTGTTGGGTATTTAAACAATAATCATATTTATAAAAACTTAAAACACTGGTCTGAAAATAAAAATTGTGATTTGTGGTTAGGTTGGGGTAACAAAGGGAAATTTCTAAATAGAAATAAAAGAATATTAAAAAAAATAATGCAATATAACTCAATCAGAAAAAATAATTTTGATAATCCTCTTGGACCGCTTTTAATTAAGAAAACAATCAAAGATAATCCAATACATCCTCTATATTGTTCTGATAATTCCATTCTCAAAGCTTTAAAAACGATTTGATGCAAAGGTTTAAGAGGCAATTATTTTAAACTTATGTTAAAATCTCTTTAAGATCGGGTTAAATTATGAGTAAGACCAAGCAACTGCAAAAACTTAAAAACTTAAATGTAAAAGCAGAAAAATGCCTTACAAGAGATGAAGCACAAAAAATATTGATAAAGGCTAATAAGGCTCAGAGTAAAATAAATTCTTAAATTTGATATTTGCCTTTTTTTTAGAAATAATTTATCAAAAAAATTTTACAAATATTTTTCTAATTATTTAGAATTTTTTTATTCTATTTGATTTTGATGGTTTTTAATATTATTAAAATAAGAAAATCTCACGAAAGATTTAGATCTACTAGAGAATGGCTAAATTCGATGCATTCCTTTTCTTTCGCAGAACATAGAGATCCAAAATGGGATAATTTTGGGAAAATTAGAGTAATAAACGAAGATATTATTTCTCCTAATTCAGGATTTAATACACATTCTCATGCAAATATGGAAATAATTACTGTCGTAACAAAAGGAGCAATAACTCATAGAGACTCCTTAAACAATCTTGGAAAAATTCACAAAGATGAAGTACAAGTTATGTCTGCAGGTACTGGAATCTCTCATAGCGAGAAGAATGAAGAAAATGAGAACTGTAAGTTGTTCCAGATTTGGATATACCCTCAAAAAGAAAATATCAAACCTCGATATGATCAAATTTCATTAAATGATAGGTTGTGGGACAATCTTATTTTTAATTACAAAGAAGGTAAAAATAATAAGCTTTTTCTAAATCAAAGTATCTCTTTATGGCGTTGTAAATATAAGCCAATTAAAGAAAAAAAATTGCCATTAAAAATCGATAAATATAATTGGATACAAATAATAGAAGGTAATCTTTTATTAAAAAGTAAAGACTCTAATTCAAATATATTTCTCGAATCTGGAGATGGCTTGGGTTTTGAAGTTAATTATTATGATGATGTTTCTATAGATACTGAAAAAAACTTAGATTTTCTCTTATTTTCGATGCCTTCCTTATAATTTATCTTTTATTTTACCCATCAACTCCTTTATTAAATGCATTCAAGGCTTGCAAAGCCATATTAAGGTGAACTTCCATAGCACCAAGTGCAATTAAAGAATTTGGTGATTTATCTTTTAGTAAATTCTCTTTTCTTTTTGATAACTCATCAACTACCTTCTTAGTTGAAGCTTCCCAAGTTTTTATTAACTCTTCAAATTCTCTTTTTTCAGGGCTTTCTATTTCTGCTAATTCATCAGAAAAATGAGAATCCTTTTGTGCCTTAAGCATCAAGTAACTTAATTTTTTATGACTTATTGCTTGAGGTAAATTGTTAGATTCACTCATTGTTAGTGTTTAATTTATAATCAAAATCTAACTAATTAAGTGAATATTTGCTAGAGGGTAAACGGTTGTGATGACCGACCTGAAAATTACGAAACTATACTTGAACAAAAAATGGATTAATTAATCTTTAATTTTTCACTTATTAGTTTCTTGAAATAATCTCCTCGTTCTTCATAATTTTTAAATTGATCAAAACTAGAGCATGAAGGTGAGAATAGTAATGTCCCGACCCTATCATTTTGTAAATAATGAAAAACAAAATTTAAAAGCTCTTTTAGTTCTGAAAATTCAAAAATATTTTTTTTAAATCCTTCATTAATAAGCGCCATTTTTAGGACTTTTGAGCTTTCTCCAAAAAGGAAAACACATTTAACTTTTTTCTTTAAAACTTTTATCCACTCACTATATTCATTACCTTTTAATCTACCCCCAGCAATGATTATTATTTGACCTTCAATTGAACTTATTCCCGCAATGGATGAGTCAAAATTTGTAGCTTTACTATCATTAATGATTTCCAGATTATTATTTTTATAAATTGTTTCCATCCTATGGGGTAATTGTTTGTAATTAGATAAAGAATCTTTAATCATCTTGCTAGATAATCCAACTTTTCTTGCTGCTGCAATTACCAATAAAAGATTTTGAAGATTATGCATTCCTTTTAAAGAAAAATGTTCAAGTTTGAATAATTTCTTCTTTCTCTCAACAATGTACGCTTGTTCATCTATCCAATAATCGCAATAAATAAAATTTGATTTATCGAAACTAGTTGTTATCCAAACCCCTCTTGATAGCGAACTGTAGTGATTTCTTAGGTTTTTATCGTCATAATTATAAATTCTAAAATCAGATTTTTCTAACAAGCTTTTTTTTATGTTGAAATAATTTTCAAGTGTTTTATGTCTCTCAAGATGATCTTCTGTGAAGGTGGTCCATATTCCAATATTAGGTTTTACTTCTGGAGATATTTCTATTTGATAACTGCTTAATTCAGCTACAACCCAATCAATTTTTTCATGTTTTTTGGAGTGAGCATACTTACATAAAGGTGTACCAATATTTCCAGCAAAAGGAGCATATAATCCAGTATCACAGAGTATATGGCTTAGTAGATGAGTAACAGTAGTCTTGCCATTAGTGCCAGTAATACCTATCCAATTTGTGTCTTTTAAAATTTCCCATGCAACATTAATTTCTCCAATTACTTTAATTCCCTTTTTTTTTAATTCAATAATAGTTATATGGTCATAAGGTATTGATGGACTTACAACAACAGATTCGATCTCTTTCAAAAAAGGTTGAATTTCTTCAAATACAAATTCTTTATTTAGAGAAACTATGATATTAAGCTCTTCTAATGCTGTTTTTCTTTCTAAGAATTCTATCCCATCTTTACTTTCCCAAACAATTACTCTCTTATTGATGCTTCTCAAATACTTGGCAGCCCAAAATCCAGATTTACCTAATCCAATTACAAGATTAATATTTCTTTTACTTGAATGATTATCTATCATTAAATTTATAATTGCATTTATATTAATTGTGTTTAAAGGGTAATTCAATCATGAGATTTTTCTTCAGTATTTATAGTATTCGCCCAAGAAAAGTTAATTAATGGAAGATAATACTGCAAAATATTGGTTCTCTTGGTTTTATGAAAAGTGGGAGAAAAATGCTCCAGGTGAATTAATTGAACAGGGTTTAACTCCGTCTCAGATTGCTGAGCGTTTTGTTAATGAAAACCATGATAGTTTTATTCAATTGTCAAAAAAAATTGATGAAAAAAATTATGATGCCTTAACAGAATTTATGAAACTCTCAGAGAGTGAATTGCATATCTTGAAATATTTTCTAAAGTTAGTAAAAATGAAAAATTTATAAGAAGTTATTAATTATTTCGAGGCTTTTTTCCCATAAACTTTTTCTTTCTTTTTTATTCATGGCGAAAGGAGAAGTAGGGGATAGTTTTGGATAACCTCTGAAATTAAATCTAGGACCATAATGATCACCGCCTCTTGCGTCTGGTGAAGTAGCTGCAAAAAGCTGAGGTAAAGCACCCATCTCAGCAGTTTGAAAAATAGGACTAAATAATTCCAATGAGAATGTTTCTAATGGACCAGGGTTAGGTTTTTGAGCAGTAAAGAGATTTGTTTTTGCAATTCCTGGGTGAGCAGCTAAAGAAAGTATATTTTTGTGTTTTAAGTTCTCATTTAGTTCCAAAGCAAACATTACATTTGCCAATTTGCTATTGGAGTAAGATTCCCATTTGTTGTAATAGTTCTCGGCTTTCAGATTTTTCCAACCAACTTTGCCAAAAAATTGTGCTCCGGAAGTCACCGTCACTATTCTAGATTCTTCTTTTTTTTCAATAATTGGAAGTAGCTTTAGAGTTAAAAGCATATGAGCTAGATGATTAACTGCAAATTGTATTTCATATCCTTGGGCACTAAGAGTTTTAGGCGGATGCATAATGCCTGCATTATTGATTAATAAATCCAAATTTTCAAAATTATCAAAAATTTTGGACTGAACTTCAACAATATTTTTTAAATCTGACAAATCTAATTCTAAAGGTGTAAATAATCCTTCTGGATTAAGACCTTTAAGTTTTTTGATAGTTTGATTAGCTTTTTCAAGTGATCTACAAGCTATAACAACATGAGCATTTTTTTCTGCTAAGGACTTTGCAGTGTAGTATCCAAGACCACTATTCGCACCAGTAATTAGCGCTGTTTTGCCTGTAAGGTTTGGAATATTAGATGTTTCCCAGTTAGAGATTTTAGGTTTTGAAATAGTGGCAGTCATTTAGTAATCCTGCAAATTGCTTTGGAATTTAACCAAAATTTAATTACTTTTCCACTTTAAATACTGGAAGTCAGTATCGTGAGCTCTTATTGAAGGTACTATTTAATATTATTTTTCAATTGCATATTGCCATTCGTTATTTGGAGATAAACTTTTCTCTCTAAGTAACTGTAATTTCCTACTATTTATTTTTATAACTATCCCATTAGTTGGATATTTCTCAAATATTTTTTTATCTAACCAATTTTTTTTATATATTTGGATTTCGCTTGTATGATTTGTGAAGTAACTGTCAGGGGTGCTGAAGCCACATTTTTTAAGATAGTTAAGGGTTTCGTATTGATTAAGTCTTCCATTAAGTATTTGGAAACAGCAAAAGCGGAGACTTTCTCCAATCCCTTTCTTATCATTGAGGTATTTTCTTGTAATTCTTTGGGAAATGCCGGCAACTTTGTTTGTAGCGTATAGTTCACCTCTAATTTGAAAATCTCGTTTGATAGGAATACAATCGGGGACATTTTTAATTTGTTTAATTTTGCTTGAGACATTAAATCCTTTTTTTGTAATAGCTTTATTAAACTTGCCATCTAGATATCTAATTGCAATAGCACAGCCATCAATTTTTGGTTGAATGCTTAATCTTGTTTTTGTTAATAAACTTTCCAAAAATTCTTTATAGTTTTCTTTGGCTAATTTTGGCAAAAGTTTATTATTTTTTTGATTAAAGTAATCAGTCTCTCGATCAACAGGAATAAAGAGCTTTTCAAGTTGCTTAAATGCATCATCCGAAATAATGCCTTCACCTATTCTGTATTGTTAATCTAGATACTTAACATCTCTCACTAATAAATTATTCATAATAATTTTGATAAATATTTAAAAATCTTTTAGAAAAAATGATTTAAATAAAGATTTGAAAATTAAAATTAGATCTAAAAAGTAATTGGCCACTAAATATCCTCCTACGCAGAGAGCGATTTAAGAGTATAAAATGTACTGATAGGGCGTTTAAATTAAATACTTCAATCAAACATATTTACCTAAAAGTGAAATAGAAAATTTTAAGGATTAATTTAAAAGCAAAATTTTGAAATTTATAGCAATACAAAAAAAAATTTTTTAAAGTTATGAGAAAATGTCATTTTTATTAAAAGCTCAAAATACCTGGGAAAATTTTGCGAAATACAAAATCAATGATTATGCAAAATTAAGAAATTTTGATTTTGGGCCAAATAACGAAAGTTCAGTTTCAAAATTATCGCCTTTCATTACTCATAGAATATTATCGGAATATGATCTGATCCATGACATTAAAAGTAAGTACAAAATCAAAAATTCAACTAAATTTGTTGAAGAAATATTTTGGAGAGTTTACTGGAAAGGGTGGATGGAAAATAGACCTAAAGTTTGGAGAAATTTTATTTCAGAAAACAATCTCGATTTTGATTATGAGTTATATGAAAGTGCAATTAATGGCAATACAGAATTAGATTTTTTTAATTCTTGGGTACATGAATTAAAGCAGTACAACTATTTGCATAACCATACAAGAATGTGGTTTGCGAGTACTTGGATATTTAATTTAGGCCTCCCATGGCAATTGGGAGCAAAGTTTTTCTTTAAATATCTTTTTGATGGAGATGCTTCATCTAATCTCCTTAGCTGGAGATGGGTCGGAGGACTGCAAACAAAGGGAAAACAATATCTTTTTTCATCATCTAACCTCAGAAAGTTTTCAAATAATAGATTTAATGTAGAAAAAATAAGTAATCAACAAATTTTTCTTGAAGAATCTAATCAAATACCATTTGAAGATGAGATTTATAAAAATGATATGGATCCCAAATCAGATAATCTGATTATGTTTGAAAATGATCTGCACCTTGGAACCCTTAAAAATTTACTACCAAGCTATAAAAAAGTATTTATTATCCTTTTAAAAAATGAACAAAGACAAATCAAATTGTCTGAATCTGTTTTGAAGTTTAAACAAGATTTGGTCTCTGAATTTGTAGAGCAATTTGATAATGTTGAACAGATTAATCCATATTCATTGGAAAATACTTTTAAAAATACTAACGAAATAGACATTATTTATCCTGGAGTGGGAGAAAATTATGATTTCATAACTGAGTTTAAAAATTTACACCATAAAAAAATTTTTAATCTTGTGAGGGATGAAGATTTATTTGCTTGGAAATTTGCTAAAAGGGGATTTTTTAAATTTAAAGAAAATATTCCAAAAATAAATCAGAGAATATTAGAAAATTTTTCAAAAAATAATTTTTAACTTAGTTAAATTTCTAATCATAGAAAAATCCCTTTGGTAAGTAAGTATAAATACTTATTTAGGTGCAACTTTTGCTCTTTAATCCACGATGGATATTGTGACTAGTTATTTTTACTTAAGGATAATTTTTTAATAGTGCTTTCAACAATTCTTACCAAGTCGTTTAGTAAAGATACTGCTTTATTAATTCTTAGAGTTATAACTGGAACTGTTCTTATACACCACGGTTATGAAAAATTAGCAAACATAGAAAATTTTGCTGATGCTTTCGTAAGACCATTACATCTCCCATTTCCAATTTTTTTATCATATATAGCGGCATTCTCAGAAATAGGTGGTAGTTGGTTATTAATTATCGGCTTAGCCACAAGATTCGGAGCTTTGGCAATTGTTGGAACAATTTCTGTCGCTATATATCATGCACTTGTTACTTCAGGTTTTAATATTTTCTTACTAGAGCTTTTACTCTTATATTTCGCTTCAGCAACTTCAATTGCATTAACAGGTCCTGGTAATTTCTCCTTAGATGAAGTCATTATCAGAATTTTGAAATCAGAAGATGAGCAGGAAATTATACCTTCAGCAAAAGCAAAACCTTCCAAGCAAGTTGAAGTTAAAGAAGAAACAAGTAAAGGGGGCTTATTTCAATTTTTGCAAGCGAACATACTCTCAGATACTTCAAGCTAACTTTTTAGGATAAAGGTTATTGATTAGCTCTAACCTTTTTCGATAACTATTTCTCTTCTCAAGTTTTATCTTAATTGTTGCTTCAGAAAGACTTATAAATAGTCCTATCGCTGTCACCCAAGATAAAAAAATAAAAGGGTTTTCTGGAATTTCTGAGAAATTCATATGAATAATACTTCTTTTTTAAAACTGACTGATCACTATATGTTTTTCAACCTAAATATACAATTTAGAAATATTTAAGGATTAATTTCAACTTTTTCCCAATTCTTAATCTTTTCCCAAAGATATCGTTTATGAATAGGCTGTTCTAATTTAAGAAGATCTACTGAATCGATTTCAAAATTTAGAACTACAAAATTTTCTGACTTCGGTAGATTGGATAATATTTCATAAGTAGATTGGATTTTTGGGTTTATTTTCTCTCCAGGAGATCCCCAAAACCAAGAAGATTTTGATTTTTCTGATAATAAATCCCAATAATTTTTGTTATCACTTAATTCATGTATTTTTCCTTTGAATCTATATTGTGATTTGGTTTTCAAAAAGAACCATAATATTTCTGCATTAGGGTTAGATTTTAAATGCCCAATTTTTTCACTTCTTCTATCTGTAAAAATAATCATTGAACTATCTTTATGCCATCCTCTGAAAACAACTGTTCTTAATCTTGGCTCATTTTCTTCGCTGACTGTTGCAAGCTGTATCCATCTATTAGAGGATGATTTGCCCTCTTTTTTTCTAGAAGATTTTAAATCTTGCCTCCAACTGGGTAGGTTGTTATCAGGCATTGAATCTAGGCAATATTAAACCACTTTTCTTTTTGTATTCTTCGAATGAATCATATTTTGAGAGAGATTTATCTTTTTTTATCATTCTTGGTAGAAAAACTATAGAGAAAAATATTGCAAGAATTACTAATGGTATGGAACTCATTGAAAGTATGGCGAATGATAGATAAATTAGTATTTCTCCTAGATAATTTGTATTCCTTATATTTTTGAAAAATCCTTCTTTGATTAGATCTTTTTTTAATTTAAGAGAAAAATATTTTTGGGCATCACTAGCAAAGTGTAGAAACACACCAATTATATTTATAGATACAGATGCAGCTATTACGATATTTGGAACAGATTTCTGAGATGAGATAAGAATGTAGGGAGCTACCCAGTAACTTCCAAGGAAAATAAAACCAGTAACTGAAGTTAAAAAATTGATTTTTTCTTTAAAATAAGGATCCGGGAATATCTTTTCTTTTAGAAGCCAAAGTAATCCATAAGTACCATGCAGAGCTAAATAAACGTAGGGAGCGATCGTAAAATTATCAAAAAAAATCATAAGAGCGATCACTACAAATGCAGTGAGCCCCTTATGTAGATTAATTATTTGATTAAGTTTCATTTTTTTAACAATCTAAAAAATGAAATAATTTTCTGTGGATATAAACTAGTTCTTCAAAAGTTTTAATGGGCGATACTGGATTCGAACCAGTGGCCACTACCGTGTCGAGGTAGTGCTCTACCACTGAGCTAATCGCCCAAATTGAAGAATTTTTAATCCCCCTTATAAGAAAATAGCAGGTTGCGTTTCATTTTCTAAGTAATTTAACTTTCCATCGTTCTCTTTTGGTCATTTCTAAATTTAGAATTTCGATAAATCCTTTATTTTCAAGTTCTAGTTTGTCGCCAATTTTTAGATTAATAGTTGGTTTATTAACTTTGCTTCCATTTAATCTGAGCATTCCATTTTCTATCCTTTCAACGATTTTGGTTCGTGATACCCTAAAGCCAGCTGAAGCTATAGCATCTAATCTTGTTGAAGCTTCTACTGTATTGACAAGTTTTTTTGTTCTTCCAGAAGGCATTTGTAATTCATCTGTACCTACTACATTAATTTTTACTTTTACGTCTCTTAAATAAAAAATCTTTTCATCAAGATGCTCAATATCTAAATTATCAATTATCCCTTGTGCTCCCCTATCGCCAATAGTCCATATATCTCCTACTTTGCTTTGATTTACCCCATTTTCAATTAAGAGCGATCTAAAGTCATCTTGTGTAGCATTATCAAATAAAAAATTCCCATTAATTTTTATTCCTTGAGCTGGAAAATTATTTTTTAGCGCATCCTCTTCAGGAATGCTATCTCCTCTGAAGCAAGCTATTCTAGATCTTTGAGAAGAGGAGAATCCTCCATAAATAAAAAATTTGAAATCATTTAAATTTTCAAAATCTTTTAAAATCTCCTCGCAAACATAAGTTGAATTAAACCCAGTCCAATAAGTTTCCCAGTATTTATAAGCTAAGTTAGCAATATTTATTAATTCCTCAGTTTCTTTTTTGTAGTTTGAATTTATTAAAATTTCTTTTAAGTCAATCATTTATCCTTCTAAAAAAATTATATCTTTTGCTTTTGATTGTTTTATCAAAGCCCAAGGTAATTCAGTTCCAATTTGATTTTCAAGAAGAACAAGCCATTTACCCTCTTTATTAAAATTAATAATTGGTCTCAACTCTTTATTCCTATTAATGTTTATACTCGCAGAAGAAACAACACTACCTAAATATCCTGAACCCATTCCTAAAAGTCCTCCAATGAGAGATTCACCGATGTTATTCAAACCAAGAAAACTAAAAGTAGATAAATTTGTCATATTAGAAAAAGCTATTCCAGCTATAAAACCAAATGGCATTAGCCATCTACTCATTTCTTTTTGTCTAATCTTTCTATCAAGTTTTGGATTTAAAATTCTTATATCTTCAAATTTTTGAGATTTGAATAAGATATTTGCATTAGCATTTAGCAATTCTGTTTCATCTGATGATATTTTCTCAATCTTTGGTGGGATCAAAATAGCTTCAGAGAGCATTACTGATTTTTCTTTGAAGACTTCAAATAGTTGGATACATTTATCAATATCTTCAAATATCACAATACTTTTAGTCAAATTTCAATCCTCAAATGTTTGTGTGTTATTCAAATTAATAAAATAAGATACATACACTATAGATTAAGTTAAAGTAAAAGATTAAAGAACCAATCTTAAATGACAAAAGTTCTCATTACAGATCCAATTGATCAAACAGGAATCAATATTCTTTCACAAGTTGCTCAGGTTGATCAGAAGATAGGAATCTCAGACTCTGAGCTAGCTTCCATTATTAAAGATTATGATGCTTTAATGATTCGCTCTGGTACTCAAGTGACCGAAGAAATTATTAACTCTTCAAGTAAACTTAGAATTATTGGAAGAGCAGGAGTTGGAGTTGATAATGTAGATGTTAAGGCTGCTACGCAAAAAGGAGTTCTTGTTGTTAATTCTCCAGGAGGTAACACAATAGCAGCTGCTGAACATACTATAGCTATGATGTTGGCTTTATCTAGACATATTCCAATAGCTAATAGTAGTACTTTGTCAGGTAAATGGGAAAGAAAGAAATTTGTTGGGAATGAGCTTTATAAGAAAAAATTAGGTGTAGTAGGTTTAGGGAAAATTGGTGCTCATGTAGCGAAAGTTGCTAATGCATTAGGAATGGAAGTTTACGGATATGATCCCTTTGTTTCAACTGAAAGAGCTCAACAAATAAAAGTTAAACTATCTGAGCTAGAGGAATTATTCCAACAATCAGATTATGTAACTTTGCATTTGCCTCGTACACCAGAGACAGAGAATTTAGTAAATATAGAAGTGCTTAAAAGTATGAAAAGTAGCGCAAAATTAATTAATTGTGCTCGAGGAGGCCTAATTGACGAAGAAGCGTTAGCAGAAGCTTTAAATAAATCATTGATTGCAGGTGCCGCAATAGATGTCTTTTCTAAAGAACCTTTGGAATCTAATTCACCACTTTTGAAGGTTGAAAAGAATCTTATCCTTACTCCACACTTAGGAGCATCTACAAGGGAAGCACAAGAAAATGTAGCTGTAGATGTTGCAGAACAAATAAGAGATGTCTTGCTTGGTTTATCTGCTAGAACTGCAGTAAATATTCCAGGTTTGAGTCCTGATATTATGGATAGCCTAAAACCTCATTTGCAGTTGGCTGAAACGATGGGTCTGCTTATCAGCCAGCTTTCAGGTGGACAGATTCAAAAATTAGAGGTGAAGCTTCAAGGCGAATTTGTTCAACATCCTTCCCAGCCATTAATAATAGCAAGTCTAAAAGGTCTATTAAGTAAAGCTTTGGGAGATAGGATTAATTATGTGAATGCTTCGCTAGAAGCAGATTCCAGAGGTATTTCAATAGTCGAGAATAGAGATGAGGCAAGACCTGAATTTGCTAGTGGGTCGCTTCAATTAACTACTTATGGAGATAATGGAGACCATAGCGTGGCAGGAAGCATTTTTGCTGATGGGGAATTAAGAATTATTAGTATTGATCAATACCCAGTTAACGTATCGCCAAGCAGATATATGTTAGTTACTAGGCATAGAGATATGCCTGGTATTATTGGCAAGCTGGGGTCTTTATTAGGTAGCAACAATGTAAATATTGCCTCAATGCAAGTAGGGCGCAAAATTGTTAGAGGGGAAGCTGTTATGGTTCTAAGTATTGATGATCCAATACCTAATAAGTTGCTTGATGCCATTATTGAAGTAGAGGGAATTACTAAGGCTAATCCAGTTACTTTATAAAGCTGCTTGTCTTAATTAATGGAATCTAAAGATTGGTATAAACTAACTTTTCTGATAGAAAGTGATTCAGAAGAAATTATTATTTGGAAATTAAATGAACTGGGAATATTTAGTTTTTCATTTGAATATTTAATTAAAAATGAAAACAAAAAAGAGGTGAATATATGGCTTCCAATTAATGATTGGGGGGAGAGTTCTAGAAGTGGTTTTGAAAAAATAATATGCAAACTTTTAAAAATTAATGCCCCTAAAAAAAAATTTTTTGATTGGAGTATCATTAAAGAGGAGGATTGGTTGACAAGCTGGAAGAAATATTGGGCGCCTGAATTAGTAGGAAATCATTTTTTAATATTGCCTTGTTGGATAAATCTAGACGAAAAATTTAAAGATAAACAAATCTTAAAAATTGATCCTGGAGCAGCCTTTGGTACAGGAAGTCATCCTTCAACTTATTTATGCTTGGAAAAAATGGAGAATATTTTATTTGCTGATAAAAAGGTATTAGATATTGGTAGTGGTAGCGGTATTTTGAGTGTTGCCGCAAGATTGCTAGGTGCTGAAGAGGTTTGTGCAGTAGATAATGATTATCTAGCTATAAATTCAACTAATTCTAATTTTCAACTAAACTTCGGTAATTTAAAAAACTTAAATACATATTTGGGGTCTTTTAATGAGGTAATTTTGAAAAATCAACTCAAACAATTCGATTTTGTTTTATGTAATATTCTAGCTGAAGTAATAAAAGAAATGATTCCAAATATTTATCAGTGCTTAAGAAACAATGGGGAAGTCATTTTTAGTGGAATTCTCAACTCACAAAAAGATGAAATCATAAAAATATTAATTCAGAATAAGTTGAAATTATTGGATGTATCAACTAAAAAAGATTGGGCATGTATTTCTGCACAAAAAGCTAGTGATTCATCCTAAGTATAAGTTTTTCTTATAGATACTCTTTAATACATTTTATTGTGTCATTTTTTACTTCAAAATCTCACATATCGACTCAATCGATGTTAAAAATGTATTTGATAGGTATTAATTACCAACAATTTTTTATTTAAATGGCTTCTTACAAAGTTACACTCATCAACGAAGGTGAAGGTCTCAATTCAACTATTGAAGTACCTGATGACCAGTACATCCTTGATGCGGCTGAAGAGCAAGGTATCGACCTTCCTTATTCCTGTAGAGCTGGAGCATGTTCAACATGTGCCGGAAAAGTTACTTCAGGTAGTGTTGATCAATCAGATCAAAGTTTCTTAGATGATGACCAACTAGAAGCTGGTTTTGTTCTTACATGTGTTGCTTATCCAACATCTGACGTAACAATTACAACTCATGCTGAGGAAGAATTGTACTAATTATAAAAAATTAACTTTTCTAAGTTGATTATTCATTATTTCTCTGCCACCCTCTATTAAGGGTGGTTTTTTTTTAGTAAATGAATAAATTTGAATTTTTTAAAACTGGCAGTGTTCAATCAAGTTATGGTGGTCAGTACAGTTACAAAGTAATCGGACCATGCTGCAGACTTTATGATAGGGAAGAGTTACCGTGGCCCTGTTCAAGGCTTGCTTGGAGAAGTAAGGAGCCTAGTTGGAGAAGAATAGGTTCTAGGTTCGTTGCTGATATGGCTTCAAGAAAATGCCCATCTTACTCAGTACAGATTTTGGAGCCAGGATCAAAACCTGTGGAGACAGTTATAACTCTTTTTTCAAAGAAATTTTCTTCTGATATACAAGAATGGTGGTACAGCAAAAAACCAGGCTCAAAAGAGCCTGGTAATATCTTCCCTTCTGAAGTTAGTTAGCTTTAAATATTATGCTTTTGGCTTTGGAGGCATATAACCTTTTAAGCCGGTGCATTCAAGACTATCAATTGTATTTACTCCAGTTTGTGAGTTAGTTCCACTAGCTCTTTCACATAAAGATTTTCTCTGAGAAAGATCAAGATTTGCATCAGTAAAGTCTGCTCCGTCAATAATTGCTCCATCAAAAACACTTTTCATTAGCTCACCATTGGTAAGATTTGCATCTGTAAAATCAGCATTATCAAAACGTGTTGCATATGCAATGAGGTCCGTCATATTGGCTCCTTTAAAACTAGAGTTTTTTGCAGTTGTTACGCTCATATATGCGCCTTGAAGATTAGCTTCTCCTAAATCTTGATTAGATAAATCATATTTAACATATTCAGTATTATGAAGGTCGGCGCCGTGAAGATCATCTTTTAGTACGTCAACTGATGAAGGATCACTAGGATAGAGTGCGTTTGCTGAGATTGGATTAATAAGTAAACCAATAATTAATGGAAGAAAAATCAATAGTCTTTTACAAGACTTATGTAGTGATGAAAAAATAGAAACCATTTCGATCAACATCAATATAGAAAACCTATGACTATTATTCCATGGGTTGGTCATTTGCGACCCTTCTTCTCACGAACTGTTGCAGTTTATTTTATTTCTGCCGTTAGAAAATCTTTTGCAAGCTCAGTATTCGGAAAGATTTTTTGCGCTTCTTTAAGCAAATCGCTTGGCGTGATTGCATTTTTATTGGTGTATCTTGGACTTAGATGAGTAATAATTAATTTTTTTGTGTTAGATAATAATGCTGTTTTGGCAGCCATGATTGTTGTGGAATGTAATTTTTCGTAGGCCATGCTTTCATCCTCCTTCGAAAAGGTCGATTCATGTACGAGTAAATCGGCATTTTTTGAAAGTGAAACAGCTGATTCGCTAAAGACTGTATCTGTGCAATAAACAAAACTTTCACCCTCTCTAGGAGGTCCACAGAAATCTTTCCCATCAAATGTCCTACCATCAGCTAATAAGACTTTTTTGCCTTGTTGCAGTTCGGAATAAATTGGTCCAGGTGCTATTTTTAGAGACTCAGCTTTTTTGATATCAAATATACCTGGCTTATTTTTTTCACTAACTCGATAACCATAAGCAGGAATTTTATGCTTAAGGCATGCACAATTTACTTTTATTTTGTTGTTTTCAAATAGAATTTTATTCTCTGATACAAAATTTTCAACTTCCACAAAATGCAAAGGGAAAGATAATTTGCAAAAACTACTTTTAAGTGCAGAATTTATAAAACTTCGCAACTCTGAAGGACCGTAAATTTCAATACCCTTACTATTTCCGGATAAACCTAAGGTGGCCAAAAGTCCAGGCAAACCATAAATATGATCTCCATGCATATGTGTAATAAATATTTTCTTGATTTGTGAAGATTTAATATTGCTTTTCATTATTTGATGTTGTGTTCCTTCACCACAATCAAACAGCCAAACTTCTGATGACTGTGATAATTTAAGTGCTAAGGAAGAAACATTTCTCGTTAAGGATGGGACTCCAGAGCTTGTTCCTAAGAAGGTGATATTCACTTGTTTATGATATTTTTATTTTTATATCTGGATTAAATCTAGACTTTTAGTCAAAATTAGGCAAATTAAGCGTTTGTTTTTTAAACAAAGTGATACTTAAATTTAGAAATAACTATTGTAAATATTGCCTGATAGCTATTTTATTTATTTGTGTTTTGAAGAGTGAAAATGTTTTTGCATCTAGAGAGCCAATAATAAGAGTATTAATATCAAAAAATAACAATTTAAGGATTAGATCAGATAGGTCAATTCCTTTAATAATAGAGGGGGAATTTTTTTCAAGTAAAAAAATAAAAGGCTTAACTTTGAAAAATGAGAAAAATAAAAAAATTTTGTATTTTGATAAAAACAAACAAAAAAAATATGACTTAAAAAGTAATAAACAATTTCAAGTTAGATCTTCTGATGGAAGAGGTATATGGGTAGGTCAGAAGAGATTTCCTGGTAAGCTTAATCTCTTTGTACTTGATTCTGAGATATTGGTAGTAAATGTTTTAGGAATAGAAAAATACCTAAGTAGTGTAGTTGGCTCAGAGATGCCAACAAAATGGCCTATTGAAGCATTAAAAGCACAAGCAATTGCCTCTAGAACTTATGCTTTAAAGCAAAAGGGGAATAATTTATTTGATATAGATTCAACCCAGAAAAATCAAGTCTATAATGGCTTGGAGTCGAGAACTTATAAGACTATCAGAGCCGTTAAAAGTACAAGATCTTTGGTTTTGACGTATAAAAATAAATTAATTAATGCTTTGTTTCATAGCAGCTCAGGTGGAATGACAGAAAATAGTCAAGATGTATGGAAGAATAAATATCCATATTTATCAAGTGTGAAAGATTTTGATAAAAATAATCCAAAATTTAGATGGAAAAAAAAATTTTCTAGTAATCAATTAATAAATTTATTTCCCAAGATTGGAGGTTTAAAAAATATAGAGATTTTAGATATTACTAGTACCGGGAGAGTAAAAAATGTAAAACTTATTGGGGCTTATGGTTCTGATCAAATGTCTGGAGTAGTTTTAAGAAAAAAATTAGGCCTAAACAGTAATTTTGTGAGATTTAAATTCTTTGAGGAACAATTAGATAATAATTTTTCTATAAAAAAAGGTTTGATTGTTTTTGGCCAGGGATCAGGTCATGGAGTAGGAATGAGTCAATGGGGTGCAAAATATTTGGCGTCTAGAGGCCAAAAAGCTGAAAGAATATTAAAGTATTTTTATAAGGGAGTGCAGATTAAACCTTTTAGAAAAGATTACCTTTAGAAGTTATTTAGCATTAAGGACTAATTTTGGATTTATATTAGTTTGATCCTCATTTAAGAAGCCAATCCCTAGTAGTGATTGTTTGTTATCAATCACTTTTATGGGCTTTTTATAATCAAAAGACTCACTTGCCTTGAAGTGCATAAAATCAACTTGAATTGCTCTTCCTGTTTGCCAAAAATTGATTTGTTCTTCATTACTTAAGACAAATGATGAAATGTGATTAAGAGCAGAAATTGTTGGAATAATAAAATTTTTCGAGTTTTTTTTTCCTTTTTCTCTTTCGATATCAGATATTTTTATCGAGCTTTGTTCATCAAAACCACAAGCTGAAATTCTTTTTAATTGAAGAAGGCAACCTTCAGAATTAAGAATTTCTCCTAAATCTCTTGCAATTGCTCTTATATATGTGCCAGCTGAACATTGGATTTTTATTTCTATGATTCCTTGTACTTGGTCCCATTTCATTAAAGTAAGTTCATCGATTTTTACTTCTCTTGGAGCTAATTCAAAAATTTCATTCCTGAAAGATTTTTTATAAGCTCTCTCACCATTGACGTGAACACTAGATACTTTTGGCGGAATTTGTTTAATAATTCCTCTAAATCTATTTAAGTATTGATCTAATTTTTCTTCACTAATTTTAGGCCAACTTTTTTGATTAATTATTCCTCCGTGAATATCATCAGTGTTAGTTCTTATCCCTAGTTTAATTTGCCCTATGTAAGTTTTACCCTGAGGTAGATATTGAATAAATCTTGTTGCACTGCCTATAGCGATTGGTAATGTTCCTATAACTTCTGGGTCAAGGGTCCCTGTGTGCCCGACCTTTTTTATATTTAGTAACTTCCTTATTTGTTTAACACAATCATGAGAGGTACAGCCTTTATCTTTATTAATAACTAAGAATCCATCTTTAATTTCCATTTTTAATATTAAGAATACTTTGAGAAAGATTTATGGCCATTTTATGATTTTGGTATTGGAAATTTAGAGTAAAAAATTGAAAAATAATAATTTCATTCTAAAAGAGTTTTTAGACAATGCCTTTAATTTGAAATCACATTTAATGGAATACTTATCTATCAGAGAATGTGATTTAGATGGATTCCTTGCAAATGCAAAGATGAATTTGGCGAATTCACATCCTGGGGATGCTTTGAATGATGTTTCAGATTTTTATACTGAGATCGTAGGAGATAGGCATGTAGCTGATTTAGCTGCTTGGCACATCGCAAGTAGGGATTATATAGCTGATACTTTAAAACTTCAGCAGAGATTTTCTAAAGATTTAGTTTTGGATTTTGGGGGAGGTATTGGTACGCATGCCTTAGCTAATGCCATGTCTTCAAAAGTTGAACATGTTTTTTTTGTAGATATTAATCAAACAAATAGAAATTTTGTTGAATATAGGGCCAAGAAATTAGGAGTCGAAAAAAAACTCACTTTTTGCGAGACAATTCAAGATACAAAAATATTGAAATTTGATACGATAGTTTGTCTTGATGTTTTGGAACATCTTGCAGATCCAGCTTCTCAAATTAATAATTTCAGTGAGATTATGGATAATAATTCTATTGCTTTATTCAATTGGTATTTCTACAAAGGAGATAAAAAAGAATATCCGTTTCATATCGACGATAGTCAAATAGTTGAAAAGTTTTTTGAGACTCTTCAATCAAATTTTTTAGAAGTATTTCATCCTATTCTTATAACTACAAGAGCTTATAAAAAAATTAAACAACAACGTTAACTCTTTTTCTATTTCTTAAATTTCTTTTTATGCTCTCGAAACTTACTGTTCCTTCTTTTAGTGCAAAAAGTGTGTCATCTTTGCCTTTCCCAACATTGATCCCTGGTAAAAATGATGTACCTCTTTGACGAATTATAATTGCTCCAGCAGTTACTTGTTCTCCACCATAAGCTTTTACACCGAGTCTTTTTGAATTTGAATCTCTACCGTTTCTAGTAGAACCTGTTCCTTTTTTATGTGCCATTAGAAATGTTTAATTAATAGATTTTTCGGATTTTGGTTTTGGTTCCTTTTTAACAGTTTCCTTTTTTGAAGAAGACTTAGGAGCGCTTTTGCCTATTGTTATCGATTTTACCATAACTCTTGTAAGTTCTTGTCTATGTCCCATTTTTCTTCGTGTCTTTTTTTTAGGGCGCATCTTGTAGACGAGAATTTTCTTATCTCTTTTATGAGAAACTACCTCTAGTTCAATTTTTGCATCTTTGACGTAAGGTTTGCCAACTGTAATGGAGTCCTTGTCCTTTAAAAGTAAAACATTTTCTAGTGTTATCTTGTCTTTCTCTTTTGCATTTAACCTGTCTATGTCATAGTATCTGTCAACTTCGAACCAAAATTGTTGACCTGAAGTTTCAGCTATTGCATACAATTCATTAATTTCAGAAGAATTGTTAGATGTTTTTTTAGAATTTGTCATATCGTAAAGACGCTGTAAGGCTCAAATTGTTTATTTGATTTAGCCTAAGAAGCAATCATGAATTATTTGTCTATTTTCTTATTTTGTAGTGTAATAAGTCAAGGTATGTTTTAAATCTTTTATATCAAATCGAGGCACTATTAACGATGGCAGCAAGAAAAACATATATTTTAAAACTATATGTTGCTGGAAATACTCCTAATTCGATGAGAGCTTTAAATACCCTTAGAGAAATTTTGGAAAATGAATTTAAGGGGGTTTATGCGTTGAAGGTTATCGATGTACTCAAGCAACCACAACTTGCAGAGGAAGACAAGATTTTGGCAACCCCAACTCTAGCTAAAATTTTACCCCCACCTGTTAGAAGGATAATTGGTGATCTTTCTGATAGGGAGAAAGTTTTAATTGGTTTAGATTTGCTTTTTGATGAATTAACAGAAACTGAATATAGTGGAGATAAATAATATATAAAAAACTTTTAAATAAACATCAACTTAATGTTTTTTATTTAAGCCTATTGAGTAAACACCATGAAAGATAAGAAATTTGGAAAATCAAATAAAATGCAAGTACAAAAATTACCCACCGGTATAGAGGGTTTTGATGACGTTTGTAGAGGCGGATTGCCTATATCTCGAAGTACACTCGTTAGTGGCACATCAGGGACTGGTAAAACTGTTTTTTCTTTGCAATATTTACACCATGGAATTTTTAATTTTGATGAGCCTGGGATCTTTGTCACATTTGAGGAATCCCCACTAGATATTATTAGAAATGCTGCAAGTTTTGGCTGGGATTTGCAAGAATTAATTGATCAAAATAAACTTTTCATTTTGGATGCTTCTCCTGACCCTGATGGTCAAGATGTAGCCGGTAACTTTGACTTGTCTGGTCTTATTGAGAGAATTAGTTATGCAATTAGAAAATATAAAGCCAAAAGAGTTGCAATAGATTCAATAACTGCGGTTTTCCAGCAATACGATGCTATTTACGTTGTTAGAAGAGAAATTTTTAGACTCATAGCAAGATTAAAGGAGATAGGTGTCACAACAGTTATGACTACAGAGAGAGTAGATGATTACGGACCAATTGCTAGATATGGAGTAGAAGAATTTGTGTCTGATAATGTTGTTTTGCTAAGAAATGTTCTTGAGTCAGAGAAGAGAAGAAGAACTCTAGAAGTTTTGAAATTGAGAGGGACTGTACATATGAAAGGTGAATATCCATTCACTATGGGAATGGATGGTATAAGTGTGTTTGCCCTTGGTGCAATGAGATTAACTCAGAGATCCTCAAATATTAGGATTAGCTCAGGAGTTAAAGATCTTGATGATATGTGTGGTGGTGGATATTTTCAAGATTCCATTATCCTTGCCACTGGAGCTACTGGTACAGGCAAAACTATGCTTGTATCAAAATTTGTTGAAGATGCTTATAACAACAATGAAAGAGCAATACTTTTTGCATATGAAGAATCTAGGGCTCAATTGCTTAGGAATGCGACAAGTTGGGGAATAGATTTTGAAAAGATGGAAAGTGATGGATTATTAAAAATTATTTGTGCATATCCTGAATCCACTGGTTTAGAAGATCACTTGCAAATCATAAAAACTCAAATTAATCAATTTAAACCAAAGAGAATGGCCATTGATTCTCTCTCCGCATTAGCCAGAGGTGTAAGTTTGAATGCATTTAGACAGTTTGTGATTGCAGTTACTGGTTATACAAAACAAGAGGAGATTGCAGGCTTCTTTACTAATACTGCTGAAGAATTTATGGGAAGCCATTCTATAACTGATTCTCACATCTCAACGATAACGGATACGATATTATTGCTTCAATATGTAGAAATAAAAGGTGAGATGGCAAGAGCTTTAAATGTTTTTAAAATGAGAGGGTCATGGCATGATAAACGTATAAGGGAATTTATCATTACTAATAGCGGTCCTGAAATAAAAGATTCTTTTTCTAATTTTGAACAAATATTTAGCGGTGCTCCTCACAGAGTTGTTCCCGATCAGAATGTTCAAAATGTCTTTAAGGGAATAGATAATAATTAGAGAAAAGAGTTAGTATTTCTTATGAAATAAATATTAATTGAGAAACTTTCAAACTATAATCTATCTAAATTATTACTTTCTTAAGTTTTATGAGTTCCCACTCTGAACATGATTTCGTATAATTAATAGAAGAGTAAAAGGTTTTTTAACCAAAAAAAACTTAGAAAGTTTGGTAGAAATCCTTTGAAACTTATGCAATAACGATTTTCTTATGTCTCACGAAATATTCATGCCTGCCTTGAGTTCGACTATGACGGAGGGTAAGATTGTGGAATGGTTGAAGAACCCGGGAGATAAAGTTGAAAGAGGTGAATCTGTTTTGGTTGTTGAATCTGACAAGGCAGATATGGATGTTGAATCTTTTCAAGATGGATATCTCGCAGCAGTTTTAATGCCTGCCGGCAGCACTGCACCAGTTGGAGAAACTATTGGTCTTATTGTAGAAAATGAGGATGAGATAGCTTCTGTTCAAGAACAAAATAAAGGGAATCAACCTGAAGTCTCTACTCTAGACCAACTTGAATTGGTTAGTAATAAAACTGAAGAAAAACAGATTGTCCATAATGAAGATGTTAAAAAAGATGAAAAAGTAGTTGTCTTAAAAAGTGAAAAGCCAGCCCCATCTTTTAATAACGACCAAATTAGTGCTGCTACAAGTAATGTTTCTTCAAGGGTAATTGCATCTCCAAGAGCTAAAAAACTTGCCTCTCAAATGGGTGTTGATTTAGCAAAGGTTCATGGATCTGGCCCTCATGGAAGGATTCAAGCCGATGATATTTTAAAAGCTAATGGCCAACCTGTTTCCATACCATGGATAGGAGAAGGTGCTTCTCCTGCAAGTATTCCTGGGTCAAGTTTGAGAGTTGAAAGCAAGCCAGAAAAATCAGGAAACAGTTTTGGTAACCCTGGAGAAACGGTTCAATTTAATACTCTTCAAAAAGCGGTAAACAAAAATATGGAATCTAGTCTAGATGTTCCATGTTTTAGGGTAGGGTACTCTATCAACACAGATAAATTAGATAATTTCTACAAAAAGGTAAAACAGAACGGAGTGACTATGACCGCTTTACTTGTAAAAGCAGTTGCAAAGACACTAAAGAAACATCCTCAAGTTAACGCAAGTTTTTCAGAAAATGGAATTTCTTATCCAGAAAATATCAATATTGCTGTTGCTGTTGCGATGGAAGATGGTGGACTAATAACTCCAGTTTTAAAAGAACCATGCAATACTGATTTATTTGAGTTGTCTAGGGAATGGAAAGATCTCGTAAAAAGATCAAGATCAAAACAATTAGAACCTGATGAATATTCAACGGGAACCTTCACTTTATCTAACCTTGGGATGTTTGGAGTTGATAGATTTGACGCAATTCTTCCTCCAGGTACCGGTGCTATTTTAGCTATAGCATCATCGAAACCAACCGTTGTTGCTAATAGTGACGGTTCAATATCTGTTAAAAAAATAATGCAAGTAAATCTAACAGCTGATCATAGAGTGATCTATGGAGCTGATGGAGCTTCATTCTTAAAAGACTTGGCTTCCCTAATTGAAGATGAGCCAGAGACTCTTGTCTCCTAAATTTAATTGATTTCTCAAATTAATAATGAAGAAAGAGATTATAAGCTTGAAGCTTATGATTATTTACTTGATCCTTCATTAATTGCTAGTAAACCTTCTGCAATTAGGCATGAATCAAGATTGATGATAGTTAGAAATAGTGTTTTAGAAGAAGACTGCTTAACTAATAAATTTACTAAGAATCTTTTAGATGAATTTAGAGAAGGAGATCTTGTAGTTGTAAATAATACTAAAGTTATGAGAGCTAGGTTAAAGGTTGAATTAGAAAATAAGACATTAGTCGAATTATTAGTTTTAGAAAGATCCCATGATTGTGTTTGGTTATGTTTGGCAAAGCCAGCGAAAAAGTTAAAAATAAATAGAAAATTAAAATTAAAATCTCCTTTAGCACAAGATATTAATTTGGTTGTTGATGGAGTTGATGAAGAAACTGGAGGGAGATTTATTAAATTTCCGGAAAATATAACTTGTCTTAATTCAATGAGTGAACTTCTTGATAAATACGGGGAAATCCCTCTCCCTCCTTATATAAAAAATTCCGAAGAAGAATCTTTTCATGAGAAAAGTTATCAAACTGAGTATGCAACTAATCCGGGGGCAGTTGCTGCACCAACAGCTGGTTTACACTTAAGCAAAAGTCTTATTTCCAATCTAAAAAAAAAAGGAGTAATAATCTTACCGATAACTTTGCACGTGGGTTATGGAACATTCAAACCAATTGATCAAGAAGATTTAAATAACTTAAAACTTCATAAAGAATGGGTAAGTGTTAATAAGGAAGTAGTGGAGGAAATAAAAAGAATAAAGAAAACAGATAGAAAAATAATTGCTATTGGTACAACTAGCGTAAGAGCTCTTGAAAGTTGTTATTCTTACGAAATTAATGACTTTATTCCCATAGCTAAATACGTAGATTTAGTAATTAAGCCAGGTTATAAATTTAAGGTAGTTGATGGATTATTAACTAATTTTCATCTGCCTAAAAGTTCATTATTACTTTTAGTAAGTGCAATGATTGGTAGAGAAAGATTATTAGATTTGTATAAGAAAGCCATAAAAGAAAAATTTAGATTCTTCTCTTATGGCGATGCGATGTATATTTCACCAGATTCACTACTGGAGAAAAAATAGGTTTAGGCTTTGACTGGTTCTTGAATGATTCCGCTTGGAACTTCAGTAAACATAATTGATGATAAATACCTCTCTGCTAAATCAGGTAGAACAACTACAATTGTTTTCCCAGAATATTCATCTTGTTCAGCTAATCTAACAGCAGCAGCAGCGGCAGCACCACAAGATATTCCGACTAATAGACCTTCTTCTTTTGCTAATCTAAGAGCCATCTCTATTGATTCGTCATTTGTTACTTGTTCAACCTTGTCAACAATTGATAAGTCAAGGTTCTTAGGAATAAATCCTGCTCCAATTCCTTGGATTTTATGTGGTCCGGATTTAACCTCTTCTCCATTCATTGTCTGTGTAATAACAGGACTGTGTGATGGTTCTACAGCTACAGAAGTAATATTCTTGCCCTTCTCTTGCTTAATGTATCTTGAAACTCCTGTAATTGTGCCGCCAGTTCCAACCCCTGCAACTAGGACATCAATTTCACCATCGCAATCATCCCAGATTTCTGGTCCAGTAGTTTTGAAATGAATTTCAGGGTTAGCTGGATTATCAAATTGACCTGGCATGAAATATTGAGATGGATTACTTTCTGCAATTTCTTTAGCCTTAGCTATTGCTCCAGGCATACCTTTTGATGCCTCTGTTAAAACAATTTCAGCACCCAACACTGCCATAACCCTTCTTCTTTCAATTGACATGGATTCTGGCATTGTAAGGATGAGCTTATAACCTCTTGCTGAAGCAGTAAAAGCTAGAGCAATTCCTGTATTACCAGAAGTTGGCTCAACAATAGTTTTGTCTTTTGTAAGTTTCCCACTTTTCTCTGCATCCCAGATCATATTTGCGCCAATCCTACATTTGACACTGTAAGCGGGGTTTCTACCTTCAATTTTTGCAAGTACTGTGGCTTTCGCGTTTTTAGTAACTGATTTTAATTTTACTAATGGAGTGTTTCCAATAGCAAAACTATTGTCCTCATAAATTTTTGCCATTTATATATTGAGAAAATATATATTAATACTAACTATTATTCAGAAAAAGAGTATATAAGTTTCTATACGGTAAATACTAGGAATTTAGAAATTATTTAGTGCTTCAGAAAAGCTTTTCCATAATTGATCTTGGTCTTCTAATCCAACTGATACTCTAATAAGGTGCGAGGGTATACCAAAACTTTCAGCCCAATCCAACTCGTCATAATGAGCTAGTAAAACATAAGGACAAACTAGAGTAAATTTTGTACCTAAACTAGGTCCTTTAGATACTTGTAGAGAATCATAAAATTTCTTAGCTTTGTTTAATCCTCCATTTAATTCAAATGATAATAAGCAGCCGTAACCTCCATCAGAAGTAAGTAAAGAATTAAAATTTGGACAATTTTCAGGATGGAAAATATTTTTAATCTCGCTATGGGTCTCTAATCTTTTTTTTAATTCTAAACATGCTTTATTTTGTTCAAAAACTCTTTGATTAACATCTCTACTAACTTTCTCTAGATAAACTGTATCTCCATCAGAAAGTGTTGGAAGATTAATCTCTTTTAATGCATTTCTAAATTGATCAATCCATTTGCTTTTTGGATTTAGTATTAATGATCCAGCAAGAATATCACCACTACCTGAAAAAATTTTCGTAAGTGAAGTAAAAACTATATCTGAATGTTCTAGGGAATTTATATTTAAATTTGAACCAATTGTATCGTCAACAATTAAGGGAATATTTAACTTTTTTGCTATTTTTGAAATTTTTTTAATGTTTACACACTTGAGCATTGGATTACTCGGTAGTTCAATAATTAATGCTGATGGATTTATGCTTTTGATTTCAAATTCAATATCCTTGCAATTTTCTTCCGTAATTAACTTGGCTCCGTGAAAGATATTCATTGGTAATTTAAGTACGTCTACATATGGAAAACCAATTTGGAGTGTTGGTTTAGCTGGAAATAATTTATATATGATTTCTAATGATGTATGCAATGCAGACATTCCAGATGAAGTTAAGTGAATATCATTGGAGTTAATTTTTGTAGATTTAGAAATTCTATTTTTTATTCTTTGAGAACATTCATTTACGTAAGATTTTGGAGGGCAATCTTCAAGACCGAGTTCTATAGCAGCAGCTCTTGAAGATATACCAAGACCAGTATGTTGCCAAAAATATTTTGCGTAAATACTTCCTTCTTTTTCAGTTATTAAGAAAGCTAAATTATCTCTTTTTTCTATTAATGAGAATTGTTCAGAAGTATTTCTATCAATGTATTTTTTTGCTTTAAAAGCTATGCTTTCATTCGGATATGGCCAGATACTTTTATTACTGTAGTAATTTTCCTTTTTTACTTTTTGGCATAATCTTTTCACGATGGGATTTAACCCGAATCTTGGGTAAATGGACTTCAATAAATTCATGCATTCTTGATTTTTTTCCTCGTAATTTATTACATCATTCCAAGTTGGTAATGCTACAGAAACAGCATGAATACTATCAGGGATTGCATATCCCAACTCTAAATTTTTCCATATAGGGTTTTTCAGTAAATCTCTCAATTTTCAGAATTTATTCAAAGCAAATAAAATGTCTGAGATTAAATCGTTTGTATCTTCACATCCGATTGATAATCTGACAAGAGCATCATCTATCCCTAGTAGATTTTTTGTTTTTTCATCAACAGAGGCATGAGTCATTGTTGCTGGGTGACAAATTAAACTTTCAACTCCTCCAAGGCTTTCTGCTAGGGAGAAATATTTGAGAGATTTGCAGAATTTAAAAGTATCTTCCTTATTTAAATTTAGTTTTAGGGTGATCATCGAACCTCCAGATTTCATTTGCAATTTTGCTAAATTAAATTGCGGATGTGCTTTATTAAAAGGGTAAATTACTTTACTAATTATTTTATGATTCTCTAATTCTTCAGAAATAAATTCTGAACTTTGAGTTTGTTGTTCGATTCTTAAAGGTAGAGTTTTTAGTCCTCTGGTAATGAGCCAACTATCAAAAGGAGATGGTTGAAGCCCTAGAGCTTTTTGAGAGAATAGCATCTTACCATTCCATACTTCATTATTTGTCAGTACTGCTCCCCCAAGTGCGTCACTATGTCCATTAATGAATTTTGTTGTGCTTACAAGCGATAGTGTTGCACCAAGGTCTAATGGTTTTTGAATAAGTGCAGTTGAAAAGGTATTGTCCACAACTACTGGGATTTGTAGTTTATTCGCTTCATCACAAATCGCCTTAATATCAACTACCTTCAAAAGTGGATTAGTTGGACTTTCTAGCCATATCAAGGTTGGCTCGAAGTATGAAATCTTTTTGATATTATTTTCGTTTGTAAAATCTGTGTATAAAACTTCTAGTCCAAATTTCTTGAAAACTTTTTCGAACATCCTCACTGTACAACCGTAGAGATTTGATTCGCAGAGTATCTTGTCACCTGATTTTAATGTTGATGAAATTGCAGTTACCGCGCTAATTCCAGATCCAAAAACTGTACAGTATTTAGAATCTTCTAATGATTTAAGGATGTTTTCTAGAATTCTAAAGTTTGGATTGCCTGATCTCGTGTAGTCGAAATTATCTTTATTTCCATGTTTGAAAGTAGATGTAGAAAAAATAGGAGGCATAACGCATCCAGTTTCTTCTGCAAATGTTTCGCCATGGTGAATAGATAAGGTCTTAAACCCTGGCTTTTTTATATTATTTTCCTTATTTCCCATTATTTTTAAAAAATAAGAATTAAATTAAATTCTTCATTTTTGAAAAGAGATATTTAATAATCCAAAGAAAAGTTTTATTAAACTTTTCTTGAATAATATTCAACAACTAGTAGTTCGTTTATTTCAAGAGCCACCCACTCTCTATCGCATTTCCCATTTATTTTCCCCGTTAATTTAGGTTTGTCTAAATCAAGATGAGGTGGGACATTTGCTAAACCAGGGAATTCTATATTACCTTCTACAAGTTTTTTGCTTGCTTTGTTTTCTTTAATTCCAATTACATCGCCTGATTTGCATTGATAACCAGCAATATCAAGAACCTTTCCATTAACGGTTACATGGCCATGATTTACTAATTGTCTTGAGCCTGGAATGGTTCCTCCAAAACCTAATCTAAAACAAACATTATCAAGTCTGTTTTCTAAAAGTCTTAGTAGGTTAGTTCCTGTAGATCCTTCTTGAGCTCTAGCTTTTTTTACATAACGAACTAGTTGTTTCTCAGAAACTCCATAATTAAACCTAAGTTTCTGCTTTTCTTCTAGACGAATTGCATATTCTGATCGCTTGCGACGGGCTTGGCCGTGCTGACCTGGAGGATTAGACTTTTTTGAAGCTTTCCTGGTGAGACCTGGTAGTTCTCCCAAGCGACGCGTAACCCTTAATCTGGGACCGCGGTATCTTGACATAATTTTAAATTAAATAGAAATTTGCAATAAATTGGATAATTGATTAAATTCAATTAAACTAATTACTACTGAACTATTATTTTACATCATCAAAGTGTTCAAAACTATTAATAAATCAATAACTTCTATACTTCTTTTTTTGATTTCGTTTTATCAAAAGTGGTTTTCTCCTTTTTTCGGACCAAGATGTAGATTTATTCCAAGTTGCAGCTCTTATGGATATGAGGCAATTACTAGACATGGTCCTTGGAAGGGAGGGTGGTTAACTTTAAGAAGATTAAGCAGATGTCATCCTTTAACTCCCTGTGGATGTGACCCTGTGCCTGACTAAATGAATGAAAATATTTATTTTTGTTAGGCAGGGATGTTGCCTTTGTGATTCATTAAAAAATAAACTGGCGAAAATAAATCTTAATGAGTTATTCCCTAATCTGGAGGAGCTTAAAGAAATTGATATTGATAGGGTCGATTTATATAAAGATAAATATAAAAAATATGATTATGAAGTTCCTGTTATTGCTGTTGAAAGAATTAGTTCCGAGGAGATTATAGAATTGCCTCGCATTTCTCCAAGATTAAAAGATGATCAATTAAAGAATTGGTTTCACAAAAATATTAGTACCACTCTGGAGAAATAATTTTCATATGAGATCTATAAAATTACATAAACTTTTAGATTTGGTAGGAATTATTCCTTCATTAGATTTAGTTAATCATGAAATAAATAATATTTCTTTTAACTCTAAAGAAGTACAAAAAGGAACTTTATTTTTAGGTATGCCTGGTTTAAATGTTGATGGAGGAAAATATTGTATTGAGGCAATTGAAAATGGTGCAGAGGCTGCCATTATTGGGTCTGCTGCAAAAGAGAAAATTGGATCTATTGATCGAGAAAGGATTTTGGTTATAGAGGATAATTTAGATTATATTTTTGGTCAAATAGTCGCTGAGTTTTGGAATAGGCCTTCAAGAAAACTTAAACTTATTGGTGTTACGGGTACAAATGGAAAAACGACAATTACTTTTTTATTGGAATATCTTTTAAAAAAATTAGGGAAAAAGACTGCATTATTTGGGACCCTGCTAAATAGATGGCCTGGCTTTTCAGAAGTGGCTCTTCATACAACTGATTTCGCCGATAAACTCCAAAAGAAATTAAATGCTGCTGTTGAGGCAGAATCTGAATTCGCGATATTAGAGGTAAGTTCTCATTCTATTGCTCAAAACAGGATATCAGGATGCGAATTTGAGGCGGCTATTTTTACTAATTTAACTCAAGATCATCTTGATTATCACTCAGATATGGAATCATATTTTCAAACAAAAAGAAAATTATTTTTCCCACCTTACTTAAAAGAAAAAGATGGGATTTGTGTATTAAATCATGATGACCATTGGATATCAAAATTATCATCTGATCTTGAAAAAAGATCTTTATTAGTCTCTACAAAGATTACTGAAAGTGAAGTTGAAAATGATGATTATTTTTTTGTAACAGATAAAAAATTTACTGAAAGTGGTTCCACTTGTATTTTTCATACACCAAGGGAAAAAATTCAACTTTTTGTTCCACTTGTCGGTGAATTTAATTTAATGAATGCGATTCAAGCAATAACAATTTTGTATAAACTTAATTTTTCTTTAAAAGATCTATCAAAGTTAATACAATTTTTCCCTGGTGCTCCTGGGAGAATGGAGAAAATACAAATTGATAATAATGACGTTTCAAGATCTCTTCCAACAGTAATTGTTGATTATGCCCACACCCCTGATGGATTAAAAAAAGTTTTGAAATCAATTAAAAAACTTTGTGAAGGGAAACTAATAACTGTTTTTGGCTGTGGCGGAGATCGTGATCGTAGTAAAAGGCCTTTAATGGGATCAATAGCTGAAGAGTTGTCTGATCAACTTTTTATAACTTCAGATAATCCAAGATCAGAAGAACCCCAAAAGATAGTAAATGATATTTTGATGGGTATAAAAAAAAGAGAAAAAATAACAATTGAAATTGATAGATTTAAAGCAATAAATGAATCTATTAAATTTGCAAAAAAAAAAGATATTGTTTTAATTGCAGGAAAAGGACATGAAGACTACCAAATTCTCAATGATAAAGTTATTAATTTTGATGATAGAAAAATAGCTTATAAATTATTAAAAGAAAAAAATAAATCTCAATAAAATTTCCTAATCAAATAAGAAAGATCTTTACGCAAATCACAAGAAAAGTTTCTTAGAATAATTGAAGTTATTTTTAATTAAATGAAAGGCTTAGCCTTAGTTGTAGGCGCAGGTGGAATTGGAACACAACTAGCTAAAGATCTGAATGAAAGTGAAAAAGATTTAGATGTTGTTTTGTGTGGAAGAAAAAGTGAATTTAATCCTTTTTGGGAATTAGATATAGAGGATTCTCAATCCCTTTTGCATTTGAAAAATAAAATATCAAATCATCCTTCAAAATTAAGGCTAGTTGTTAATGCTACAGGAAGACTTCA
Source organism: Prochlorococcus sp. AG-347-I21 (assembly GCA_003279055.1). Classification (GTDB taxonomy): domain Bacteria; phylum Cyanobacteriota; class Cyanobacteriia; order PCC-6307; family Cyanobiaceae; genus Prochlorococcus_A. Next base: position 24,099 of record QCBP01000005.1, on the reverse strand, counting down.
TAGTGATTCTCTTCAACCAGAAAAAAGATTACAACATCTTGATATAAAAAATATGATGGAAAGTTTTTCAATAAATGCCTTTTCTCCTATTTTATTGGCTAAAGCGATTGAAGAATTTATACCAAAAGATTTTGATTTTAATTTTGCAAGTATAAGTGCAAGAGTTGGTAGCATTGGAGATAATCAAACTGGAGGTTGGTATTCATATAGAGCTGCAAAATCTGCGCAAAATCAGTTTTTTAAATCTTTAAGTATTGAATGGGCTAGACGTTTCCCAAAGGCTACTATCACATTGCTTCATCCAGGAACAGTAGATACTGATTTATCTAGACCTTTTCATAAATTTGTTCCAGAAAATAAATTATTTAGTAAAGAAAAATCCTCCCAATTCTTGATCAATATTATTAAAAATCAATCACCAGAATCTACGGGAAAATTTATTGCATGGGACAACTCGGAGATACCTTGGTAAACGAAATTTTTTTTATCAATAGATATTTAAGTCAATATTTTTTTTATTTCTATGGCAAGTAAATCTATCTCAGCTTCGGTAGTCATTTGATGTACGCATGCTCTAAACCATTTTGGATCTTCTAAAACTCTAATCCAAATTTTCTTTTCTCCAAGTTTCTTTACAAATTTATCCTTATCTTTAATATTTTCGATATCAAAACTAACAATCCCATTTAAATATTTTTTTTCTAAAACTAATTCAACACCCTTTGATTGATTTAATTCATCCCAAAGTTTACCACTTAATTTTTTGATATTTTTGTTTTTTTCATTTTCATGGCAGTCTTTATCCAAAAGATCTAAAGAATTCCGGAGCCCAGCAAGTAAAGGAATACAAGAGGTAGCTATTTCAAATTTCCTTGCATCATCATGAAAAAGATTATCTGAAGGCTCATAAATGCCTTGTTCTTTTTTTAATGATTTCCAACCAATTATTGTTGGATCTGTTTCATGAATAAATCTATCTGAGACATAAATGGCTCCAAGTCCTTCTGGTCCACATGCCCATTTATGAGAAGTTATTGAATATAAATCAGAATAAAAAACTTCTTTTTCAATATTTATGTGCCCAAAGGTTTGAGCACCATCAACAAGTAAATAAGAATCTTCTCGATTATTTTTTAATTCGATAGAAATTTGTTTTAAAGGAATTTTATATCCAAAGTTCCATAAAATATGAGAAATAATTAGGATCTTAGTCTTACTATTTAGATTTTTCGAAATCTCTAAAATTATATTTTCGTCTTTTAGATTTTTAATTTTTTGGATTGGCAAAATTTTGAATATTAATTTATTTCTTCTGCAAAATTCTCGACTTGCAGCCACTACTCCAGGATGTTCACAGTCACTTATTAATAACTCTTCTCCCTCTTCTACTTTTATTCCCCAAAAGGGCAAAATCATACCAGAAGAGATATTTTCGGTAAAAGCTACATTCTTTGAATTGACACCTAATTTCTGCGCAATGATTCTTTTTGTGGTCAATATTTCTTTATAAATAAAAGGCCACATATCATTGGTAAATGGTCCTAAATCTTGGATAATTTCCCAAGTTTTAACTATTGCTTCTAGAGAAGATTTTGGTAAAGGTCCTTGACCGCCATAGTTGAAATAATACTTATTTTTTAATGCGGGTATTTGATCTCTTAAATTATTTCTCATGGAAATTTATTTTATATTTTCAACTCTTGAATTTTTTTAAATATTGCCCACTAAAGTTACTGTTCTAAATTCAATATCCTCAATTACTTTCCAAGGTTCAGCACTCCTTTCTGCAAATTTTAAATTTTTAAATCCTAGTTCTTTAAAATCACTTATAAACTCTGGCTCATACCATGCGCCACTAATACATCCTGTCCATAAATCATGATCATTTTGCAATCTTAAAGGAACTTTTTTGTTAGAGACGATATCGCTTATTGCAATTCTTCCATTATCATTTAAAACTCTTTTGATGTTATTTAGAAGGTTATTTCTAGATTCTGGACTTACCAAGTTTAAAACGCAATTACTTAAAATAATATCAACTGATTTATCTGCGATTAATGGATTTAAATCTTTATCTAATTCATCAAGTTTTTCAATTGAACCTTCTAGAAATTCTGTATTATTGAAACCTATATTTTTTGTAACTTCTTTAGAGGCTGATCTTGATAAAGAAAGCATGTCAGGATTCTGATCAACCCCAATAACTTTCCCTTCTTTCCCAACAATTTGGGCACAAATGAAAGCATTTTTGCCACTACCACTTCCAAGATCTAAGACTATATCATTTTTTTGAACATATTTTGTTGGATCACCACACCCATAGTCTCTTTCTATAACCTCTTTAGGAATTGCTTCAAGTAAAAAAGGATTAAACCCAACTGGTGTACAAAGACAACTTTCTTTTTCTTGTGCGGCTGAGCCATATCTTTCTTGAATCGCATCTTTATGATCGAATTGATTAGGTACTTTGTTCGATGTGTTTGTATTACAGCAACTTTCAGACATATTTTTTAAAGGACTCTTGATAAATATAGCCAAAAAAAAAGCCCCTGAAAAAGGGACCTTTAATTTGTTTAATTAAATTATTTAGTGTAATTAACACCTCTGTAATTTAATTCTGCTTTTTCATTACTTGAAGAAGCGTCATCCATTCTGTTGGTGTATACGTTTCTTCTGTAGGTAAGTTCAACAAGTTGCTTTTCAGCAGCTTCTTTGTTTTGAACGTAGTTTTTACCTCTGTAAGTTAAAGTAGTCATGTTTCGATGTGACAACACGGCCATCCCCCGTTCCATGGTATGACTCGAACTGCGCCCTCAATTGAGGGTGAACGAAAAAGTAGCTATTGCTACAAAATTATTATAAGCGTATTTTTAATTGCATGTCTAGCTTTTACAAATAGAAACGAAGATTTAATGTTTTTTTAATTATTATCTTAGGTAAATTTTTTTATAAATAGTCTCTAAAAAGGTTTATGTTTATATTTGGTTTAATCTTCATGTAACTATTTATTTATGACAGGTTTTTTATATTTCTTGGGAAATACCTTAAGGTGGCCAGTTTTAAAGCCAAAAGAATTTTTTTCACTACATGCTTATTTTTCAATTATTTATTTGATAACTTTTACTTTGAGTAAATATGATGTAAGCCAATCAAATTTAGTTTTTACTTTAGGAATTCTTGCACCTCTTTTAATCGCTATTGGTCAAGGACTTCCAATTGATTGCCTTGACATGGAATCATCTTTGTTGAAGGAATTAAAAACTAAATAATATATATTTCAGTTAGAAATTTTTATAAAACCTGGACAACTTCGCTTATTTCAGGAATCATTTCTTTTAACTTTCTTTCAATACCCATTTTAAGAGTCATAGTGCTACTTGGGCAACTACCACATGCTCCTTGAAGTCTGACTTTGACAATTGGACCATCTATTTCTGCAATCTCTACATTACCTCCATCAGAAATTAAAAAAGGTCTTAGCTCGTCAAGGACTTTTTCTACATTTTCGTTTGTCAGCGAGAGTGTTTCAGTACTCATAATTTTGGATTAACTTTATAATAAGCCTAGAAAGAAATCTGATTAATTGCAAAAAAGATAATTTTCTGTTGTGACTTCCTCTAAAAATCCCACTAATGACAATAGCTACTTTGATGCAGTCTTAGTAGGAGCAGGGATAATGAGTAGTACTTTAGCTCTCCTAATTTCAGAAGTTTTACCAGATATAAAGTTTCTTATTATAGAAAAATTAAATGCTCCAGGAAGTGAAAGTACTGGCGCTTTTAATAATGCAGGTACAGGACATGCGGCTAATTGCGAATTAAACTATACCCCTTTAGATGAAAAAGGAAATCTAAACATAGATAAAGCGCTCTCAATAAATCGTTCTTTTGAAATATCCATGTCTTTATGGGCCTCACTCTATGAAGCAGGGAAAATTGATATTAAGAAGTTTCTAAAATTTATTCCTCATATTAGCTTTGTGTCTGGTCAGGATAATATTTCTTTTTTAAACAAAAGATTTCGGAAAATGACCGAAAATCCTGAATTTATTGATATGGAATTTTCTACATCTTTTGATGAAATTTCATCATGGGCTCCTCTAATAACAAAAGATAGAAATCGATCTACTCAAATTGCTGCTACCAGAATAGGTAGAGGAACTGATATTAATTTTGAGGCTTTAACTAAAGAGTATTTCTCATTACTTTCCTTAAACAAAAATGTTGAAATTAGATACAAAACAGAATTAGTAGATTTAAAGAAAATTGATAAAAAACAATGGGAATTAGAAATCAGTTCTGAAGGTAGAAAAACTTCAATTAGAACTGGCTACGTTTTTCTTGGTGCTGGTGGAAAAACAATTAATTATTTACAAAAATCAAAAATTCCAGAAGCAAAAAGTTATGGTGGATTTCCTGTTAGTGGGAAATGGCTTATTTGCGAGAAAAAAGATCTAACTGAAAAACATAACTCAAAAGTTTATGGTAAAGCTGATATTGGATCGCCACCAATGTCTGTGCCTCATTTAGACACCAGATGGATTGATAATAAAAAATTTCTATTATATGGACCTTTTGCTGGATTTACAACGAAATTTCTAAAACAAAGTTCATACTTTGACTTATTTAGTTCAATTAAAAAGAATAATATTTTTTCTATGTTAGACGTTGGTTTCAAGAACAACGATTTAATTAATTACCTAATATCACAATCATTAAAGAACCATAACTCAAGAGTTGAGAATTTAAAGAATATGATGCCATCAGCTAATCCTTCTGATTGGTATTTAAAGAATGCTGGTCAAAGAGTCCAAATAATTAAAAAAACTGAAGGTGGCGGTTCTTTGAAATTTGGAACTGAGATTGTAAATTCATCTGATGGATCATTATCTGCTTTGTTAGGAGCCTCTCCGGGAGCAAGTACTGCGGTTTCAATTATGGTTGAGGTTCTAGAAAAATCTGTTTTATTTTTAAACGATAAGCATAATCTTCAGAAAAAAATAAAAGACTTAATTTATCCAGAACTATCAGTCTCTGAAAATTACAGTACCTTCATAAAAGAAATTAAAAAAAGAAACAATTCCATTTTTGGTTTCCATCCATAATTCTAATTAGCTAGTATTAATCAAGATGTAATAAGAGGAGAATTTTTCTTTCTATATGACTGATATATCGGTTTCAAAAATTAGAAATTTCTGCATAATCGCTCATATTGACCATGGTAAATCTACCCTTGCAGATAGGTTGCTTCAAGATACTGGTACTGTGCAGCAAAGAGATATGCAAGAACAATTTTTGGACAGTATGGATCTTGAAAGAGAGAGAGGAATTACTATCAAGTTACAGGCCGCTAGGATGAAATATATAGCTGACGATTCCCAAGAATATGTTTTGAACTTAATAGATACTCCAGGGCATGTTGATTTCTCTTATGAGGTTAGTAGATCTCTTCAAGCTTGTGAAGGCGCTTTACTCGTTGTTGATGCAAGTCAAGGAGTAGAAGCTCAAACCTTAGCTAATGTTTATCTTGCCTTAGAAAATAATCTTGAAATTATTCCGGTCTTAAATAAAGTTGATTTGCCAGGTGCTGATGCTGAAAAAATAAAACAAGAAATAGAGGAAATTATTGGACTTGATACATCTAATGCAATAAATTGTTCAGCAAAAACTGGAGTTGGTATCAAAGATATTTTGGAAGCAATCGTAAGAAGAGTACCTCCTCCTCAAGATGAAATTAAACTACCTACAAAGGCACTCATTTTTGATTCTTATTATGATCCATACAGGGGAGTTATTGTTTATTTCAGGGTGATATCTGGGTCTCTTAATAAGAGAGAAAAAATATTATTAATGGCGAGTAAAAAAAATTATGAACTGGATGAGATAGGAATAATGGCCCCTGATCAGCAGCAAGTCGATGAATTACATGCAGGAGAAGTTGGTTATTTAGCTGCGTCTATAAAATCAGTTGCTGATGCGAGAGTGGGAGATACGATTACTCTTTTAAATTCGCCTGCCAATGATCCTTTGCCTGGTTATAAGACAGCAAATCCTATGGTTTTTTGTGGATTATTCCCGACTGATGCTGATCAATTCCCAGATTTAAGAGTATCTCTTGAAAAATTACAATTATCTGATGCAGCTTTAAAATATGAGCCCGAAACTAGTAGCGCAATGGGCTTCGGATTTAGGTGCGGATTCCTAGGGCTTCTTCATATGGAGATTGTTCAAGAAAGATTAGAAAGAGAATATGACCTGGATCTTATCGTAACGGCACCATCAGTTATTTATAAAGTTAATTTAAATCAGCAGGAACATATCTTTATTGATAATCCTTCTACAATTCCTGATCCACAACTTAGAGAATCAATAGAAGAGCCTTATGTGAAAATGGAAATTTATGCTCCCAATGAATTTAATGGAACATTAATGGGTTTATGTCAGGAAAGAAGGGGAGTATTTATAGATATGAAATACATAACAACAGATCGAGTTACTTTGATTTATGAAATTCCATTAGCAGAAGTTGTTACAGATTTCTTCGATCAAATGAAAAGTAGAACCCAAGGTTATGCATCAATGGAATATCATTTGATTGGCTATAGAAAAAATGACCTCGTTAGATTAGATGTTCTAATAAATTCAGAAAGAGCAGATCCATTAACTTCTATTGTTCATAAAGATAAGGCTTATGGAATTGGCAGAAGTTTAGTTGAGAAATTAAAAGAACTTATTCCAAAACAACAATTTAAAATACCTATTCAAGCATCAATCGGTAGCAGGATTATTGCAAGTGAAAGCATAAGCGCTTTGCGAAAAGATGTTTTATCTAAATGTTATGGAGGGGATATTTCTAGGAAAAAGAAACTTTTAAAGAAACAAGCCAAAGGTAAAAAGAGGATGAAGGCAATGGGTAAAGTTGAAGTCCCTCAAGAAGCTTTTATGGCAGTCTTGAAATTAAACCAGTAATTTCTTTTAATTTAAAATTTATAGCTATTTATTTTTAAAAGAATTGGGTATATTTCATTTATATCTTTAAAAAAAGATTTTGGATATTAACTCATTTAATCGTGTTGGCGCAAATATCAGAAAAGCTGGATTTTTAATTGTACTTTTTTATCTTCTTGTTGTTTTAATAATGAAATTTTTAGAGGCCAATAATTTTTTTGGCTATTCATTTTCAATGTTAAGCAATGATATCTTTGCCCCTCCTTCTTTTAATCATTTTTGTGGCACAGATAGATTAGGAAGAGATGTTTGCTTAAGAACTTTGCAAGGATCATCATTAGCGATAGAAGTTGTATTCTTAGCTATTCTTTTTTCATTAAGTTTGGGTTTGCCATTGGGATTATTAAGTGGATATTTTGGTGGTTTTTTTGATAAATGCTTATCACTTATAATGGATACTATTTTTTCCATACCTGTAATTTTGCTTTCAGTTGTTGTGGCTTTTGTATTGGGTAAGGGTATTCTTAACGCGGCTTTGGCATTGTGTATTGTTTACTCTCCTCAATATTTTAGATTAATAAGAAATCAGACAATATTGGTTAAATCCGAAACTTATGTGGAAGCAGCTCAAGTTTCAGGAGCTGATGTTAAAACAATTATTTTTAAATATATTCTCCCAAATGTAATAACACCATTGCCTATTCTGCTTACTCTAAATGCTGCGGATGCTGTTTTGGTATTAGGAAGTTTAGGATTTTTAGGCCTTGGTGTACCTGCAGATGTACCAGAGTGGGGAAGTGATTTAAATCTTGCTCTTGCCGCTTTACCTACAGGTATATGGTGGACCGCTTTGTTCCCAGGTTTGGCAATGTTTTTTTTAGTTTTAGGTCTTTCTTTTATAGGAGAGGATCTTGAAGAAATTTTTGATAGTCAAAATTCTGAATAAATTTAGTTATCTGTAATAGGATCAAGTTCTCCTTGTTCATTCAACTTTGGATATTCTTTAGCTGATTTTTTATATACTACAGCTAATTCTGGGTAACACCATTCAAAAAGTGTTTTTTGATATTCATCCATATTTAACCCTTCTCCATTAGCGGGCAATATACCTTTATTTTTTCTTTGGCGAATAGCTTCAAATAATAATATAGAAGCAGCAACCGAAACATTCAGAGATTGCACCATACCTCTCATTGGTATAAAAATTGATTGATCAACCATTGATATAAGTTCATTACTTAGTCCCCATTTTTCTGCTCCCAAAACAAAACATGTATTTTGAGAATAGTCAAAATTTCTATAATCTACTGATTCACTATTAAGAGTCGTTCCATATAATTTAAAACCCTTGTTCTTTAAATCAGATATTGCCGTGATAGTGTTTTCATGATTATTCAGTTTTACCCATTTTTGACTTCCTTGAGCAGTACTATTAAAAGTCTTAACGGCATTCGTTTTGCTAATAAAATTTGCTTCGAAAACTCCTGCCGCATCACATGTTCTTAATATTGCAGATAAATTATGTGGTTTATTCACATCCTCAACTAAAACAGTCAAGTTTTTCATTCTGCAATCTAAAACACTTTTGATTCGTTCAAATCTTCTTGGCAAAATTGACATTTATAATTTTTTCACACTTTTAAATTATATTCAAAAAATATTGATTACCTATTAAATCTCTTGGTTTATAATATTTGGTAGTTTAAATTAACTCAATGGCATACATAGAATGGGACTATACAGTAATAACAAGTATGGTAGAAAAACAAGGGTGGGATTTACCTGATCGTGAATCGGAAGAATGGAACAAATTTAACGATGAATTAGGAGAAAAAATGAGAGGTGTTGGAATTATTTTTGAAAAATATTGTAAATTTACTCCTGATGTAGGAGAAGGAGTTCATCTTCTAGATGACTGATAATAATTAGTTTTAAACCATTGATGTATCCCTTAATCAATGGCTTATTAATTAATAAGATAATATATTTTTACTAAATTAGAACTGGCAATTATTAAGGCTTTATAAAGCTTGTACTCTAAAAAAAAATTTTTATTCCACAAAAAAGTTATTTAATTTCTATATTTGAATAAAAATATGAAAAATAAATTAACCTTTTTATTTGATGGTGGTTGTCCACTTTGTTTGAAAGAAACAAATTTTCTTAAAAAAAGAGATACCTTAAATCAAATTTCATTTATAGATATTAATAGTAAGGATTATGATCAAAGTCTTTTTAATGACATCTCATATTCAGAAGCTATGTCAAACCTGCATGGGATTACTGCAAATGGTGAAATTATTAGGGGACTAGATGTACTTGCATATTCTTATGAATTAGTTGGTTTAGGTTGGGTTTATTATCCCTTGAAGATTAAGCTCTTATCTCCATTGTTGAGATTAGTTTACAGATATTGGGCAAAATATAGACTTCAAATTACAGGTAGATCGGATATTGAAAAACTTTGTACCTCACAATGTGAACAATAAATATGGAAAGTATCGATATAGACAGAATAATAGAAATGTGTTGGGAAGATAGAACACCCTTTGAAGCTATCGCCTATCAATTTGGTTTAAAAGAGGAAGATGCGATAAAAATTATGCGTCAAAATCTTAAACCCAAATCTTTTAAAGTCTGGAGAAAGAGAGTTTCGGGAAGAAATACAAAACATATGGCGCTTAAAGATTCAACTAGATTTAAATCTACTCATAAAAGAAAATTATAAATCTTGAAAAATCTTTCTACTAAAACTTGTCCTGTTTGCAATAGGCCTTTTGAGTGGCGTAAAAAATGGAAAAACTGTTGGGATGATGTTATCTACTGTTCAAAAAGATGCAGTAACAGGAAGTCGCAAAGATGAAACAAGTATCAATTATTTTTCCGAATCAACTTTTTAGAGAAAGCCCAATCTTAAAAATAAATTGTGAAGTTTTGATTTTGGAAGACTCATTATTTTTTGGAAATGATAAATTTCATAAATTAATTAACCATAAAAATAAGTTAGTTTTTCATAGAGCATCTATGCTTGCTTATAAAAATTATTTAGAAATATCTGGCTTTAAAGTTTTATATATCGAAAACAAAAATAATGTTTCTACAGTTGATTACTTATCGGAATTTATTAAAAATAAATATCAGAAAATAAATCTCATTGATCCTCATGATTTTTTAATAATGAAGAGGATTAATAATTTTGTTGAAAGTAATAATTTATCTTTAAATATTTTGCCTTCTCCTATGTTTATGAGCAGTGAAGATTTAAAAGATTTATTTGCATCAAATGCAAAAAAACCTCTTATGGGGAGATTTTATGAGAATCAAAGAAAGAGTCAAAAGATATTAGTTAATCCTGATGATACACCTGAAGGTGGTAAATGGAGTTTCGATGAAATGAACAGAAAAAAATTACCAAAAAAAATAAATATACCCGATACACCTAAATTACAAAAAAATAAATTTGTAGTTTATGCAGAAAGGTCATTAGCCAATTTTGATATTGAGTTTATTGGAGAAAGTAATAACTTTTTATATCCAACTAATTTTGAAGAGGCAGATGAATGGTTAAATGATTTTTTTAAACATAGATTTTTCTTATTTGGAGATTATGAGGATGCTATTTCTAAAGAAAATTCTTTTTTATGGCACAGTTTACTTTCTCCTCTTTTAAATAGCGGCTTATTAACCCCAGATGTAGTAGTAAATAAAGCATTACTTTTTGCAAAAAATAATAATGTTCCTATTAACTCTTTAGAGGGTTTTATTCGTCAAATTATTGGATGGAGAGAATTTATTTGCCTCGTCTATAAAAAGTACGGAACAAAGATGCGAAATAGTAATTTTTGGAATTTTGAAGATAAGCCAATTCCAAAATCTTTTTATCAAGGAAATACAGGAATTGAACCATTAGATATTGTCATAAAAAATATTATTAAATTTGGTTATTGTCATCATATAGAGCGGCTAATGATTGTTGGCAACTTTATGCTTCTATGTAGAATTCACCCCAACCAAGTTTATAAATGGTTTATGGAAATGTTTATTGATTCTTATGATTGGGTTATGGTCCCAAATGTTTACGGAATGAGTCAGTTTAGTGATGGTGGTATCTTTTCAACAAAGCCATATATATCAAGCTCTAATTATGTAAAAAAAATGTCTAATTTTAAAAGTGGCCCATGGTGTGAAATATGGGATGGCTTATTTTGGAAATTTATTAAAGATAATGAAAGCTTTTTTAGAAAGCAATATCGTCTGGCAATGTTAACGAGAAATCTCGATAAAATGTCAGAGGAAAAATTAAATAATCACTTAAAAACGGCCGATAAATTTTTAAGAGATATTCAATAAATTATGAGTAATAACCTACAGTTGTCTTTGAAAAATTAAAAGAATATTATTTTATGAAGAAATATTAAGTACAGATGTTAATTTAGAAAAAATTAGATTTATCTAATGGAAATTGGAACACTTTTTTTAAAAAGTAATTCGACGGGAATCATCACTTTTTCTGAATTAGATTGGATAACTACCCATCAATCTAATTTCACTAGGTTGGAGGAATCTATAGCAATTAAATTAGGCAGAATGCTTGATGAAGGATCTATCAATATTGGTTGTCGTTTGAAATCCTGAATAATTTTTTTTTAATTATGAAGTATCAAAAAGAGAAAAAAATATTTTTTCGAGAAAGAATCCATTCTTTAAATATCTTTCTTTTTTTAGGATTTAATCTTTCACTTATTTCTATCTTAGGTTTTATTTGGTTTAATTCTGCAATTGAAAAAGTAGTTTAAATTTTTGAATTTTTTGTATATTAAAGTTATCTTTAAAAAATTAATTATATTTTGAGCATAGGATATTTACAAAGAAAAGCAGCTTGGGAAATTTTATTAAAAGTTAGTTCTGGTGATTTTTCTGATCATGCTCTTGAAAAGGTTTTAAAAAATTATCAATTTAATCCTCTTGATATAGCTTTTATTACGGAATTATCTTTTGGATGCATAAGGTATAGAAAATTTCTTGATCTTTGGACGGATCATACATCAAAAATTACTCATAAAAAGCAACCTCCAAAGTTAAGATGGCTTCTCCATATAGGTTTATATCAACTATTGAAAATGGATAAAATTCCATTTCCTGCCGCTATTTCTACCACTGTAGAAGTAGCTAAAAAAACAGATTTAAATGGTTTAGCGGGAACTGTAAATGCGATATTGAGAAATGCATCAAGAAAATTAGAACAAAAAATTTTTCCGGAATTATCTTCTGATAGAAAAGAAAGAATTTCATATCTTGAATCATTTCCATTATGGCTTGTGAAGGATCTTTATAAATGGGTCGGCAATAGCGAGGGTGAAAATATCATTAAGGCATTTAATAAAAAACCATCAATTGATTTGAGAATTAACCAATTAAAAACTAATTTAGATTTCATTTTGAAAGTACTTCATGAAAATAAAATTGATGCTGAAATTATTAAAGATTTACATAATGGAATTACTTTAAAATCTAATCCAAGATCTATAAAAAATTTGCCAGGATATAGTGATGGACTTTGGACAATTCAAGATAGATCTTCTCAGTGGATAGCACCTCTATTAAATCCAAAAGAAGGTGAAAAGATTTTAGATGCTTGTGCAGCTCCAGGAAGTAAGTCTACCCACCTAGCAGAATTAACAAATGATAGTGCTGAAATCATTGCCGTAGATAGATCAGCAAAAAGATTGAAAATACTGCAATCAAATTTAGAAAGGTTAAATTTGAAATCTGTTAATACCCTTAAAGCTGATGCTACAAGTTTGCTTGAATTATATCCTAAGTTTATATCTTATTTTGATAAGATTTTATTAGATGCTCCATGCTCAGGCATTGGAACTCTTTCCAGGAATCCAGATTCTAGATGGTCTTTAAGTAAAGAAAAAATAAAATCTTTAACTTTATTACAGGAAAAACTTTTGGAGAGTATTTTTCCTCTTTTGAAAAAAGATGGTACTTTAGTTTATTCAACTTGTACTATTTGTCCCGATGAAAATAATCTATTAATTGAACGATTTATTGAAAAAAATAAAACTTTAAAATTGGTTAGCCAAAAGCAAATTTTACCTAGCTTGGATTATCCTGGTGATGGATTTTATTCTGCAATAATTTCTTACAAATCTTAAAAATAAAATTTATTTTTTAATTGAAATTTTATAAATTTCAGATATGAACTTTTTCCATAAATAAGCTGCATTTCCACTAGATAATTCAGATTCCTTGTTATCGTCGTAACCTATCCAGATCCCTGTTGTAAGGTTATCAATGGAACCAATAAACCAGAGATCTTTATTCCCATCAGATGTTCCTGTTTTCCCATAAATTTTCTTTCCTTTTATAGAGGCTGCTTTTGAAGTACCTTCTTTTACAGATTTTTCAAGAAGTTTATTTATTTTCTTGTTTATTTTAAAATCTATTATTTTCTTAGAAATAGATTTGTTTTCCCAAATAGGTTGTTTTTTAAATGATTCTATTTTTTCTATGATTTCAGGGCTTTGAATCTTCCCATTATTGTTTATTGCAGAATATGCATTTGTGATGTTTAAAAGATTATCTCCGTAGGAGCCAATAGCTAATGACGGGAATTCCTCAAACTCTTGCTTGTAGCCTAGTCCAAATGAATTCGCTAAATTAATAATATTTTTTAAACCGATTTTTTTTGTTATTGATATTGGAACGATATTTGATGAACTTTTAAATGATTCAATCAAAGATATTGAACCTCTATAGTCCTCTGAAAAATTTTTTGGGCAATAACTTTCCCAGCATATTGGTAAGTCTTCAAATTTATCGCTTAATTTTATTCCTTCTATTAAAGCAGCAGCATAAGGGATTATTTTAAAAGTAGAACCTAAAGGTCTTACAGATAAAATTACTCTATTGTATTCATTAATTGATGGATTTTTGCTGGTTATCATTGTCCTGATTAGTCCTGTGTTAGATTCAATTGATAACAGAGCAAACTCAATTTCTTTAGGCCCTGCATATCTTGATATTTTTTGACCTTTTTCTTGCCAATCTTTGTTGATAGAAGATTTAATTCTTAAAAACTTATAATCATTTTTACTTCCAATTCTTTTATCTGTTTCCTGCAGAATAAAGTTTATTAGTAATTTATCATCTAAAAAATTATCAGCAATTTGATAATTTAATTTTATTTTTTCTCTAATAGCCTTATTCTTATTTGTAAGAGAAATATATCCATCAACATACATTGATTCAAGAACTTTGTTTCTATTTTTAATAGCTAGTTCTAAATTTTGATAAGGTGAATAAATTGATGGAGCTGGAGCTAATCCTGCAATTAATGCGATCTCAGATAATGTCAATTCTTCTATAAATTTTCCAAAATAAACTTGGGCAGCCTCGTTAACACCGTAAGCGCCTGATCCTAGATAAATATTATTTAAATATAATTTTAAAATTTGATTTTTGTCATATCTAAATTCAAGTATGAGTGATATAAATATTTCTTTGATTTTTCTTTGAAAACTTAAATCATTATTTAGAAAAAGTAATCTAGCAACTTGTTGTGTAATCGTGCTTCCTCCCTCTTTAACATAACCACTTCTAATATTTTGAATAAGGGCGCGTGAAATACTTTTTAAATCTATTCCATTATGTTTATAAAATCTTTTATCCTCAGAAGATATAAAAGAATGTTTGAGAAAAAATGGAATTCTATGATAACTATTATCTATATCAAATTTGCGGCTTAATTTGCTTAGTATCTTATTATCAGAAGAAGATATTACATAAGAATAATTGGTTATCCGAGACCCTTTCTTTTTAGATAAGTCAAATTTTAAAGCAGTAAATATTAGACTAAAAAAATAAAAAGATATTCCAGATAAAATTAATATTGGAATTATTACTACAAAAGATTTGAATTTAATCTTTTGCACCTTAAGCAACTAAAAAACTATTTCCTATCGCTAAAGCTGTAACTAACATTCCAGTTATAAGAAATGGTTGGGCACTTGCTTGATATTTGACATCAAACTTTAGTGGATCTCTTAGTAACCACATATCTTGAAATGTAATTTGTGGAATTACCAATAAAACCAAAATTACTGAGGCTAAATGTTGACCAATAATGACTAATACTACAACCATTGCTAATTGAAAAATGTCAATTAGTCCTGCACTTATTCTACTTGCATTTTTAATTCCAAATACTACTGGTAGAGAATTTAAGCCTAGCTTTGAGTCTCCTTCAACACTTTTGAAATCATTAATAACAGCAATTCCAAGCCCCGAGAGGCTATAAGCAAGTGTTAGTATCGCCGTCACGATAGTTAATTTCCCAAACAAGGCTTGTCCTGCCCACCAAGGTAAAGCTATATAAGATGCTCCTAATGCATAATTTCCAAGCCAACCATTCTGTTTTAATTTGAGTGGTGGAGCAGAATATATATAACTAACAAAGGAACCTCCTAATGCCAAAAGTAAGACGGAGGGGAAGCTGTGCTTAGCATATAAATCTAATAGAAAAGCAACTATTAAACCCGCTATAAGTAATACCCAGATTTGTATTTTTACATCTTTAATTGAAATTTTGCCAGAAGGAATTGGTCTATTTGGCTCATTAATAGCATCAATTTCTTTATCAAAAAAATCATTTATGGTTTGGGTATAACCAGCCAGAAGTGGTCCACTCATCAACATACATGCTAATGAAGCTAGAACATTACTAAATGTCCATTCAAAATTTCCACTTGCAGCTGCTCCACAAATAACTCCCCATATCAAAGGGATCCACGTTATGGGTTTCATTAACTGTATACGCAGTTTCCATATACTTGATGTTTCAGATGCACCCTTAATTCCTAATAGTTGTTTTGGATCATTCACTTTACTCTTTAACCTTTCTCAATTTCTTCTGGGAAAAACCAAATTTGCTCACCATTCTGAAATTTTGCGGTGATTCCAATACTTCTACCGTCTGTCATTTTATAGCCTGTTATTACGGCTTTAGGATTCGAGGATATTTGATCGATTAATTTAGCTGGTAGTCTATCTTTTACTTTGTTAATGTTAATTTTGATTTTACTACCGATTTTGGGTAATAATTTTGTTTCAGCCATAAGAGGTAAAATGAAAGCTATTATGCAAGATTAACAGCATTTGGACAATTTTTACTAAAATGGTAGCTCTTCGTTTAATTCCTTGTTTAGATGTCGCCCATGGCAGAGTGGTTAAAGGTGTAAATTTTGTTAACTTGAGAGACTCAGGTGATCCTGTTGAATTAGCTTGTAGGTATTCTGATGAAGGCGCAGATGAATTAGTATTCTTAGATATTAGAGCTAGTGTAGAAAATAGAAATACATTAGTTGACCTTGTCTCTAGGACTGCAAAATCAGTAAAAATCCCATTTACAGTAGGTGGTGGAATAGATTCTGTTTCCTCAATTAATGATCTTTTAAGAGCTGGAGCGGACAAAGTGAGTTTGAATTCTTCTGCTGTTAGAAATCCAGATTTAATTTCTAAAAGTTCTAGAGAATTTGGCAATCAATGTATTGTGATAGCAATTGATGCTAAAAGAAAAGTTAATAAGACTAATGAATGGGAGGTATATGTAAAAGGAGGGAGAGAAAATACTGGAATAGATGTATTAAGTTGGGCAAAGAAAGTTGAGGAGTTAGGCGCAGGGGAAATTTTGCTTACTTCAATGGATGGAGATGGCACGCAGAATGGATATGATTTGCATCTGACTGAATCTGTTGCCAATATTGTTAACATCCCAGTGATTGCTTCAGGAGGAGCGGGTTGTTTAGAAGATATCTATGATGTTTTCAATGAAGGCAGGGCATCTGCCGCACTTTTAGCATCATTACTTCATGATAAGAAACTTTCTTTAAGAGAAATAAAAACTTTCCTCCTCGAAAAAAAACTTACAATTAGACCATATGAATAAAAAATTTAATTTCATACCAAAAAGAAATAAGCTAAAACTTTAAAAATGAAATTCACGAAAACTATCGAAGTCAAAAATATTTTTAATAAAATTTCTTATAAATATGACTTTTTAAATAATCTATTAAGTTTTGGACTGCACAAATTATGGAAAAGGAAATTAGTTAATTTATTGGAACCTTCAAAAGGTGAAGATTGGGCTGATTTATGCTGTGGAACTGGAGATTTGGCATTCTTAATTTCTAAGAGAGTAAGTCCAAGTGGCTCAATAACTGGAATTGACAGTGCCAAGGATATCTTAAATATTGCCAAGAAAAAATCAGTACAAAAAAAAAATAACTTTATTAAGTGGGAAATAAAAGATGTTTTAGCTATTAATGATTATTCAAAAAAATTTGATGGGATATGCATGTCCTATGGATTAAGAAACTTGAATAATGTTGAAGAAGGAATAAAAAAAGTTTTCTATCTTTTGAAGGATAAAGGAAGGGCAGGATTTTTGGATTTTAATCACTCAACAAAAAGTTCTTTATCAAATATTTTTCAGAAAATTTACTTGAGATTTATTGTTGTAACCATTTCGCGTCTTTTTTATTTAGGTCCAGAGTACGCATATATTGAAAAAAGTATAAGAAATTTTCCTAAGAAAAATGAGCTTATATATATTGCTAAGAAAGTTGGATTTAAAAAAGCTGAATATAGGACAATTTTGGGGGGACAAATGGGAATACTAATTTTAACTAAATAAAGAATCTAGTTATTTATTTTTCTCCAACAAAAAGAACACTTGCCCCATCTTTTGATTTCGCCCTCAGGAGTAGGAGAATTACAGAGAGTACAATTGCACATATTATTTTGATAGATTCTACTTGGATGCTTTGCCCAAACTATCTTTGCATTGGTAGCTTTGATATTTTCATTTTTAATTTCATAATTTTGTATTATTTTTATTTCATTCAAAGTTATTCCAATTTTCTCTATTCTCTCTTTTAATTTATGCTTGTTATAGATTAAAGCTTGACGCCACTGTGGATGATTTACTGCAATAGTAAGTATTTTCTTTTCAATATTTAATGGTTTGCATTCTTGAAATAGTTCCACACCGATTAATTTCTTCCAGTTTTCGTTGATTTTAGAAAGTTTATCTAAGTCTCCCCATGATTTTTTGAAATTATCAAGACAATTTTTTAATGGATGTGGATTCCTTCTATTAACTATTGGCAAATACTTATTGTCCAATTTGTAAAATTTACTTATTAAGATTAAAGTTAATCTAATCTTAAAAAAGATGCTCGTTGTTTTAATAAAGAATTTGTGAAAGTTATTGGATCTGCAGCTAAGACAGTTTTTTATTTAAAAAAAATTCAGGGTCAATATCCAAGCTGGAGACTTATTTACAAAATCAAATGTAAAAGTACCGAAAATGAGTTAACAACCCTTCTTGGATATTCTGAAATAAATAAAAACAAGCCAGTAGCGATAATCGCAAGAGAACAGTTCTCAGGGTTTGGACAAAACTCAAAAACTTGGGTTTCTCCAAATGGCGGGATTTGGTTAAGTGCCGCTTACCCAATATTTTCAAAAGAATTTGCAAGTCAAATATTTAATTTGTCTTTAGGTATTAAGTTATGTGAAATGCTTAGAGAAGAGAATATAAATGTTTGCTTGAAATGGCCAAATGATATTTTTTTTGGTTCAAAAAAGTTGATTGGATTTTTACCAAGGGTGATAACAAGAGGCAAAGAAATTATCTATGTAAGAGTAGGACTTGGCATGAATGTTTTAAATTACACTCCATCAGAGGGTATTTCATTATCAAAAGTACTTCAAACTAAGAATATTAATCAACATTATTGGACAGCCAAAGTTCTTAAAGCTTTTTATGATTCAATTGAATCTAATAAGAAGAAAGAATATGTGATTAAATCTGCAAATAAGTTTCTTACTAAAAGTTTTTTACCTAGTGGTTATTGTCCTCATATATGGAAAATTAAAGATATTGATTCAAATGGTAATTTAAGAATTGAAAATGAAACTGAACTAAAGGTAATTAGAAGGTTTTGAATTTAATTTACTTTTAATTCAACTATTTTTCCATCCTTAAATTTGGCAATTTTTTTTGCTCGATTTGCAACTTCATCTTCATGAGTAACTAAAACTATAGTTATTCCAGATTCATGCAGCTTGTCAAAAAGATCTAATACATCTTCAGTGGTTTTTGAATCTAATGCTCCAGTAGGTTCGTCTGCTAACAAAATTGCAGGGTTATTGATAATAGCCCTTGCAATAGCAACTCTTTGTTGTTGTCCTCCGGATAATTGGTTTGGACGATTATTCATTCTTTCTGAAAGGCCAACTTTTTCTAAGGCATTCTTACCTCGCTCTAATCTTTGTTCTGGATCAACGCCAGCATAAATCATGGGCAAAGTTACGTTTTCAAGTGCAGTTGCGTCTGAAAGAAGATGAAATTGTTGAAAAACGAAGCCTAATTTTTGGTTACGTATTTCAGCGAGCTCATCATCAGATAAATTCTCAACAGGAATTCCATTTAATTTATAAATACCTTCAGATGGTCTATCTAGACATCCAATAATATTCATAGCTGTACTTTTGCCTGAGCCACTAGCTCCCATTACAGCTAAATAATCACCTTTATAAATTTCTAAATTTATGCTGTCTAAGGCTCTAACAGTTAGATCCTCTTTCCCATATGTTTTAGATATATTTTCTAAACTCGCGACTTTCTTAGCCATTTATTGAAGAATTCTTCTAGGAAATATTGTTTGCTATAGCAATAATATCTTGTAAGAAAGGAGTTTCTGAAACTGCTGTATTAGCTAACTTAAAAAGAGGATTAGATAGGATTCCTCCAAGAGCAGTTACTGCTACGCAAGTATAGAGTGCAATTCTCAAGGGGGGTAATCCTACAATTCCCCAATTAATTTCAGGATATGATTTGACTATTTCAGAAGATTCCTGTGGTTCTTTAACTACCATCATTTTTATCACTGAAATATAGTAATAAATAGATATGACTGAAGTTACTAATCCAACTATTACTAATAGATATTGATGATTTGCCCAACCTGCAAAGAACAAGTATATCTTTCCAAAAAATCCTAACATTGGAGGTAAACCTCCAAGAGATAGAAGACAAAGGCTTAAGCCTAATGTGATGAGAGGATCTTTTTGGTAAAGTCCTGAGTAATCAAGAATTCTATCAGAACCAGTTCTTAGTGAGAAAAGTATTACACAAGAAAATGCACCCAAATTCATAAACAAATATGCAGCCAAATATAAAACAGCTGCTGACAAACCATCTTGTGTGCCAGATACTATTCCAATCATTACAAATCCGGCTTGTCCTATGGAACTGTAAGCTAGCATTCTTTTCATTGAGGTTTGAGCTAGAGCGACAACATTTCCTAGAGCCATGCTCAATATGGCCAAAATAGTGAATAAAAGTTTCCATTCTTCGTCAAAAGAAGAGAAAGTTGTGCTTAAAATTCTTATTGCAAATGCAAAGCCAGCTGTTTTTGAACCAACAGATAAAAAAGCTACTACAGGTGTAGGTGAACCCTCATATACATCAGGAGTCCATTGATGAAAAGGAACTGCAGCAATTTTAAATGCAACTGTTGATAAGACAAATACAAGAGCTAGTGAAGTAATGAAGGATGGCTTATTGATAATCTCTAAACCTATGGTCGCTAAGTTTGTTGAACCACTTAATCCATAGAGAAAAGAGGATCCATATAAATAGACAGCAGCAGCAGCTGACCCAACAAGGAGATATTTTAAGGCCGCTTCTGAACTTCTTGGATCTCTCTTGAGGTAACCAGAAAGTAAGTAGCTTGCTACAGATAAAGTTTCCAGGGATATAAATACACTAATAAGGTCAGTAGATCCACACAAAAGCATTGCTCCAAGGGTGGCCGAAAGAACTATCGCAGCAAATTCGCCAATAGGGCTACCACTTTGTTCTGTATAACGCCAACTTATAAGTAAAGATACTAAGGTTGATAAAGAAATTATTGCTCTAAATGCGATTGCCAAATTATCTGAATTAAAGGACCCAAGGAATGCGCTTTCTACTGGATTACTCCATTGCAAAGCCAAACTAACAAGAGAGCTTCCAATTGATAAATAGCAAATTACTGGTGCCCATTTTGATGCTGTTTTTTCTCCAGCTAAATCTACAAGAAGTGTTCCAACAATACCTAGTAAAATAAAAGCCTCTGGAATAATGGCTTGAGCATTTAAATTAATTGTAAAGATTTCGTTGGGCACTTTATTAAATTGGATTAAATTAGATGTTTGATTGTGAGGGTCAAAGAGTTAATCTTAACTTGATTATAATTTGTGGGTATGATTTTTGAAATTTTTAGAAGAAATTACTTGAAAAAGCTTCAAATAATCATAATATGCCTTAACTGAACAAAAACACCAATTTTTGAAATAAACCTTGGATCACACACTTGTTATTGTTGAAAGTCCCACCAAAGCAAAAACTATAAGAAAATTTTTGCCTTCTAATTATGAAGTTCTCGCTTCAATGGGACACGTAAGAGATCTTCCAAAAGGAGCTGCTGAAATACCTGCTGCGGTTAAAAAAGAAAAATGGTCAAGGATAGGAGTTAATACAACAGAAGATTTTGAACCACTTTATATAGTTCCAAAAGATAAGAAAAAGGTTGTTAAAGAGTTGAAAGATGCATTGAAAGGTGCGACCCAGCTATTACTTGCAACTGATGAAGATAGAGAGGGAGAGAGTATTAGCTGGCACCTCATGCAAATACTCAAGCCTAAAATACCAACTAAGAGAATGGTTTTTCATGAAATCACAAAAAAGGCAATCAATAAAGCTTTAGACCAAACAAGAGAAATTGATATGGAACTTGTTCAGGCTCAAGAAACAAGAAGAATCTTGGACAGGCTTTTTGGATATGAATTATCTCCTTTGCTTTGGAAGAAGGTAGCCCCCAGACTATCTGCTGGTCGCGTTCAATCAGTTTCTGTAAGACTTCTTGTTAGGAGAGAGAGAGAAAGAAGATCCTTTAAAAAAGCTAGTTACTGGGGGATTAAAGCTTCCCTAGTAAAAGATAATATTACTTTCGAAACTAAATTATTCAGCTTAAACGGTCAAAGAATTTCTAACGGTTCCGATTTCGACGAACAAACCGGTAAATTAAAAAAAGGAAACAAATCTTTAATAATTGGAGAAGGACAAGTAAATGATTTATTGAAGACTTTTTCCTCAGAGGATTGGTTAGTCTCAAAAATCGAAAAAAAGCCATCCACTCGTAAGCCAGTTCCTCCATTTACAACTAGCACATTGCAACAAGAAGCAAATAGGAAGCTTCGTTTGTCTGCAAGAGAAACCATGAGATGTGCACAAGGGCTTTATGAGAGAGGTTTCATAACATATATGAGAACTGATTCAGTTCATCTCTCCGAACAAGCCACAAGAGCTGCTAGAGAATGTGTCAGTTCTATGTATGGAAAAGAATATTTATCTAACTCACCTAGACAATTTAATTCAACTGCAAGAAATGCTCAAGAAGCACACGAAGCTATTAGGCCTGCAGGTGAGATATTTAAAACACCAAAGGAAACAAATTTAACTGGTAGAGACTTATCGCTTTACGATTTAATTTGGAAAAGAACCGTAGCTAGTCAAATGGCGGAAGCTAGGCTAACAATGATTAATGCTGAAATTAGCGTGGGGGATGGATTATTTAAATCGAGCGGGAAAAGTATTGATTTCGCAGGATTCTTCAGAGCTTATGTCGAGGGAAGTGATGATCCAAGTTCATCCCTTGAACAACAAGAGATTATTCTCCCAAACTTAACAACTGGAACATGTCTTGAAGTTACTAATAAGGAATCCACTTTTCATGAAACTAAACCTCCTGCAAGATATACAGAGGCTGCATTGGTTAAAGTTCTTGAAAAAGAAGGGATTGGAAGACCTTCTACCTATGCCAGCATTATTGGGACCATAGTTGATAGAGGTTATGCGAATATATCTTCCAATACTTTGGCTCCAACGTTTACAGCTTTTGCTGTTACTGCTTTATTAGAAGAACATTTCCCTGATCTGGTTGATACTACTTTTACCGCAAAAATGGAATCTTCATTGGATGAAATATCTTCAGGCAATCTTGAGTGGCTACCATATCTAGAAACTTTCTATAAAGGTAAAAATGGTTTGGAGGTAAAGGTTCAGAAAACAGAGGGTGATATTGATGGTAAAGCTTATAGACAAGTTGATTTCGAAGACCTTCCTTGCGTAGTCAGAATAGGCTCCAATGGACCTTGGCTAGAGGGTACAAAAATTGATGAATCTGGTAATGAAATTCAGGCGAAAGGTAATCTTCCAATGGATATTACTCCTGGAGATTTAGACATAAAGCAAGTTGATCAAATCTTAAGTGGCCCATCGGATCTTGGAACTGATCCAAAAACTGGGGAAAAAGTCTTTTTAAGATTTGGCCCTTATGGACCTTACGTACAATTGGGAAATAATGATCAAGATAAAGCTAAACCAAGAAGAGCTTCATTACCAAAAGAACTGAAAACTGATGATCTAACTCTAGATGAGGCTCTTGTACTTTTAAGTTTGCCTAGATTGTTAGGAGTTCATCCTGAAGGAGGAGTTGTTGAGGCTGATAGAGGAAGATTTGGCCCGTATATCAAATGGATTAAAAATGAAAATGAATCTGAAAACAGATCCTTAAAGAAAGAGGATGATGTTTTTAAAGTTGATATAGAACGAGCATTAGAAATTCTTGCGATGCCAAAAATGGGTAGAGGTGGTCAAGAGGTACTAAAAGACTTTGGAAAACCGAAAGAATTTAAAGAAAAAATTCAAATATTAAATGGAAGATATGGTGTCTATTTAAAATGTGGCAAAACTAATGTTTCGATTGCCAAAGATACTGACATAGAAAAAATTACCATAGATGACGCGGTATCTCTTTTAGAAGAAAAACTAAAAGATAAAAAAGGCTCTATTTTAAAAAAAACAAAGATTAGTAATAAAAAAACTACAAGGAAAAAGAAAAGTTAGAAAAAATATGATTTTTAAAAAAAAAGAATTTTTTTTATTAATTTTTTTAATTTTCTTGCAATCATGTTCTGGCGGGAGGATTGGAAATTTTCTTGAAAGTAGTTTTAATGATTTAGAAAAAACAAG
>QCBP01000004.1 GCA_003279055.1 Prochlorococcus sp. AG-347-I21 | reverse complement strand
AAATTGGAGCTATAGATTCATTAGTGGATATTATAGGAGTATGTGCTGCATTAAATTACTTAAATCCTAAGAAGGTTTACTGTAATGAACCGATGTTGGGAAAAGGTTTTGTTAATACTGAACATGGAAAATTATCTGTACCTCCACCAGCTGTAATAGAGCTAATAAGACAAAAAAATATTAAGGTTTTATCAAGCTTTGACTCGATAGATGGAGAACTATCTACCCCAACTGGTATCGCTTTACTTTCTAATTTAGTCGACTATTTGCGACCCCCTTCAAAATATTCTATTAACTCTTATGGAGTCGGCATTGGTAATTTAAAATTCACATTCCCTAATTTGGTAAGAGTTTATAAAATTACTTCATTTGAGGATTTTTCTTTTAACGATAATGAACAAATTAGTCCAAAGTGTGAAGAGATATCTATTCAAGAAGCATGGATTGATGATCAAACACCCGAAGATATATCTAATTTTGTAGAAAAACTGAGAATTGAGGGGGCTTACGACGTTTCCTATCAAGCTATCAATATGAAAAAAAATAGAATTGGATTTTCTATTCAAGCAATCTTGCCTATTGAGAAAAAGGAATTTTTTAGGAAATTATGGTTTGATTATTCCAGTACTATTGGGGTTCGTGAGAGGACCCAATCTAGGTGGATATTACTTAGACGAAGAGGAGAATGTTCAACAACTTTTGGAAATATAAAAGTTAAACAAACTCTGAAACCAGATGGATCAATAAATATGAAACCAGAAAATGATGAGGTATTGAGATTGCAATTAAAGCATAAAATATCAACTTACGAAATAAGAAAAATTATAAAAGAATCAAGCAAAAAATTTAAAGCATTTGAAAACTGGAAATGAGATTTAACTCAAGCAATAACTTATATCTTAAATTCCTTAAAAAAATTAATTTTGGTTGTTTAAAAAATATTTTTTTTATTACAAGCTTGTCCTATTTTTGGATCTATTTTTTTAAAAATATTGATCAAATTTCTTTTGATGTCAATTTAGAAAGAAATGGAATTAATCTATTTTTATCATTTTTATTTTGTATTTTAAGTATTTACCTGAACGCTTATGCATGGAAATATATTGTTAGATGGTTCGGGAAAGAATTTAAAAGTAATAATCTAGTCTCTTTTTATATTTTAACCAATATTCTTAAATACGTTCCAGGAGGGGTTTGGCATTTTGTAGAAAGATTTAATTTTTTAAAAACAATAAGTAATCCTCAGATTGCTTTGTATTCGACACTTATAGAACCTTATTTTATGTTGAGTGGATCTTTTCTATTGGCATCGATGGGATTGATTTTTTCACCATTTTATATTTTTTTAATTGTTCCTTTGGTATTCCTAAATAGGAAATTTATTTTTCTGATATTAAAAAGATTAGGGTCTCTCAAGGGAAAAGTATTTGAGGTCTTGAAACTTAAAAATTCAAAGGACCAATTTGAAGAGAGAATAAATATAATTTCATTTTTCCCTACAAGAGCTTTATTTCTTGAACTTGGATTTGTTTTATCTAAATTTATTGGGTTTTATATTTGCTTGAATACTTTTTATGCAAGTAATTCTCTAAACATTATATTTTTATTGGTAATTTTTTCTTTGTCATGGTCTTTAGGCTTGGCAGTCCCAGCAGCTCCAGGAGGAGTTGGTGTTTTTGAGGCTTGCCTCCTTTTATTTGTAGGCAAAAGTATTCCACAAAATATAATTATCATCAGTTTAGTTTATTTTAGGGTTATATCTACCTCTGCAGATTTGTTCTTAAGCCTACCTTTCTTAATAAGAAAACTTTATAAAAGAATTTAGTTTTTTTTCTCTAAACTTGGTATCAATGTAAATGAAGCAATAAGGCCTAGAGTCATGATAAGAATGGCTGGTAATATTGCCTCTACCATTCTTTCATCTCCAGCATATTGATATATCCTCACAGATAATGTATCAAAATCAAATGGTCTCAAAATAAAGGTCATGGGTAATTCTTTTATCGTGTCTACAAAAACCAACAGTGATCCTACGAATATTGGTCCCTGAAGAAGAGGTAGATGAATTCTTTTGATGATTCCCGGCCAATTTTCTCCTAGTCCAAGTGCAGCTTCATCTAGACTAGGAGGGATTCTCTCAAGACTTGAATCAATAGAACCCTTAGAAATAGTTAGAAATCTAACAAGATAACCCCAAATTAGTAGGCAAACAGCAAAGAAATTCAATTTTGGAGAAGAAATGCTTATTAAAGATAAAGCTAATACAGTGCCTGGAATTGCATAACCTATTCCAGCAAGGTTTGTTATTAGTCCTAGTAATAAGCTTTTATTTGGTCGTCTTGCTAAGGAAATTATTAAGGAGAATAACATCGTTATTAATGCAGTAAAAAATCCTAGACTTATGGTCCTGAATGATAGGGTAAGTAATTCTACAGATAACCCTTTTTGTACTTGATCGATATTGAGCAGAACCCAAAAACATGGAATTCCAAAAGAGAAAATTGGAGGAAATAAAGATATTGTTATTGCTAAAAGAGCTCTTGTTTTTTTTAATTCCCACCCTTGAGAATCTTTTGATGCAGGATTTTCACTCCACCGCTTTGATTTTCTTCTCGAGAATTTTTCAAAAATAATTAAAGTGAAAATTATTAATAAAGCTATCAAAGATAGTCCAATAGCACTTTTTGGATTACCCTCAATTATCCAATTTTCAGCTATACCGGTAGAAATACTTGGAATATTTAATAATGCAAATGTACCTAACTCATTCATTACTTCCATACACATTAAACTTATTCCTGTTATTAGTGCTGGCAATGCCATTGGAAAAGCGATTTTAAAGAAGCTCCTCCACGGCCCAACTCCTAATCCTCTACTAGCATTGATTTGATTAACTCCAAATTTATTAAAACTTTCGTTAGCAAGAATGAATACATATGGGTAAGTAGAGATTGAAAGTATTAAAACCCCCCACCATAAACCGGTTACTTGATACCCAAAAATACTTCCTAAATCCTGCAAAACAGCTGTTATTAGGTATGCTGGGGCGGCTAGTGGAATTAGCTGACAAATACGGAGAACTTTTCTGAACTTAAAATCACAATTTGAAAGTAACCATCCATTCAAAGTGCCTAATCCTCCTCCAAAAAAACTTGTCAGGACTAACACTTTTAAAGTCTCTAATACCTCTTCTCCTTCAGCAATACCTAATGAAAAATTTCCACTTACAACATATTGAACTCCTTCAAGAATAAAATTGAAAATTGGAATGATTACTAGGAGTGCAACAATAAACGAAGTAAAATAAAAAAGTTTTAATTCGGTTAATGCTTTGTTAAATCCTTTAATAAGTATTTTCAAAAATTAATTAAATCCTAATATGAACTCTAATCTGAATTAAATCTACATGATGACAGTTGATTTTTAATAGTTTGGTGATCTAAGTTTTTCCCAATTAATACTATCTTGTTAGATTTTTCTTTTGTCCATTCCTCATCATCTAGAGAAAACCGCTTTCCAGATAGGTGAAAAATGTGTTTTCTTTCACTTTCCATAAACCATAATATTCCTTTTGCTCTAAATACATGTTGTGAGATTTGATTATCTAAGAAATATTGAAACTTCCTTAAAGAAAATGGTTCAAATGTCTCATATGAAACTGAGGTAAAACCCTCTATATTATTGATCAAATCGTGGGAATGAGAAGAGTGATCGTGGGAATGAGAAGAATGATCGTGGGAATGAGAAGAGTGATCGTGGGAATGAGAAGAGTGATCGTGGGAATTTTGTTCTATATTTTTTTTATTTTTCTCGAATTCAAAAGTATCAGTCTCAAATAGACCCACGCTCATTATTGTATGTAATGCAACTTCACTATTAGTTGATCTCAAAATCCTTGGTTCTTTTTTTATTTTATTTATAAACTCCTCTATTTTCTTTAATTGTTTTTCATTTACTAAATCAGATTTATTAAGAAGAAGGATATCTCCGTACAAAATTTGAGAATAGGCCACACTTGTATTATTAATTTCAAAATCAAAATTTTCTCCATCAATGACAGTGATTATTGAATCTAATCTTACTTTTTCTCTAAGATCACCAGCCGCAAAAGTCATAGCTACTGGTAATGGATCTGCTAATCCAGTTGTTTCAACAATCAAATAGTCTAATTTCTCAGATCTTTCTAAAACTTTGGATACGGTATTTAATAATTCGCCATTGATAGAGCAACATATACATCCATTATTTAATTCGATCATATCTTCTGAGCCTTCTATTATTAAGTCATTATCTATTCCGATTTCTCCAAATTCGTTGACTAAAACAGCTGTTTTAATACCAACTTGATTTTTTAAAATATGATTTAGAAGTGTAGTTTTGCCCGAACCTAAAAATCCACTAATAATAGTAACTGGTAATAAATTTTTAGACATTTTGAATAGTTGAAAACAAGTTTATATTTTTATTGATCGAAAATTTTGTTGATTTCCGAAGCTAATGTTTGATCCAGATTCGTAATACCTCCTAGATCATGTGTATTTAATTTAATTATTACTTTTGCATAAACATTCTCCCAGTTAGGATGATGATTATATTTTTCACAGATCAAAGCAACCTTAGTCATAAAAGCAAAGGCTTCAATAAAATTAGCGAAGTTAAATTCTCTTTGGATTTGTTTAGATTCAATTTCCCAGCCAGGTATTTTGACAACTAATTCATTCAATTCTTCATCTTGCAAAATGTAGGGTTCCATTAAATAATACATCTGACTTATTACATTATAAATATCTTACTTTTTCTCACCAATTATATGTACATTAATGATTCTTTCCTTTTGATCAAATCGATGTTCCCATAAATAAACTGCTTGCCATGTGCCAAGCATAATTTTCCCGTCTTGAAAACTCAAAGATAAACAAGTGTTTGTTAGGGATGTTTTAATATGTGCTGGCATATCGTCAGCCCCTTCTTGATAATGTTTATAGGATATTTCTTCTCTATTTTTTGATAAGGTTAAGTAGGAATCATAGGGAACTATCGATTGCATATACTTTTTTAGGTCCCTAAGTACATTTGGATCTGCGTTCTCATTAATAGTTAGACTGCAACTTGTATGAAGTGAAGTTAAATTTAAAATTCCGGAATGAAAATTATTTTTTTCAACACATAAATTTAAATCATATGTGATATCAATAAAACCCTCGCCATGAGTTATGAATTTTAATTTTGAAAATATTTGTTCCATATAAGTTAAAACTTAATTAATCAATATCTTATTATGGATAAACATGCTTGTTTTACAGCAGACATTAAGATTTTTATCTTAAGATAAACTTAATTCCATTAAAATCTTTGGCTGAAACTCATTGGAATAATCTGGGTGCTTACCTTAAAGAAACACAAATATTAGGTTCAATCCAAAATACACTGTATTGGGATCAGAATACTGGAATGCCAAAGAAAGGTGCTTCTTGGAGGTCAGAACAACTTACTTATATTGCAAAAGTATTGCATGAAAGAAATTCTTCCGAGGAATTTTCTAATTTAATACAATCTGCTAAAAATGAACTAGCAGATATTGAACGAAATTCCGATAATCAACTTTTCATAAAAGATAAAGAAAGAAATATTAGTCTTTTATTAAAGGAATTCAATAGAGAAAGAAATTTAGATCCTAAATTAGTTCAGTCTCTAGCAAAGGCAAAATCTAAAGGGTATGAAAGCTGGCAAGAAGCTAAGGAAAAATCAGATTTTAAAATTTTTCTTCCTTTCTTTGAAGAATTAGTTAAATTGCGGATTGAAGAGGCAAAACAAATATCAGATCAATATTCACCATGGGAAACTTTAGCCCAACCCTTTGAGCCTGAATTAACTTTAAAGTGGCTGAATAAAATGTTTCAGCCTTTGAAAGATACTCTTCCAGAGTTGATTAGAGGGATTAATAAATCTAAGAAATATCACTGGGATTTGAGTCCAGAATCTCAACATAATTTATGTTCTCAATTACTTGATGAGTTTGGGAGAGATAAAGATCTAGTTATTGTTGGTAAATCTCCCCATCCTTTTTCGATTACGTTAGGGCCTAATGATTACAGGATTACGACAAGAATTGTTGAAGGTGAACCACTATCAAGTTTTTTAGCAACTGCGCATGAGTGGGGGCATTCTATTTATGAGCAGGGTTTGCCATCTCAAAGTCATCAATGGTTTGCTTGGCCTTTAGGTCAAGCAACCTCTATGGGTATTCATGAAAGTCAATCTTTATTTTGGGAAAATAGAATAGTTAAATCCAAATCTTTTTCAAAAAGATTTTTTAACAAATTTGTTTCGGCTGGATGTTCTCTTAATAATTATTTAGAACTATGGAAATCTATTAATCATTTGGAAGCAGGATTAAATAGGGTTGAAGCGGATGAATTGACTTATGGCCTACACATATTAATAAGAACCGAACTTGAAATAGATTTAATTGAAAGAGGGTTACCTGCTGAAGATATTCCAACAGAATGGAATAAAAGATATGATGAACTCCTAGGGATTAAACCATCTAATGATTCAGAAGGTTGTCTTCAAGATGTTCATTGGAGTGAAGGGGCGTTTGGATATTTCCCCTCATATTTGTTAGGACATGTTATTAGTGCGCAAATATCTTCTCAAATGGAAAGAGACATAGGTTTGATTGACAACTTAATTGAAAATGGTCAATATCAAAAGATAATCTTTTGGTTAAAAAATAATATACATAAATATGGCAGATCAGTTAATTGTATGGAGTTGGTAAGGGCTGTAACTAATGAAGAACTATCGCCAAACTATTTTATTAATCATTTAAGGTCTAAAATAAATAATTTTTGCTGAAACATAACTTTTAAAGAATTTGGTTAGGTGTGAGGATGTAAGATAAACAAAAATAATTTCTTGATGGCAAATCTAAATCAACCCCCAAGCAGGGTTACCCCAAATTTATTGCACATACTAAATGCTTTTACTGACAGCTCAAATACAATAATAAACACTATTGTTGAATTGAACTCTAATACCATAAATAAATATGAATTAATTACAGAAACGGGCCATCTTAAACTTGATAGGGTTGGTTATTCATCACTAGCGTATCCTTTTGCTTATGGATGTATTCCAAGGACATGGGATGAAGATGGAGATCCGCTTGATATAGAAATTGTTGGGGTAACTGAGCCATTGATACCAGGATCTATTGTGGAAGCAAGGATTATTGGGGTGATGAAATTTGATGATGGTGGAGAGGTCGATGATAAGGTAATAGCGGTTCTCGCAGATGATAAAAGAATGGATCATATCTCAAGTTATGAAGATCTTGGAGATCATTGGTTAAAAGAAACAAAGTATTATTGGGAGCACTACAAAGATCTAAAAAAACCAGGAACATGTACTGTCAATGGTTTTTTTGGGATAGAAGAAGCTGTTAAAGTGATTAAAGATTGTGAAGAGAGATACAAAAAAGAAATTGATCCTAAATTAGTAAATTAACTAATTTTATTTTTCTCTAAATTTTTCAAATATTTCGCTTAGTATTTCTTCGGCACCTTGCTGCTTTAATTTTTTAGCTAGTTCTTTTCCTACTTCTTCGGGATCATTAATATTGCCAATATATTGATCTTTAATAAGCCTTTCTCCATCAAGAGATGCAACCATACCAGTAAGGCAAAGTTGTTTATTCTGAATTATACTATTCACACCTATTGGGACTTGGCATCCTCCTTCAAGCTCTCTTAAAAAAGCCCTTTCTGCTAGACATCTTTGACTGGTGGGTTTATCTTCTAGGATATTTATAATTTCTAAAACTTTTTTATCATCAGATTTACATTCAATGCCTAGTGCTCCTTGGCCAACGGCATGAAGGGAAACTTCACTTGGAATAATCTGATGAATTCTTGATTCAAAGCCTAATCTCTTTAAACCAGCGGCTGCAAGAATTATACAATCAAATTCTCCTGCATCTAATTTTTCAATTCTTGTAATAACATTTCCCCTGATATCTTTGAAAACAAGATGTGGGTACTTATTTCTTAATTGTGCAAGTCTTCTTAGGGAGCTTGTTCCAACAATCGAACCTTCAGGTAAGTTTTCTAATTTATAACAGTCATTTTTTTTGTTTACTACTAAAGCATCTGCAGGATCCTCCCTTTTTGTAATGCATCCTAATTTAAGGCCATTAGGCAAATTGGTTGGTAAATCTTTGAGAGAATGTACTGCTATATCTGCATGTCCTACGAGCATTTGTGCTTCAAGTTCTTTTGTAAATAAGCCTTTGTCCCCTATTTTTGCTAAGGCTACATC
This sequence comes from Prochlorococcus sp. AG-347-I21, assembly GCA_003279055.1. Taxonomy (GTDB): domain Bacteria; phylum Cyanobacteriota; class Cyanobacteriia; order PCC-6307; family Cyanobiaceae; genus Prochlorococcus_A. Next base: position 99,089 of record QCBP01000004.1, on the reverse strand, counting down.
AAGGATTTTGTCACCTTGAGTTGCCATAGCTTCTATAGATACCTCTAAATTGGGAATATTCTTTTCTAGTTGATCTTTAACCCATAAAGTTTGAACCATTGCTAGTTTACTTCTTCTACTAGCTATTTTTAGCTTAAAATTAGTCATTAAATATTATTTTGAGTTTGAATTAAAAATTAAGTCGAATTTATTTTAAGCTATTATTTTGCCAGTTTTTAAAGCTAATTATTATACTTAACTTTTTTTATTTTATATACTCTTTTAAAACCCCATTTCGATTTGGATGTCTTAGTTTTCTTAGAGCTTTTGCCTCTATTTGTCTAATTCTTTCTCTCGTAACATCAAAAATCTGGCCAATTTCTTCAAGAGTTTTCATTCTTCCATCATCAATTCCATATCTCAATCTGAGAACATCTCTTTCTCTTGGACTAAGAGTGGCTAATACTCCTTCCAAATCTTCTCTTAGTAAAGTTTTAGAAACATCTTGCTCTGGATTTTCTATATCAGCCTCTATAAAGTCTCCTAGTCTTGAGTCTTCTTCTTTCCCTATTGGAGTTTCTAAAGAAATAGGAAGTTGAGCACTTTTAGCTATAAATCTTAATTTTTCGATTGTCATTTCCATACTCTCAGCGATTTCTTCTTCACTAGGTTTCCTGCCAAATTCTTGGCTAAGAACTTTTGTGGTTTTTTTAATTCTGGATATTGTCTCGTATAAGTGAACTGGCAATCTAATAGTTCTACTTTGATCCGCAATTGCTCTTGTAATGGCTTGGCGAATCCACCAAGTTGCATATGTAGAGAACTTATAACCTTTTTCATGGTCGAATTTTTCCGCTGCCCTAATTAGACCCAAACTTCCTTCTTGGATTAAATCTTGAAATGATAAACCTCTATTCATATATTTTTTAGCAATGGAAACAACTAATCTTAAATTTGATTGAACCATTTTTTCTTTAGCTCTCCGCCCTAAGAGAAGTCTTCTTCTAAATTTGGGAAGAGGCATATCTATTAACTCGGCCCATTCTCTTACAGATGGGAAATGTCCTTTTTCTGACTCATATTGAGTTGCTAGCTCTTCTAATTGGAGTAAGTCAGCAATTTTTCTTGCAAGCTCAATTTCTTCATCTGGTCTTAAAAGTCTAATTCTTCCAATTTCTTGGAGATAAACTCTTATTGAATCTTCAGTGTAGATACCTTTTGGCCCAAGTTTTATATTCCCGAGCCCTTTATCTTCTTCAGAATCACTAAATTCATTATTGTTATTTTCAATATTGCTTTCGTTTAACTCAGCAGATGTCTGTAAAGTTTGATTATTTTTATTACTATCTTCTTCAACTACTGTTTCTAAATTTGTATTAATTTTTTTATTGATCTTTTTTTTTGAACTAGGCTTGGAATTTTTTGATTCTGCTGCGACTGGACACATAATTTACTCCTTTCTACGGTGAATTTAACTAGATAAAATTTTATTTAGGGCTAATTTGAACATTTAGTAGTAAAGTCCCCTTAATGTTGAAAAAACTTTTTTACAAAATGAGAATAAGAAAAGTTTTCTAAATTGTTGAAAAATTTAAATAGTGCTATAGATTACCTAAAGTAAAAAGTCTTGGGATTTCTCAGACAGGCAGATCATTTTTGAATTTTCAGTAAATGATCAGAGCTTCATGTCTCCCTTTAGAGCAGGATACTTACAATGTGCAAAAAACACTTTGTGGAATGTTCAACAATCCAATACTAAGAAAAAGTTTTGAAGCCGGCAAGTAATCAGTTATTAAATATCTCCTATAAATTGGAAATTTTGCTTGATATAGGTAGTAGTAATGAAAGCTTTTACTATTTAGATGGAAATAATCTTGGAGCAGAAGTTGGAGATGTTGTGAGTGTGAGACTAAGAGGGAGATTATTGAATGGGTTGGTGATCTCCAAAAAAGACTTTTCGACAATTAATAATGATGACTCAAATATTACTGGTGGAAAAAGCATAAGATATTTGTTTGTTGAAAGTATTTTGCAGAAAAAAATAATTGATGAATCTTGGAGAGAATTGATAGACTCTCTAGCCTCTTTTTATATGGTTAGTAATTTAAAAATGTTTAAAACTGCATTTCCTCCTGGCTGGATTGGTAAATATAAAAATTTCTCTAAAGGTTTAAAAGATCAAATATGGATTGAAACTAAAAAAGAATTTGATATGAAGAAAAATGGATTAACCAAAAAAGAATTTTTTTTAATGGATACTTTATCTAAAAAGGGTAATTGGCAAAGTGAATTAATAAAGTCTGGTTTTAATTACACTCTAATCAACTCAATGGTCAGTAAAAATTATCTTGTTAAATCTAAAAGAAAAAAAAATATAAATAGTAAATTAAATTCCTTGGTAAAAGATCATATCGTAACGAAAAAACCAAATCTTACAAATGAGCAAAAAATTGCATTTCAAAAATTTCAAACAATGAAACCAGGAGATGCATTACTTCTTTGGGGCGAAACAGGTTCAGGTAAAACAGAAGTGTATATGAGAATTGCTGAAGATCAATTTCTTAAGAAAAAAAGTTGTTTGATACTAGCCCCAGAAATTGGATTAATTCCTCAACTTATTGATAGGTTTAGTAGGCGATTTAATAACGTTGTTTACGAATATCATAGTAATTGTTCTCCCGATCATAGAACTTTAGTTTGGAAGAAAATTATTAATGCTAATGAACCTTTAATAGTGATAGGTACAAGGTCGGCAGTTTTTCTTCCAATCAGAAATCTGGGATTAATAATAATGGATGAAGAACATGATGTTTCTTATAAGCAAGATAGTCCTATGCCTTGCTATGACGCGAGAGAGATTGCTATTGAAATAGTAAAAAGGAATTCTGCAAAGTTAATTTTTGGGAGTGCAACCCCATCAATGAAGACTTGGAAAAAGTGTATTTTTGAAAGGAATTTTAAATTGGTAAGAATGATTCAAAGGATATCCAGTAATGAGACTCCTGAAATAAAAATTATTGATATGCGGGATGAGTTCAAGAAGGGAAACATGAAAATTTTTTCCAATGAATTATTACAATTGTTTCCTCAACTACGCTTAAAAAAAGAGCAAGCAATAATTTTGATCCCTAGGAGGGGGCATAGTGGATTTTTAAGTTGTAGAAATTGCGGATATTTAATACATTGCCCAAACTGTGATGTTCCTTTATCAGTTCATCTCGGATCACAAGGAAAAAAATGGTTAAGGTGCCATTGGTGTGATCATAAATCAAGATTGATCAATCGTTGCCCAGATTGTCATTCAACTGCTTTCAAACCTTTTGGAATTGGTACGCAAAGGGTAATAGAGTTTTTAAATGAAGAATTTCCTGACTTAAGAGTACTTCGCTTTGATAGAGATACAACTTCAGGAAAGGATGGTCATAGAGATATTCTTTCAAAGTTTTCTAAAGGTGATGCTGATATTCTTGTCGGTACTCAGATGTTGGCAAAAGGTATTGACATCCCCAATATTACTCTTTCAGTAGTTATTGCAGCAGATGGGTTGCTTCATCGCCCAGATATTTCAGCAGAAGAAAAATCATTACAATTATTTTTGCAAGTAGCAGGAAGGGCCGGCAGGGCAGAAAAAAAAGGGAAAGTAATTTTTCAAACATATAAACCTAACCACCCGGTGATTTCGTATCTTCAAAAAAGAGATTACGAAAGATTCTTAATTGAAAATGCGAGATTGAGAAAGGATGCTAATTTATTTCCATTTTGCACAATTTGCCTACTTAAATTATCAGGTGAAAATTATGAATTAACTGAGTCAGTTGCCATAAAATTAGCAAAATATCTACTCAGTTTTTGTAAGAAAAAGAACTGGAAATTAATTGGTCCTGCCCCTAGTTTAATAGCTAAAGTCGGTAAAAAATTTAGATGGCAGATATTAATACATGGGCCTGAAGGAACAAAGATACCTTTACCTGATAGATCAATATTATGGAAAATTATTCCAAAAAATGTTTTTTTAACAATAGATGTTAATCCAGCAGAGTTGTAATTATTTTGATGGAAGTTGAGGTAAATCTGAACCTAATTTAAATCTATAGAATCTTAATAAATAAGCCAATATTATAATTATTAAAATAATAGATATCCCAATCAAGAGTTTGTTGAGGCTCCAGAAAGAAAATTCAAGACTATTTATTTGCCCTTGATTTAAATCCCAAATTATTAGATTTTTTGTGATTTCTAAATTTGAATTATTTTTATCGGTAAGGATAGCTTTATTAGGGTGAATTATTTTGAAAATGAGTTCTAAATTATCAATGCCTTTAATAGAATTTAGATCCAAAACTAACCTGTAAAAGTATTTTTTAAAAAAAATGAAGTTTTTTTGAGTAGTATTAATTTCTATATTTGTTGATTCTCCCGCTAGCTCTCCAGCTGTATTTTGTGTGATTTTAAGAACTTGCTTTGTATCCTCTAAATTGAGATTTTTATGTTTCAAAGAAAAGGTTGATTCGTCTTGTTCAATTTCTGCGTCAGGAAAAATATCTTTCATCCTCTCTTCAAATTTTAATTGCCAAGGAAATTTCTTTATGTATTTACTCTCTATCACTAAATTATTAGTTATTGAATCAAGTTCACTAAGATCAAGGGTATCCTCAATTTTTACACAGCCACTTAAAAGTGGAATTAATAATAATAGTATTAAAAAAATGATCAGTGAAAAGCCTTTCTGAAAGGGTTTTGTTTCACCAGTTGGTGTCTCAGTTACGTTAATAAATTTTTTTTTCTTCAATACTTCTCTGTTTTTGCGCAGTGAGTTAAGAGATTTTTTATTGAGTGATGGGTCGCTTTCAAACTGTAAGTTCCAATTTTCTGGCTTTTTAATTTCAGGAGAGTCTATAACTTCCATCAAATATTTTGCATTTTCTCTCGTCTTATTATCGTAAGATTTAAGAAGTTCTTTACAAAACCTTTTAGCCTCCTCCCTTTTATTGATGCCACATAGAGCAGTAATTAAGATTGTTCTTAAATTTACTCCTTCTTTGCTTGATAAAGGAAATGATTCGATTATGGGCAAAAGAAATTCAATGCAATAATGATACTCACCTTTAGCTAAAGCAAGTTCTACTTTTTCTAAAACTTGCTTATAAGTTTTCATGGGTTAGGCGACTATCATTGTACCTATTCCAGAATTTGTAAAAATCTCAAGAAGTAATGCATGTTCTATTCTTCCATCAATTATGTGAGCTGCTTTGACTCCTTGGGCTAAAGCTCTTATACAGCATTCTGTCTTTGGAATCATACCTTCAGTCACAATTTTTTTATCAATAAAATCTCTTGCTTCTTTGAGATTAGTTTTTTCAACAAGACTATTTTTGTTATCTTCTTCTTTTAAAATCCCTTGAGTATCGGTAAGAAGAATAAGTTTTTCTGCATTTATTGCAGCAGCAATTTCTCCAGCAACAAAATCTGCATTAATGTTATGGGAAATACCCTCCAAGGTAGATCCAATACTAGAAATAATTGGGATGTATCCTTTAGAAATAAGAGGATCTAATATTTCAGGATTGATTTTTGTAACCTCTCCCACTAACCCATGGCTACCATCTCCTAGTTCTCTAGATTGAATTAAGTTGCCATCAAGACCTGATATTCCCACAGCTAAGGATCCAGTTTTATTAATACCTTTTACAATTTGTTTGTTAACTCTACCCATTAGAACCATCTCGACAATTTCCATTGTTTTTTGATCAGTAATTCTTAATCCATTTTCGAATTTAGGAGATATTTCTAATTTCTTTAACCAATTATTAATCTCTGGTCCACCTCCATGGATTACTATCGGACAAACCCCAACGGTTGATAAAAGTGCAATGTCTCTAAAAAAAGCATTTTTTAAATTATCATTCTCCATAACAGAACCACCATACTTGATAACAATTTTTCTACCTGAGAAACTTTGTATATATGGAAGTGCTTCGCTTAATATTGATACTCTTTGAGAATCATTCATTATTAAAATTCATTAAAACTTGATTGAAGTTAGTAATTAGGTTTTTACAAATATATCCCTATATTCAATAAAAGAGAATAAAATCGAATTCTTTTTTATTATCGTCGATAATAAATTCTGATTCAAGACCTTTGACGAAAAACCTATTTAATCTTTCTTGTTTTTCAATCCATTTTTCTAGAGGGACAGCGTTTAATTCGAAACGCATTCTGAGACCATTTTTTTCTTCCTTTGTAATTTCTTCTATTTCTTTTAATTGAGGGGGGTTATCCTCGTCCCACAAATTTAAAGATTCTAATGACGATTCAAGATGAGCTTTTATCCCATACCTCCATCTTGTAACATCTTTAACTAATGCTGTTAGTTCTTTTGGTCTATTAAATTTATTTGTCGCAAAATTTGTCTTGTCAAATAACTCTACAGGAGGGATTTCGGAAGTCTTTAAGCCTAAGCCAATTAGGAAAATAGGTACTCCATAAAAAAAAGTAGGTACACTTAAATTTACTGAGTCTGTAAAATAAGCAGTCATTCCAACAAAAGCTAATATACCCCCAGCCGTTACGATTAGATTTCCAGGCGATAAGTATTTCTTCATTTTGATTTAGTAGAATGAGTTTTAAATGGGCTAATAAGTATTATGCAAGATCCTAATACTTCAAATCAAGGAGATTTAATTTCTAAACTTGATCAAGATAGAGCATGGCTACTAGAAAATCTTGATAAGGGTCAATGGTCAGAAATCAGAAGCGAACTTGCCGCGCTTGAAAGAAAAATAAGCAAATTAATTATAAGTGTTCAAGAAAATACTGTTGATATTTGATTTAAAAAGGTATTTCGTCCACTTCAGGTACTAAAGGTGAACTATCCCAACTAGATTTTTTGGCGGTTTCTTTATTTTCAAATGACTCATTATTTTCTTTTTGATCAGACTTAATAACATCAACTGGCGATATTTGATGAATTTTTGAAGCTGTTAGTTCTGGTTGTTTTTCTTTCGTTCCGTCTTTTCTAGTGACAGAATTCATCTTTAGACGTCCCTCAATAACAATATTTTGGCCCTCCTTTAGTTCATCTACCATTTCTTGGGCAATATTTCCCCATCCTATGATCTTGAGATCTCTGGTTGGATCTTCACTACGTAATCCTTTAAAATTAACAATCATTTCTGCAATTGGAGTTTGGTTTTCTTTGGTATACCTCATTTGGGGAGCGTTATTAATGACCGCCTGGATTAAACAATGATTCATTACTTACTATTTAATTAAAGACATACTGATGCAGAATCAAGGAAATTGCTATAAAAATGTTTGGATCCTATCAGGAACTTCGGATGGACCTGTAATAGCTAATAGGCTTCTTGAACTTAATTATTCAGTATTTGCAAGTGTTTTAACTTATAAAGCAGGGCAAGCCTATATTGAAAATCCAAAGTTACATATCATTACGGGGAAATTAAATAATAAAGATCAAATAATTAATTTCATAAATAAAAATAAAATCACATGCGTTGTCGATGCTACTCATCCGTTCGCCGTAATAATTTCTAAAAATCTTAATAATGCATGTAAAGAAATTAATACACCTCTTTTACTATTTGAAAGGAAATCTCTAATAGATAACAGTAATAATTTTTTTTATATTGATCACTTAAAGGATATAAATAATGTTGATATAGAAAATAAGAATATTCTTCTTGCAATAGGATCAAGATGCCTTAACGATACAGCTAGTTATTATATGAATTGTAAAGCAAATGTATTTACAAGAGTACTTCCAACTTATGAGAGTATAACTAAAGCTTTTGGATCATGTATTAAAAATGCAAATATAGCGATACTTGAACCGAGTAAAAATAATAAAAGCATTTTAGAAAAAAAACTTTGTGATTTTTGGGAGATAGATTATGTTCTATGCAGAGAATCTGGAAGTTATTCTCAGAAAAACTGGGAGAGTATAGTTTCTGGAAGTAAAATGAAGTTATTTTTGGTTAAAAGGCCGAAAGTTAAAAATGATTATTCTTACTCTTTTGATAAATATCACAATTTGATAAATCACATAATTAAAAAATATTGATGTTTAATTCATTATGGAAATAATAGTTATGATCACAACTGAATCAAGTAACGCAAATGCTTTGCGAATGGCTAAATTACTAATACAAAATAAACTTGCAGCTTGTGTTTCGATAAAGCAAATTTTTTCAACTTATAAGTGGGATGATGATATTGAAGAAACTAAAGAGTTTGAAATCACAATAAAAAGTAAACTAGAATTTAAAGATTGTTTAATTGATTTCGTAAATAAAAATTCCACATATGATGTCCCTCAGATTATTTACAAAAAATACCACGCAGAGATGAAATATTATGATTGGTTGAATAAGACTATTTGATTAAGACTATTTGAATAAGACTATTTGATTAATCTATTTTATTAACTCTTTAAGATCAATATCCGATCTAGATCCTAATTGCGTAATTATTTGCCCCGCACAAATTGAAGCTATCTCTCCGCATTTTTTGAGAGAACAATCGTTTATTAATCCATGGATAAATCCTCCCGCATAGATATCTCCCGCTCCTGTAGTATCAATAATCTTGCCTCTCGTTATTGACTCAATTATTTCAATATTATTTTTGTTAACTATGAGAGAACCATTGCTTCCAAGAGTTACTATGACTAATTCACATAAGGAAGATAGGTCTTCTTGGCAGCTTGCTAATTTATCATTTTTAAAAAGACTTAACACCTCGGATTCATTACAAAAAAGAATATCTACGTATTCATAAATTAATTTCAAGAAACTCTCACGATGTCTATCTACACAAAATGAATCAGACAAAGTAAGGATTATTTTTGTATTAGATTGTTTTGCAATTTGGGAGGCTTTAATAAAAGCTTTTTTAGCTAATTCGCTGTCCCATAAATATCCTTCTAAATATAAGTATTTACTTTCCTTAATTACATTAAAGTCAATGTCTTTTGGTTCAAACTCTACGGATGCACCTAGGTAAGTGCACATAGTTCTTTGGGCATCAGGGGTAACCAAAATGATTGAATGAGCTGTTGGAGCACCTTCAATAGTTGGTGGAGTATTAAATATAGTCTTACTTTTTTTTATATCGTCAGAAAAGAAATCCCCAAATTGATCATTTTTCACTCTCCCTATAAACTGCACATGATTGCCTAATTCTGCTAAAGAAACAACGGTATTTGCTGAGGACCCACCTGAAATTTGCTTGATCACTTTGCAATTTTCTAACAATCTCTGAGATTCATCAGAATTTATTAGATTCATTGATCCTTTATTCAGATTATTTATCTCAAGAAACTCATCTTCAATATTTACAATAATATCTACAATTGCGTTGCCCAAACCAATGAGGTCGAAGATTTTATTTTGTTCAAAATGTCTAAAGGATTCCTTCATTAAATTTGAAAAAAATTACCTTAGAAGTGCTCTTTTTGGTCCATGAATTGGGTCTTCAATTACTATGGTTTGATCTCTATTTGCCCCCAATGAGACAATTGCAATTGGTACCTCCATTAATTCAGCTAAGAATCTGAGATAATTCATGGCATTTTCAGGGAGATCAGATAGTTTTCTACAATCTGCAGTCGAACATTGCCAACCTTTTAATTTCTTGTAGATTGGCTTACATTTTTTTAAATCATCTGAATTAGTAGGAAAGTAGTCTATTTCCTCTCCATCGAGGTCGTATGCAATGCAAACTTGAATCTCATCTAATTCATCTAATACATCTAGTTTCGTAACTGCCAAACAATCAAGCCCATTGACAGATACAGCATATTTACCAATAACTCCATCAAACCACCCACATCTCCTCCTCCTCCCAGTAGTGGTTCCAAATTCACTTCCTCTATCACAGAGTTGATCGTTAATACTACCCTGTAATTCCGTTGGGAATGGCCCCTCACCTACTCTTGTGGTGTATGCCTTTGCGACTCCTATAACTCTATCTATTAATGTAGGTCCAACTCCAGCACCTATACATGCTCCTCCTGAAATAGGGTTTGATGAGGTTACATAGGGATAAGTCCCATGATCTAGGTCAAGTAAAGTACCTTGAGCTCCTTCGAATAGAATATTCTTTTTGTTATTTGAGGCTGCATGGATAGTTCTCGTACAGTCAACTACATGTTTTGATATTCTTCTTCCATAGTCAAGATATTCTTCAAGAATATCTTCTGACTTGAGTGGTTGAATTCCGTAAATTTTTTCTAAAAGACCATTTTTTTCTCTTAATGGAATTGCTATCACATCACTTAGTCTTTCCTTATTAAGCAAATCTCTAACTCTAATGCCATTTCTTTGAGACTTATCCGCATAAGTTGGGCCTATCCCACGACCAGTTGTGCCAATTTTGTTTGAACCTCTATCAGCCTCCATAGCTTCATCTAATAGTCTATGGTAAGGCATTGTTACATGTGATGTTGATGAAATTTTCAACCCTGTGATGTCAATTCCATTTTCAATTAACATATCAATTTCTTTAAGCAAGATTTTTGGATCTACAACAGTCCCTGATCCAATAAGACAAGTAGTATTTTTATAGAGTATTCCTGAGGGAATTAAATGTAATTTTAAGACTTTATCGTCTACAACTATAGTATGCCCTGCATTTACACCGCCTTGGTAGCGTACGACAACATCTGCCGAACGACTAAGTAAATCAGTTATTTTACCTTTTCCTTCGTCACCCCATTGGGCTCCGATTACAACAACATTGGCCAATTTTAGAAGAGCATTATTTTTGTGCGAATATTTAATATATTCAAAAATCTTGGTTAACTTTTAAAAAGTAAATGAATTGTATCAACTTTCTCTGAGAACCATTTTTTCAGCGAGAGAAAATTCTTTTGTTAAACGCTCTTTAAGTTTATCTGGTAATGGTCTACTTGCAAAGTTTTTGTAATGGCCTGCCATAGCATTTAATGCTGTTTGCATAGTGGTAAATGATTGAGTTTTGTTCACCATCCCTCTATTTCTGTATCTAGAAATATAGTCAGTTATAAGGGTAAGAGCTTCACTTCTTACTTCATCTTTATTTGGAGAATCTTTTGGAGTATCAACAGCTGTTTGTAATGTTTTAACAACGGAAATTGTATCTTTTGTGTAGTCACCTGTCATTGATGTTTTTGCAGCTATAGAAGGAGATTCGAATAACGTGAAAACAATAATCAAAGATATTGAAAAAGATATGGCTTTAGTAAGATTTTTTAAAATTAACTCTGATGTCCGTTTAAATAACATAATTTAGCTCCAAAAAATTTAGCCTTACGAATTTTTATTGTACATTATTTCTGATTCAGAAATAAATTTTTCCAACAATTTATCGGAACTAATTTTAAATTTAGTGTTATTTGTTCTGCATATAAGTTCTACTTCTTTCTTAATTGAATCTCTACCAATAATAATCTGAAAAGGAATTCCAATTAATTCTGCATCTTTAAATTTTACCCCCGCTCTTTCGTCTCTATCATCAAGGAGAACGTCAATTTTATTAATTAAAAAGTTTTTATATATTTGTTCAGTGAGTTCTATCTGAATAGGATCTTTTAAGTTTGTGGGTATAATAATAACTTCAAAAGGAGAAATCTGAATTGGCCAACAAATTCCTTTTTTATCATGATTCTGCTCGATAGCAGCTTGAGCTATTCTTGTAACTCCAATTCCATAACAACCCATCCAAAGATTTTTTAACTGACCATCTCTATCAGAAAACTTAGCATTTAATTTTTCACTATATTTTTGACCTAGTTGGAAAATATGTCCAATCTCTATACCTTTTTTTTCTTTAAGTTCTTCATTATCGTCATCTTTTATTCTATCTCCTTTTTTAGCATTCCTAATATCCTCAACAATATAATCTTTTGAAGTAAAAGAAAATTCTTGAAAAAATTTATGCCAATTAACTTTATTTGCGCCGCTTAAAAAACTTGAGAGATTACTTGCAGAATGATCAATTATTCTAGTCCATTTTTTATCCCAATTAGAAGTTGCTTTGATAGTATTATTGTCTAAATCTGGCCCTATAAATCCTATTGGAAAATCAACTAAGTTTTCTTCGATAATGTTTTTGTCTTCAATTTTTCCGAGATTAAGAAGGTTAGAACTATAGAGTTTATTTAATAAGTTAAAAAGCTTTACTTCATTAATATGTTGATCGCCTCTAATGCATGCGAGTATTGGGACCTCCAATTTACCTTCGAACTGTGCAAGAAACACCACGACCTTGATAATTTGGGTAGGGTCTAAATTATTTTTTTCGCATATTTCTAGGATTGTTTTTTGTTGAGGTGTTTCTATCAAGCCTGAAATATTATCTTTTAATGGAATAGGTTGAGAGGGAATAGAAACAGCTTTTTCTATATTGGCAGCATAAGAACCGCTTTGAGTAAATAAAATGGAATCTTCTCCAGTATCTGCAGTAACCATAAATTCTTTGGAGGAAGCACCGCCAATGGCTCCACTATCTGCCTCAACCCCTACTGTATCTATTCCACAAGATTTAAAAATATTCTCATAAGCATTGCCAACCTCCTCATAAAATGAAGCCAGATCTTTTTCTGAAGAATGGAAAGAATAGCCATCTTTCATGATGAATTCTCTACTTCTCATTAATCCAAACCTTGGCCTTATTTCATCTCTAAATTTTGTCTGAATTTGGTAAAAACATTGAGGTAATTGCTTATAAGAGTTGATGATTTCTGATGCAATACTCGTGATGACCTCTTCGTGAGTTGGTGCTAAACCAAATTCTTTCCCTTGTCTATCTTTGAGATTAAACATTATTCCTTCCCCTGCAGTATATCCTTCCCATCTTTCACTTTTTTTCCATAAATCTGCTGGATGAAGTTGGGGCAAAAGTAATTTTGTACAACCAATGCTATTGAGTTCTCTATCTATTATTGCTGATATTTTTTCAATAACTCTTAGCATTATTGGCATGTATGCATAAATACCACTGTTAACTCTACGAATGTAGCCAGCTTTTAAAAGTAATTGATGTGAAATAATCTCAGCTTCAGAAGGTGTGTCACGAAGTGTCCCCAGAGGAAATGAGGTGGTCACGCGCATACAAAAAATCTCAAATATTAATCAATTTTATCAATTTAAAGGAAAAAAAAATTTAAAGTGTCTTGAGTCCCTCAACGCGGCTAGTCTAGAAATATTCTTTTTGCTAACTTCTTCAGTAATGAAGTTCAAACTCTTTTAAAAGTTCATTATTTCTAAAACACTTTCTTAAAGTTATGGAAAATATAGATTCCAATATTTCTAGCGAAGAAGAATTAGTAGGTATTGACGAAGTTCAAAAATTTTTAAACAGATCAAGAGCTTCTGTTTATCGGTATACCAATACTGATATAAGAAATCTAAACCCAAGTTTTAATCCAAGAAAGTTAAACCCCGAATTTAGAACTGATCAAAAAGATCCATTAAAATTTCACCCCAACGAAGTGGCTAGATTTGCCAAAGATATTTTAAGAATAAAGGAAGTTACTGTAGAGGTATTTAATACACCTTCATCAGCGGCCCAAAACACACTTATACAAATATTAGAAGAATTAAGATCTATTAGGTTGTTACTTGAAAAAAAATAATTAAAAAGTCACTAAAGAATGTTTTGATTTATTGACATTTTGAATGTAAGATAAATGGTGTCCAATTATCTCCTTAACCTTTACTAATTAAGAGTTCTTGAGTTATACGAAAACAAATCACTTTATAAAAAATAAATCAAGCGAAGAAACTTCTCCTGATTCTATTCAAAGTGAATTTGAAAGAGATGATGATGACCCTTTAAGTATAAGGAGCTTATCAATTACATCTTTAGGTATTATTTTTGCTTTTCTGACATTTTTATTACCCTCAATCAGTATTTTAATTGGAAGACCTTTCTCTAAAGGAAACGAGGTAATTTTTAATCACGATTTTAAAAAAGATGGATCTTAGTTCGATACCTCCATCTCCAATGAAGGGAATAGTAAATATAGTTGTTGAAATACCTGCTGGTAGTAGGAATAAATATGAATATTGTTCTGAAGCAGGAATAATGGCCTTAGATAGAGTACTGCATTCTTCAGTTAGGTACCCTTTTGATTATGGTTTCATCCCAAATACTCTTGCAGAGGATGGTGCTCCTCTTGATGCGATGGTGATAATGGATGAGCCTACTTTTGCTGGTTGCCTAATAAAAGCTAGACCTATAGGAGTTCTGGACATGCATGATTGTGGGGCATATGACGGCAAACTTTTATGTGTGCCTATGGCGAATACTAGACAGGCAAATATTGTAAGTATTAATCAAATTGCTCCCAATCAACTAGAGGATGTTGCTGAATTTTTTAGAACTAGTAAAGGACTTGATGGAAGAGAAGTTGAAATTGATGGCTGGAGGGATTCTGATGTAGTTGAAAATTTATTGAAGAATTGCACCCCCATAAAAAAGAAAAACTTTAAAATGATAAAGAAATCAACCGTAATTAAAGTAAATTGAAAAAAATAATTTTTTATACTTATCTTAAATGCTCTACTTGCCGAAAAGCGTTAAACTGGCTTGACAAAACAAATTTAGAATATCAATTAATAGATATTGTAAAAGAACCTCCATTATTAAAATATTTAAGTTTAGCTTTAAAACAATACTCTGAAGACAAAAAAAAGATTTTTAATACTAGGGGAAAGGCCTTTAAATCTATTAATCTTGATGTTCACTCTTTATCGAGAGAAGAAATTTTTCAACTTCTTTTGAATGATGGGAAATTAATCAAAAGACCATTCTTGGTATATGAAGAAAAAAAAGTAATATTAGGATTCAACGAAATTGAATATGCCAAAAAATTTTTGTAAGGTTAAAAATCAAGTCTTTAATAAATTTATGTCTGCTTCCATTAAAAGTTTTTTGAAAGAATGGGGTCTACTAATTCTGTTAACTTTTTTTGTTTCTTCTTGTAGATCTTTTTTCGCAGAACCTCGTTATATTCCATCCGGTTCAATGCTCCCAGAATTGCAAATAAACGATAGGTTAATTATTGAAAAGTTTTCTCTGAGGAACTCTTTACCAAAAAGAGGAGATATTGTGGTTTTTAAATCTCCTTACTCATTTGATGAAGAACTAATTTTATCAAGATCTAAGCCGTTACCAAAGAAAAGATATTGTTTTTTTATGAGTTTCCCTCCAATGTCTTTTATTCCTGGGTTAAGGGATCAAGCTTGCGATGCTTATATTAAAAGAGTAGTTGCGCTTCCTGGAGAAATTGTAAGTGTAAATAATAAAGGTGAAGTAATCATTAATAATAAATTAATTTCTGAACCTTATGTCTCTTATAAATGTTCATTATCGCTTTTTAATAATTGTGGTGAATTTGAAAATGTAAAAGTTCCTAAAGATCATTTTTTAGTTTTAGGTGATAATAGGTCAAATAGCTGGGATGGAAGATATTGGCCTGGAAGTAAATTTCTTCATAAAAAGGAGATAATTGGAAGAGCATATTTAAGATTTTGGCCCCTTGCTAAAGTTGGATTTTTCAATAATTAAAGCCTTTTTTCTAATGCTGACTTTAAAAAAATTTTTTTTAAAAGTATTTTAATTTAAAGTGCTCCGGTAGCAGTTGAATCAATGATCCCTCCAAGATGTGTTGTAATGTTTAAAGCACTAATCACAGGTGGTTTATTAGGATCTTTAAAAAGGTCAATTATAGTTATACCTCCATTACCTTGTTTTATCATCCAGATATTTGAATAATTTATGCCAAGGATATTGCAAATGAGAGTTTTATTAACTGCATCATGAGCAACTAGAAGGCTGAGATCATTATCTTCTTGAGATAAACAAATTTTGTTAAAAGCTTCTACTGACCTCTCTGATACATCTTTTATCGATTCGCCTTCTGGCATTATTACGTCTTCAGGTGAGTCATGCCAATTTTTTAGTAAAGTAGGCCACTTTTCTTTAATTTCTGCTTCCAGTTTACCTTCCCATAATCCGTGACTAATTTCCACAAGTGAATTTAATTTTTTTATTTTTAAATCTTTGTTATTTTGAAGGATTATTTGTGCAGTTTCGTAGGGCCGATGCATTGAACTTGAAAATGCCTTGTTAAAAGAAATATTTCTCAGATATTTAAAAGTTTTTCTCGCCTGATTTCTACCGTTTTCGTTTAAAGGAATATCAATTTGGCCTTGGAATCTACCTTCTTTGTTCCAGTTTGTTTCGCCATGCCTTATTAGAAATATTCTTGAATCTCCAATTTGATTAGGAATATTTCTATTTAGATGAGATGTTTGATTTAAACATTCAATTTGTGTCCTAAAAGAGTCGTAATGACTTGAAATATTGAGAATTGATAAGGAAGCATTTTCTAATCTTATTTTTCTAAAACCCTGTTTAGGCTGGCCCGATAACAATAGTATTAAACATCTAAGAATTGCATTATGTCCAACTACCAAAATGTTTACATTACCTTTGCCTAAATAAATTCTTAAAATATCTTCTACAAAATTATTTGCTTGATCAAATAACTCTTGTATTGGTTTATAAGTTTTATCTTTGTTTCTTGTTAAGATTAGATTTTCAGGGTCATTTTTCCATATAGGGTAAATTTCTGGGAATTTCTTTTTTATTTCATCAATTTTTAGACCAGACCATTCACTAAGATCTACCTCTAGCAAATTATCATCAAATACAATATTTTGTTCTTTATTGAAGGTCTTTTTAATTGTTTTTGCAGTCTCTGCCGCTCTTACAAGTGGGGAGGAATAGATTTTATCGAAGTTTATTTTTGATAATGCTTTCCCTGCTTTTTTGGCTTGTTCGTATCCTTCATCAGTTAATAATGAATCGTCTGTTCTTCCTTGAATTAATCCTTTTGCATTGAAACTGCTTAGTCCATGCCTAACTAAAACTAATCGTATAGCCATTACATAAATTTGAAAATTAAGATAATTTAATCATCTCATGGCGTGATTAAAATAGATACATGAATATATGGAATTTAAATGATAACTAACTATAATTTTCAAGAATATAATAAGTTATGATCTCTAAAAATATTTCTAAGTCAAAACTCACTTTAGCTTTTATTTCTATTGTCATAACTTTTTTTGTATGGCAACAAGGCTTAAGAGATAGTTTAAATAGACCATCGGTCTCATTTGATATTAGTCAAAAAGAGCAAGAAATTGCTGAATTATCGGTCCAATCAATACCTGTAAAACTTAAAAAATTTTTTATCATCAATGATCCTGTTTATCAAATAAATGAATCACTCTCTGAGGTCTCATTTGAAGAGCTAACAGAAAGAAATAAATTAATCCGAATAATTACTTCAGGATCAAATGATCCTATAATCTACAAAAATATATCAAAAGATTTTGAAAACAAAAACTTTAAATTTCTGATTGATGAGATAGAAAAAAAATCTATTAATAGTTCATATAAACCAAATTTTAGTAAATTTGATTTATTTAAAGATGATAGATTTTTATATCACCTTTTAAGCCGGAAATTTGATTTTGACGATAGTGCATTTATAACAAAATCATTTTCAAGCAAAATGTTTCTAAAAATATTAGCCATAAGACTAATACCACTATTAACAGTACTTATTGGCTCTATTCTGGCTTTAAAAATATTATGGACAACCATATCTTTGAAAAAGTTTTATTGGAAAGAAGTTAAATCCCTAGATTTAGAATTAATAGATATGGTTTTATTAATTGCAGGCGGATTTGTTGTTTTAGGAGAAGTGGTATCACCTTTGTTTTCTATCAGTTTGGTTGAACTTTTTTCTAAAAATATCTCTAATGAATTGTCTCAATCTTTAAAAATTCTCTTTGGATATCTTTTTATGGCTATTCCGCCATTAGGGATAGTTTATTATCAAATCAAATCTTTGAATGGTGAATTTACCTTTAAAAAGGATTATTTACAGTTCAATTTCTTGCCAATAAAATATGCAATTATTCAGGGAATTAAAGGTTGGTTAACAATTGTTCCTTTTGTTTTATTGATCTCAGTAATTATGAATAGTCTTATCGATAATCAGAATGGTAGTAACCCTTTGCTGGAAATTGTTCTTAACAATAATAATTACTTATCATTTTTTCTATTATTTGTAACAACAACTTTATTAGCTCCTCTATTTGAGGAGATTATATTTCGCGGTATTTTACTACCAACTCTTTCAAGAGATTTTGGAGTAATTTCGGGCATCATAGTTTCAGCGTTTATCTTTGCATTAGCACATTTAAGTTTGGGAGAAATGCCGCCACTATTTGTTCTAGGGATTGGATTAGCAATTACAAGAATTGCTTCAGGGAGTTTGTTTTCCTCAGTTATTATGCATTCTTTATGGAATGGATTAACTTTCTTAAATTTGTTCTTATTGAGGACATAAAGAATTTAATTTTTTACTTGCTAATCAAACAAAAAGATGTTTATTTAATTAATAACACTTCTTTTATTTAAATAAAAAATCATAGATGAAACCTTATGGGAATCAACTTAATTTAAAAAAAAAAGTTTCATATGAAAGTAAAAAAAATTCTGAAAAAATATCAATAATTAATATCAAATTAATACATCAAATTTTCGACACCATTAATATCTCTATTTTGGTATTAATTTTCACCTTATTTTTCTTGTCTTTTAATAGTCAAAGAAAATGGTCAAATACATATAAAAACTTATCTAAAACAAGAACCATCAACAATAATCTGATTGATTTTATTTCTAAAATTGAGGAATTTTATATTAATGAACTTGAGTCTATCAATACTTATAGAAAAACTAAACCTGAAGATTTAATCTATCTAGATAAACTTCCAGAAAAAAAAGAAAGTTTATTTAAGAAAAATTTAGGTAGTTTCATTGAAGGTTTTAGTGATAGTAAATATCAAAGGGGATATTGATGAAAAAATACAAAAAAATTGTTCGTCTAGTACCCCTTGATCAAAGAAGATTTAAATATCTCTATATTTTTAGCTTACTATTAATATTTTGTTTGTTTGGTAGGTTAGTTAAATTGCAAGTCTTTAAAGCCTCTGATTTGCAAAGGAAAGCAAGATTAATACAGTCTTCTAAAACTAACGCCTTAAAAAAAAGGAGAGCGATTGTTGATAGAAATAATAGACTAATTGCTTACGATAAACCGCTCTATAAATTATGGGCCCATCCAAAATATTTTAATTTTCCTGGTGATTCAATTAATAGAGTTCGCAGTATTGAAGAAGTTACAGAAAAATTGTCACCTATTTTGGATATTAAAGGTGAAATACTCTTGAGTAAATTTAATGATGAAATAAGTGGTATCAAGCTTTTGGACAAAATTTCCGAAGAAAAGGCAGAAAAGATTAAAAACCTTCAAATAAGCGGACTTGATTTGTTTAAATATTCGCAGAGATATTATCCACAAGGGGAGATTTACTCTAATCTTGTGGGTTTTGTTAATGATGAGAATATAGCTTCAGCAGGTTTAGAGCTTCATTTAGATAATCAAATTAAAGTCTTTAATAAAAGTAATTTAATAAAAAGAGGAGGAGATGGAACGCCCCTACCGGATAATTCAGCTCCAGGTGATTTTATCTCTGATTATAAAAGTTTAGGCCTAACTATAGATTCAAAATTACAGAAAGCGTCATTCAATGCTTTATCAAAGCAAGTAAGCAAATGGAAAGCAAAGAAGGGATTTTCCATAGTTATGGATGTCAATAATGGTCGGATTCTCTCCTTGGTTACAGTCCCGTCGTATGACCCAAATAAATTCTGGCAGTACGATTCTGGACTCTTTAGGGGTTGGTATTCTCAGGATTTATTTGAACCTGGTTCAACTTTTAAACCTATTAATCTTGCCTTGGCTTTAGAAGAAAAAGTAATCCAGAAAGATGGAGTAGTTGAAGATATTGGAAAAATTAATGTTGGAGGATGGACACTTTCTAATTGGGATAAAAAAGGTAATGGATACATTGACTATCCAAAAGTTTTGCAGGTTTCAAGTAATGTTGGGATGGTAAAAATAATGCAAAATTTGGACCCCACAATTTATTGGGATTGGCTAAAAAATTTAGGTATAAATAAAAATTTAGAGACTGACTTATTTGAATCAACTGGTGGCCAACTAAAGAGAAAAGATTTATTTGTAAATCAAGCAATTGAGCCTGCCGTAACTTCTTTTGGTAAAGGTTTCTCAATCTCGCCACTTAAATTGGTTCAACTTCATGCGGCTATAGCAAATGGGGGGTTTGAAGTCACTCCTCATGTAACCACAACTTTCAAAGAAAGATTTTATAAAAATCCAAAAAAACAATTTTTTTCACACGAGGTTTCTAAAACTGTTCTTGAATGGATGGAGAGCGTAGTTGATAAAGGTAGTGGATCTGGAGTAAAAATTGAGGGGTACAGGATAGCTGGGAAAACGGGCACTTCTCAAAAAGCTTTAAATGGTTCTTATACAAGCAAAAAAGTTTGTAGTTTTGTCGCGACCTTACCAGTTAATGATCCAAAATATGCTGTTCTTGTAGTAGTTGATGAGCCATCTAAATCATATGCATATGGTTCAACTGTTGCAGTTCCAGTTGTGAAAGAAATTATCGAGAGTTTGATAGTAATTGAAAAAATACCTCCTAATATTGAAGATCATGGAATGATTGTTAAAAAACCCTAAAATTTTCCAATTTTATAAATATTTAATTCACTATCTGATGATTTCATCAGGAATTAAAGCTAGTTTATTTATATATATGATTATCTAGACATGAAATCAATTTTAGAACAATTGTCCTCAATGACTGTTGTTGTTGCTGATACGGGAGATTTAGATTCGATAAAAAAATTTCAACCAAGAGATGCCACCACCAATCCATCTCTAATACTTGCTGCCGCAAAGAATCCTGATTATGTGAAATTAATTGATAAAGCTTTAGACAGTTCAGAAAAAACATTGTCCCAAGGATTTTCCGAAAGTGAATTAATTAAAGAAACTGTTGATCAAGTTTCCGTTTTTTTTGGAAAAGAAATATTGAAAATTATTTCAGGGCGAGTATCTACAGAAGTTGATGCAAGACTCAGCTTTGACACCGAAGCTACGGTAGAAAAAGCGAGAAAATTGATCAATCTTTATAAAAATTTTGGAATTGAAAAGGAAAGAATTTTGATTAAGATTGCTGCAACTTGGGAGGGAATTAAGGCAGCAGAAATTTTGGAAAAAGAGGGTATTAGGTGCAACTTAACTTTACTTTTTAATTTCTGCCAAGCGGTAACTTGTGCCAATGCAAAGATAACTCTAATTTCTCCGTTCGTTGGCCGTATATTGGATTGGCATAAAGCAAAAACTGGTAAAACTAGTTTTGTTGGTGCTGAAGACCCTGGTGTCATTTCGGTTACACAAATATACAATTACTTTAAAGAAAAGCGATTCAAGACAGAAGTAATGGGAGCGAGTTTCAGAAATCTTGATGAAATAAAAGAGTTAGCAGGTTGCGATCTTTTAACAATTGCACCAAAATTTCTTGAGGAACTAAAAAAAGAAAAAGGAGAGTTAGTCAGGAAATTAGATGTAAGTTCCCAAATAAATCATTCTATTGACTACGAATTTGAAGAAAGAGATTTCAGATTAAGCATGTTAGAAGATCAAATGGCAAGTGAAAAGCTTAGTGAAGGTATTACTGGATTCAGTAAGGCTATAGAAGAATTGGAAGATCTGCTACTTAAGAGATATTCAGAAATTAAAAATCAAAAATTGATTTCTGCTAACTAAATTTAAGTTTGAATTGAGAAAGAATTAAGACTCACTTTTTGATAAAAGTCTTCTGATAACTCTTTTTGCAATATCTTCATAACTCATTTCTCCTGATAATATTTGAGCAATACGTTTAGGTGCTGTTTTTCTTTTGACACCTAATTGGTATCCAGTTCTGGGAAATCTATAAAATACTTGGGCTATTCTCCTCCCCCAAGCCATTGATTTCCCCCAAATATCGTTAATTTTTTTCGTATAAAGATTTAGATTTTCTTCTTTTCCTGATAGGCACTGATCTATATATTCTGCAGCATAAAAACTGCTAATTAAAGATGGTCTAATTCCTTCAGCTAAAAATGGATCACATAGTGATGCTGCATCTCCAACCGCTAGAACTTTGTCACCATTAATCGGGTGGAAGCCATTCCATATCCTCAGTTTTTTACTAATTGTTTCAAGAGGAAAATCATCAAAACCGAAGCTTCTGATTACTTGTTTGTTTATAGCCTGATTTTGTAGGGGACCATTATTTATAAAAGTACCTAGACCAATATTTAAGCTTTCTCTTAAGGGGAACGCCCATGCAAAACCATATTTTATAAATCCAAACTCGAATCTAACTGCATCTCTAGGTATTTCACCTAAACCTCTCAATCTTAATGAGATTGTGTTCGCAAATTTTGGTTTTCTTGCCCCTAAATTGAAATAACCAGCCCATTTCGATTGGGACCCATCTGCAATTACAAGAAATTCTGTAATATATTTTATTTTGTTTTTGCAAGTAATTTCCCATTTATCATTTTTTTTTATGATTTTTTCTATCAACAATGGTCTTTTTACCTGAACTCCATTACTCAATGACTCATCAAGTAATAATTGATCAAGCTTCTCTCTTTTAATAATCCAAAATGGGGATTCACCAGTCAGATCAGCAGTTACATGATCTGAAGCCTTCCACCTGAATTCAACATTCTTAATTTTTGATTCTATGGAATCTTTTATATCTAAAGGAAGAAATCTTTGCATTGAAGATGCCATCCCACCTGCACATGGTTTGTAATCTTGAGATTTTTCTTTTTCAATAATTAAAACTGAATATCCTTTCTTTGATAGGTTAAGAGCAGTGGTAGATCCTGATAGACCTCCACCAATTATTACAACGTCAAATTCTGTCAAACTTTTAGGATTTCCTTCTCTTTCTCAGACAATTTAGTTTCTATTAAAGCTATATATTTATCAGTAATTTTCTGAATTTCAGATTGATTATCTCTCGATTCGTCAATTGAAATAAGGCCATCTTTTTCGTCTTTTTTTTCTTTATCAACAGCATCTCTTCTGATATTTCTCAAGGCTACTTTTCCTTCCTCAGCATATTTAGAGGCTAATTTACAGAATTCTTTTCTTCTTTCTTCTGTTAAAGGAGGAACATTTATTCTTATTACTTTCCCATCATTATTTGGAGTAATACCTAAATCACTCATAGAAATAGATTTCTCTATCGCTTGTAAACATGAAATATCAAATGGTTGTATTGAGATTGTTTGTGAATCAACAGTGCTTATAGTGGCAAGCGATTTGATTGGTGTTTCTGCTCCGTAGTACTCAACACTTACTCTGTCTAACAAAGAAGCATTAGCTCTACCTGTCCTAATTGTATTAAAGTTTCTTTGTGTGGCTTCAATACTTTTATTCATATTTTCTTGAATTTCTTTTTCTTTCATAATTAAAAAAATTTAATGATATTTAACTAATTAAAGAGCCTATTGGCTCACCAGCAACAGCTTTAGAAATGTTCCCTTTTTTGAATATATCAAAAACCATAATTGGGATATTATTATCTTTGCAAAGTGCAATCGCAGTACTGTCCATTACTGCAATTTCATCACTAAGAACTTGTTGATAACTGAGAGAGGAATATTTTTTTGCATCTTTAAATTGATTTGGATCACGATCGTATACTCCATCAACCTTAGTAGCCTTCATAACAACTTCAGCGTTTATCTCTGCTGCCCTCAAAGCTGCCGTAGTATCAGTTGTAAAAAATGGATTTCCGCATCCTCCTCCGAAAACTACAACTCTACCTTTTTCTAGGTGCCTCATGGCTCTTCTTCTGATGTAGGGTTCGGCAATTTCCTGCATTTCGATTGCTGTTTGCACTCTGGTTGCAACTCCTACTCTTTCAAGACCATCTTGAAGTGAAATTGCGTTCATTACTGTTGCTAGCATCCCTACATAATCAGCAGTTGCGCGATCCATTCCATCTGCAGATCCTTTAAGCCCCCTAAAAATGTTTCCACCACCAACAACTATTGCAAGTTGTACATTATTTTCTACTACTTTTGAAACATCCTCTGCAATTGATTGAACTATAGCAGGATCAATACCATAAGGTTTTTCACCCATTAGTGCTTCACCACTAAGTTTTAAGAGAACTCTTTTGTAAGTCATTCAATAATTGTACTTTTAAGACATTAGCAAGTAAATGTGCCAAATTTATTTTTTGTTCAGATATTGCTTGCGTCTTTAAACATTTCTAAACCTGCCTAAATAAAATTCCAACAAAATTTACTTCAACTAAAATTCAACGCACTTTTGTGCTTTGATTCCTTGCTCTTTGAAAGGATGTCTTATTAGTTTCATTTCTGTAACTAGATCAGCGTAATTGATGATTAAATCAGATGCTCCCCTTCCAGTTAGAACGATATGATTTTTTCTATTATTTAAGCTTTTTAAAAAAGTGATTATTTCTTCGGGTGCAAGATAACCAAGTTTTGTCGCAATATTAATTTCATCAAGAATGATAAGTTTATAAGATTCGTTTTGTATGTATTTTTTAGCTAGTTGCCACGCCTCTTGAACTAATTTTTCATCTCTTATTCTGTCTTGTGTTTCCCAAGTAAATCCCTCTCCTAATGAATGCCAAGATATGTTTGAAGACAAGTTTTTAAGTGCTTTTTCCTCTCCAGTGGTCCAGCCTCCTTTGATAAATTGAATTATTGCTACTTTATAGCCATGCCCTATTGTCCTTAAAGCCATACCTAAAGATGCAGTTGTCTTGCCCTTGCCATTTCCTGTGAAAACAATCAATAATCCTTTTTTTGTTTTTCTAATTTGTAGTCTTTCGGCTTGAATATCTTTTCTTTGCTGCATTCTTTTTTTATATGAGCTCTCATCGATATCAGGTGATAATTTACCTCCCATTCCAAGTTTATTTGCTTGATTATCGAGGTTAAATATTTTCTCGGAAGATGAAGGTTTTTCTTGCATATGACCCTTATTTTTATTTAATTATTATAAATCTTTAAATATTTTTAACTCTTTTAACTTTTAGAAGTGCATTATTTACTGCCTGTTGTTGATCTCTTTTAGTAATCCAGTGGTGATAAGTTTGAGTGTGTAAACTAACCGAATGTCCCATCATTCTGGCAGCCACAGTATCAGGTAAATCATAAAAAATTGTTCTAACTGCCCAAGCATGCCTTAGATCATAAGGTTTTATTTGTAAAGAGTAACGATTAAACTGGTCTGTAATTTTTTTTCCAATATTCTGTAAGGTTGTAAGTTTAAGGTCTCTATTAATATTTGGCAGAAGTTCTGGATTCTCACCAAGTTTTGATAATTCGAACTTTTCCACCCATTCAGGATGAAATGGCCAAACTTGATGTTCCCCAGTTTTAGTCGTAGGTAAAACTCTAATAATTTTGTCCCCAAAATTAGTAAGAGAACTTAAATCACAAAAAAATACTTCATGATTCCTTAATCCATATGTAGCCATCAGACCAAAAACAAATTTCCAAGACTTGTTTGGTATCGTCTCCCATAGTTTTTCTATTAATTCGTCTTTAGGTAGATCCCTAAATCCTGCTTTGTTCAGACCATATCCTCTAGAATTTAATTTCCAATCTTCTGGTAGTTTAATGTCCAAAAACTTAGCCAAAACACTTAAAGAAGTAGCGCATTGTTTCCTACTTCTGGTACCTTCTTTATAACTTTCAAGTGTTTTTTGAAATATTTTTTCTAAAGCTTCATTCTCATAGTCATTGTAGATATTTAGGATTCTTTTCATATATGGTTTGTAAGAACTTCTCCAAGTGGTTTTTCTAGTGCTGGTTCGAAAATCGCTTTTATTTTCTTTAAAAAAAAATTCCTCAAATTGATTTAATCTATTTGGGAATTCACAACCATCTTTTATTTCTTTTTTATAAGGTTTGCCTATCCAATTAATCCAATCAAATTGATTCAATTCCAATTGCAAATTGATTAATTGTAATTTTTTTTTGGCCTCCTCTAATCCAGAAATATCAGCCTTTAAACCAAGAGATATTCTTTGAATTTTAAAGTTATTTTTATCTTCCTTAGAGGGTAGTGAACCACGGATATTTAATTTCTCTCCTCTTTTCTCAATTTTTAGCTTGCTGCCTTGAGTAGCAAATTTATCATTGACATTATTAATTTCCTGAATTACGTTCATTTACTTATATAATTGTCCATATAATGACGTTTTAAATGTTGATTTTCAATCTCCATAAATTTTAAATGGATAAAATAGGCGTCTTACTAATGAATTTAGGAGGGCCTGAACGCATTACTGATGTAGGCCCATTCTTATATAATCTCTTTTCTGATCCAGAAATAATCAGGACCCCATTCCCTGTTTTTCAGAAACCCCTAGCTTGGTTAATTAGTACGCTTAGGAGTACTACTTCACAACAGGCCTACCTCTCTATAGGTGGAGGTTCACCTATCAGAAGGATAACTGAACAACAAGCAAGAGAATTACAATCTAAATTAAGGGACAAAGGGTTTAATGCTACTACCTATATCGCTATGAGGTATTGGCATCCTTTTACCGAATCAGCAATTGCCGATATGAAAGCAGATGGCATAAATCAAGTTGTTGTAATACCCTTGTATCCACATTTTTCAATAAGTACTAGTGGTTCGAGCTTTAGGGAATTAAAGAAATTGCGAGATTCTGATGCTGAATTCAAGAAGGTTCCAATGAGATGTGTAAGGAGTTGGTTCAGTCAATCAGGTTATTTAAAGTCTATGGTCGAATTAATTTCTGAACAAATTTCACATTGTGAATCACCTTCAGAAGCTCATATATTTTTTACTGCTCATGGAGTTCCTAAGAGTTATGTAGATGAAGCTGGAGACCCTTATAAACAACAAATTGAAGATTGTTCTTTATTAATTGTAAATGAGCTGGAAAAATGTTTAGGGCATAGTAACCCTCATACACTTTCTTATCAAAGTAGAGTTGGGCCTGTTGAATGGTTGAAGCCTTACACAGAAGAAGTGTTAGCTGAACTTGGAAGGTCACAAGTTAATGATTTAATTGTGGTTCCTATAAGTTTCGTTGGAGAGCATATCGAAACATTGCAAGAAATTGATATTGAATATAAAGAAATTGCTGAAAAGGCTGGTATTAAAAACTTTCGGAGAGTTAAGGCTCTAAATACTCATCCTACTTTTATTGAAGGTCTTAGTGATCTTGTAATTTCCTGCTTGGAAGGGCCTCTAGTTAATATAGAGGAGGCTTCACAGTTACCTGAAAAAGTTAAACTTTATCCCCAAGAGAAGTGGCAGTGGGGCTGGAATAATAGTTCAGAGGTTTGGAACGGAAGGGTTGCTATGATTATTTTTCTTGTGCTTTTTATTGAACTTATTTCAGGCTCTGGACCTCTACATAAGCTAGGCATTTTATAAAGAACAAATGATATTTATTTGTAAATTTTAAATTTATTGAAAGATTTTTTTGGATACATTTCTGACATTACATTTCTAAATGAGGCAAAAGTATTTAATTAAGTTTAATATTTATAGTAAATATTGAATTTCTTTAGTGACCCTTACTTCGAGATCCTTTTCAAAGGGTAGTTCAAAACATGAAAATCCAGTTTGGATAACTGGTGCAGATGCACTAATGGATTCTCTAAAAATTCATGGGGTAAAAGTTATATTTGGATATCCTGGAGGAGCCATACTACCAATATATGATGCCGTACATAAGGCCGAACAAGAAGGTTGGTTAAAGCATTATATGGTTAGGCATGAACAAGGTGGTTCACATGCTGCTGATGGATATGCAAGGTCAACTGGCGAAGTAGGAGTATGTTTTGGGACCTCAGGCCCAGGTGCAACAAATTTGGTAACTGGAATTGCAACTGCGCAAATGGATTCAGTCCCCCTAGTTGTAGTTACAGGTCAAGTTCCAAGACCTGCTATAGGGACAGATGCTTTTCAAGAAACTGATATTTTTGGTATAACTCTACCAATAGTGAAACATTCATGGGTAATAAGAGATCCTTCAGATATCGCGAAAATAGTTTCTGAAGCTTTTTTTATAGCCTCATCTGGAAGACCTGGCCCTGTCTTAATTGATATACCCAAAGATGTAGGTCAGGAGTTCTTTAATTACCAAAGAGTTTTGCCTGGTGAGATTATTCCTAAAGGATTTAAAAGGAATGGAGAAATTAATGATTGCGATATCAATAAAGCAATTAAATTAATAGAAGATTCTGAAAGACCTCTTCTATATGTAGGAGGTGGGGCAATATCTTCAGGGGCTCATGATGAAATAAAAACTTTGGCTAAGAATTATCAAATACCAGTTACCACAACCTTGATGGGGAAGGGCGCTTTTGATGAAAAAGACAATTTATCAGTAGGGATGTTAGGAATGCATGGAACGGCTTACGCAAATTTCGCTGTTACAGAATGCGATCTTTTAATTGCTATTGGAGCCAGATTTGATGATAGGGTGACAGGAAAATTAGATACTTTTGCACCTAATTCAAAGGTAATTCACATAGATATTGACCCAGCAGAAGTTAATAAAAATAGACGTGTAGATGTTGCAATTGTTTCTGATGTTTCAAAAGCTGTTCTAAAAATTAATGAGCAATCTCTAAAAAATAAATTTACTTGTCGGACGAAAAACTGGTTAGAAAAAATTGATTTTTGGAAAAATAAACACCCTTTATATGACCCGCCTAAAGAAGGAGAAATTTATCCACAGGAAGTTCTTTTAAAAGTGAGGGAACTTTCACCAGAAGCCTACGTAACTACAGATGTAGGACAACATCAGATGTGGGCCGCTCAATATCTTAGGAATTCTCCAAGAAAATGGATTAGTAGCGCAGGGTTAGGAACTATGGGTTTTGGATTGCCAGCGGCAATTGGAGTAAAAGCAGCCTTGCCTAATTCAGATGTAATTTGTATTGCAGGAGATGCAAGTGTCTTAATGAATATTCAAGAATTAGGTACTTTATCTCAATATGGTCTAATGGTGAAATTGATTATTATCAATAATCGCTGGCAAGGGATGGTAAGACAGTGGCAGGAAAGTTTCTACGATGAGAGATATTCCTCATCTGATATGAGTTGTGGTGAACCTGATTTTGTAAAACTTGCTGAATCTTTTGGAGTTAAAGGATACTTAATTTCTGATAGAAAACAATTACAGAATGAATTAAAAAGTGCGCTTGATCATGACGGCCCTGCCTTAATTAATATTCTTGTTAGAAGAGGTGAAAATTGTTATCCAATGGTTCCTCCTGGTAAAAGTAATGCTCAAATGGTTGGATATGTTAATTGTGAAGATTAATTTTTTTAAATCCATCTTTTACAAAAAATTAACTTTAATATAATTCAAATCTTAGATATTTCTGAATTGAAAAAATTATCAAAATTTTTAATTATAGTCTGCTTGATTATTTTTAATCCTGTAATAGTTAACTCGGCTGAAATTCTTCAAATTAAAAGTTCAAATACTATTTTGGTGGGGGATCAAAATAGGAATTTAACGATTGGATTATTTTGTGTAGATGTAAATGAAAATGATGAGCTTGAAGCAACTAATTTACTTAAGAAAGAATTCCCAAGGGGAAGCAAAGTGAAAATAAAACCCTTTGGTTTCAAAGAGAATATTTTGTTAGCAAAAGTTTTTAATATAAAAGGTACTAAGGAGATGACCGAATTATTAGTTGCTAAAGACTTAACTGGTGAAATTTGTCCAAGTTAATTATCTTTATGAGCAAATAAGATTCCATTGTCTCGAGATTGTTTTGCTCCTTCTATAGGAATAAAATTCATTATTGAATTTGTATGTGCATAAATTTGAGATATCTATATTTGTACGAGGGATGTTCTCATTTAAAAGTTGTTTATAGGCAGATCTTTTTAGATCAAGTTTATTTAAGTTTTGCTCTCTGATGTGATTTGAATCACTAAAACAAAGATCTTTTTTAGTTTTAGTAAATTTGACAGTTATGTTTTTGTTTTCGGCCTTTCTATAAAATTCTTTGAGTGTCATTTTATCAACTAGATAATGTTCCTTAGAAATCGCTGGTCCTATTGCAACAAGTAAGTCATCTCTAGATGTCCCAAAAGTATCGAAAATTTTTACCAGATTTTTTATTATTTTTTTTTCTAAACCTTTTCTTCCACAATGTAAGGTCGCTACATTTCTTGTCCTTTTATCTGCAAAAAATATTGGCATACAATCGGCTGTGTAAACCCATAAGTTTTGACTGCATTTATTGCCAACGAGACCATCTGCATCAGTCTTAGTTCCTTTTTGCGAATTAGATCCAAACACTATCACATTACTGTGAATTTGATTGGAAACACAATTTATGGAATTTTTATTAAAGTGATTCCCTAATAATTGAAGAAATTTCTCAGAGCAAGACTTCGTGAAGTATGCATGTTTGAAATTATTTTGACTAAGAATAGGTGATGAATAATACTCAAATTTTTTGTTTTGAATATAAATTTCATCTTTTGAGAAATATATTTCTTTGTAAGGAATAGTTCCTGCTCCTAAACTGAATTTATGAAATTAATTCAATATCTCTTAAGATCCAGAATCCTGCAAATTCTTCGATATACGGTGTTGACTGTATGGAAATAAATTGATAACCAAAAGAATTTTTTTTATTCTCTAAAAACTTTGTATTCAAAATGCTTGCATCTTTTTCTGGTAAATCAGTTACCAGCCACTTATCATCTTCTGAAGCTTCAAGTATGAGTTGGTTCTTATTTACGACTAATTTAATAGGTTCTAAACAACTAAACCATGCAGAAAGTGCCAAAGATCTATCTTTGCTAAAAAGTCTTAATCCTGGAACTAAGTAATTATCATCTAAATCTTGCTGAATTGGGAAAATATCTCCAAATTCCATAGGCCAATTTTCTGCTGATTTTAATTCGCCAATTGATATTTCAGAGATAGTTAAAGCATCACCTCTTACTGCTTCTGGTAGAGGTGTAGGAGAGTTTTCCATTTTAGAAGTAAAAGAAGGAGCTAATACACCTCTTACATAACCTTTTTCCTTTGGATAAATCTCTTTTTCAAGAAATTCGATTCTATCTAATAAATTGTAAGTTCTCCTACTTACAATAGCCTCAATACCTACGGCATCCAGAGATTTCTTAATGATCGATTTCATTGACGACCTCCAGAATCGAACTAAAGAAGGTTTATCCCACCCTTGTTTTTTTGCTTCATTTATTGCTTCATTTAGCGCCTTTGTAAGCCACACTGAATTAACCTCATTAGCAGGGCACTTTTTATTCCAAAGAAAAACATCTTGTGTTTTGTAACTTCTTGTAGAGCAGATAATTAATTCCCACCTTTTTTTTCCATTTGATTCAATAATTGGCCTTGAGTAAAAGTCTAATTCCCAATCTGAAATTTTTAATTTAAGACTTGACTCCATTTTTTTATTAATGTTCATTTATCTTGTTCTTTCTTATCGAAGAGTGCTTTAGTTTTTAGTGCTCTCTCTGTGGCTTCTTGCATAACTTTTTGCTTATCAATAATTAATTCTCCCGCAGAGTTTTCTAAGAGTGCTGTATTGAGACCAATACGACCTTTTTCGAGGTCTATTTCAGATATTAAAGCTTTTATCATTTCCCCTTCTCTGAAAACTTCTCTTAAAGAACGAATCGATCCATTTGTTAGTGAGGATTGATGAAGAAGTCCACTAGCTCCCCCTAAATCTATAAAGAAGCCATATGGTTTTACTGCTAAAACTTCTCCTTCAATTAATTGACCTAATTCTAAACTTGTAAGTTTAGAGACTAATGATGCTTTCTTTTCAGAGAGAACTAATTTTCTGGATTCTGGATTCACCTCAACAAACGCTACTTTTAGAGTTTTGCCAACAAAAGATTGATAATCTTGACCATCTTCAAGTTGGGATCTTGGGATAAATCCTCTTAATCCATCTACATCACAAGTAAGTCCACCTCTATTAAATCCATTAATTAAAACGTTAATTAATTCTCCATTTTTTGCGGAACTTGATACTTTCTCCCAACTTTGCCTGAGAATTAATGCCCTTGCGCTCACTGTTACCATGCCATCTGCATTTTGTTCTTTGATAACCAAAACTTCCATTTCAAGGCCTATAGAAAACTTTTCTTTAAAGTTAGTGATTACACCCAAACCACATTCTTTTTTGGGCATATAACCAGGTGCTTTTCCACCAATGTCAACATATAGTCCATCACTTTCGATTGCTATAACCTTACCTGAAATTGTTTCTCCTGTAGCCCCAACTGGCTCATTTGCATTTAAAGCCTCCAAAAAAGCACTTTCATCAAAATCGAATTCATCAACTGTTCTTTCTAATTGAAAATCTATGTTTTGCTCAGAAAAATTAAGGGGTCTATTTAAGTCTTGTTGAGTTAAATTTTGTTGAGAAATATCAAAATCCTTGATGTTTTCATTATTGTCCTCAATTTTTTTTACTGAATCATTTTTAATGATTTGCGGTTTGATTGCGATATCCTCTTTTTTAATTTCTTCTTGCGAATTGGTTTGCTCATTATCTATTTTTTGAGTATCTTTCTTGCTTATGTGAAGTACCTGAAGAGGTTTTTTATTGCCCTTTGGTTGGATATTATCTTGGGCATTTTTATTACTGACTCCCATCGTAGGTAAAATAAGAATAATTAATTATTAACATACTCTAAATGTTAGTACTCAAAATTAAAATTAATGAACTTTAAACCAATACCTAATAAATTTGAATATTTAAATTGGCAAGAAATTGAGTGTGTTGCAAAAAACAAAAGATCAACAGTGATTTGGCCATTCGGTGCTGTTGAGCAACACGGGCCGCATTTACCTCTTGCTACAGACAGTATTTTTGTTGATGAAATTATTAGAGAAGTTTTCAAATTATTCTCTTCCGATATACCATTAAAAAAACTTCCAACCCAATATATTGGTTTTTCTCCAGAACATAAGGGTTTTGCAGGGACAATTTCACTTTCCTCAAATTTAATAACCTCAATGATAAAGGAAGTCGGAGGTCAATTATCTGAAATGGGTTTTAAAAGATTGATATTAATTAATGGACATGGAGGTCAAATTTCACTATTAAATACAGCTGCAAGAGAGCTAAGAAGTGTCGCACCAGGGATGGCAGTTTTCCCTTGTTTCTTGTGGAGTGGTGTGAATGGATTGAATGAATTGTTAACAAAAACTGAGATTGAGGATGGGCTTCATGCTTCTTTAGCTGAAACAAGTTTGATGATGGCTTTGAAACCAGAATTAGTAGGTGATGAACGCCCAAATGAGGGTAATAAAGCAGAGATCCCTGAAGGCTGGAGTCTAGAGGGCAATGCGCCTACTGCTTGGCTTACTGAGGACTTCAGTGAATCAGGTGTTATTGGAGATAGTAGAGGAGCAAATGAGTCTTTAGGAAAAAATTTAAAGGAATTATTGATTAATCATTGGTTCAAATTGATTATGAATCTGATGCAATCAGATTGGCCAAACAATTCTTAAACAAGTTTAAGTAAAAAATGTGACTTAACAATTGAAACTATTTTCATGATATTTAAATAAACTCTCTATAATCGTGTAATATTCATGCATAATGAGCAAAAGATTACTGACATGCAAACTCTAGAATCAAATAAAAAAACTATTGAAGAATCGACTAATCCGATTTCTTTAGATTTGCCCGACTTCACTACAGATTCTTACAAGGATGCATACAGCAGAATAAATGCAATTGTTATAGAGGGAGAGCAAGAGGCTCATGATAATTACATTTCAATAGCAACTTTAATTCCAAATGAGTTAGAGGAATTAACTAAATTGGCGAGAATGGAGATGAAGCATAAAAAAGGCTTTACTGCATGTGGAAGAAACTTAGGTGTAGTAGCTGATATGGAATTTGCAAAAAAATTCTTTTCTAAATTACATGGTAATTTTCAAGTTGCTCTTGAAAAAGGAAATTTAACAACATGTCTTTTAATACAAGCTATCTTAATTGAAGCATTTGCAATTTCTGCTTATAACGTTTATATAAGAGTTGCGGACCCCTTTGCAAAAAAAATAACAGAGGGAGTGGTTAAAGATGAATATCTTCATTTAAATTATGGTCAAGAGTGGCTTAAAGAGAATTTATCTACTTGTAAAGAGGAATTAATGGAAGCTAATAAAGTTAATCTTCCATTAATTAAAAAGATGTTAGATGAAGTAGCAGATGACGCATCAGTTTTAGCTATGGACAGAGAAGAATTAATGGAAGAATTTATGATTGCTTATCAAGATACATTGATGGAAATAGGTCTAGATAATAGAGAGATCGCAAGAATGGCTATGGCAGCTATCGTTTAATTACATTTCTAATTAGTTAAGAATTTTTTATAATTAATCAATCCTATTTAAGTTGTTACCTCTGTGCTATTGTTCATAACATCGTATAGAAACCATTTATAAATTTTAAATGTTTGGGTTAATAGGTCACTCAACCAGTTTTGAAGATGCAAAAAGAAAAGCTTCGATGCTAGGTTTTGATCATATTGCTGATGGCGACTTGGATGTTTGGTGTACTGCTCCTCCTCAGCTTGTTGAAAATGTAGAAGTTAAAAGTGCTACTGGAATATCTATTGAAGGTTCTTATATAGATTCGTGCTTTGTTCCTGAAATGCTTTCTAGGTTTAAAACGGCTAGAAGAAAAGTACTAAATGCTATGGAACTAGCTCAGAAAAAAGGGATTAATATTACAGCTTTGGGAGGATTTACTTCTATTATTTTTGAGAATTTTAATCTTCTACAGCATAAACAAATTAGAAATACTTCATTAGAGTGGGAAAGGTTTACTACTGGCAATACTCATACCGCCTGGGTTATTTGTAAGCAACTAGAAATAAATGCGCCTCGCATTGGGATAGACCTTAAAAAAGCAACTGTTGCTGTAATTGGTGCTACAGGTGATATTGGTAGTGCTGTTTGTAGATGGCTTATCAATAAAA
This sequence comes from Prochlorococcus sp. AG-347-I21, assembly GCA_003279055.1. Taxonomy (GTDB): domain Bacteria; phylum Cyanobacteriota; class Cyanobacteriia; order PCC-6307; family Cyanobiaceae; genus Prochlorococcus_A. The sequence goes on along the minus strand of QCBP01000004.1, from coordinate 64,051 downwards.
CTGGGATTTCAGAACTTCTTATGGTAGCAAGACAACAAGAACCACTAGCGCTTTTACAAAAAGAATTAGATGGTGGCACCGTAACAAGCTTAAATGAGGCATTGCCTCAGGCGGATATTGTTGTATGGGTTGCAAGTATGCCTAAAACTATTGAAATTGATACAGATAACTTAAAAAAACCATGTTTAATGATTGATGGCGGATACCCCAAAAATCTTGATGAGAAATTTCAGGGTGAAAATATTCATGTTTTAAAAGGAGGTATAGTAAAGTTTTTCAATGATATTGGTTGGAATATGATGGAACTTGCGGAAATGCAAAACCCTCAGCGAGAGATGTTTGCTTGTTTTGCAGAAGCTATGATTTTAGAATTTGAAAAGTGTCATACAAACTTTAGTTGGGGAAGAAATAACATTTCCCTTGAAAAGATGGAGTTTATTGGAGCAGCGTCTTTAAAGCATGGTTTTTCTGCGATTGGACTTGATAAGCAACCTAAAGTATTAACTGTTTAAATTATGGCTAAACGTTACCTCCTTGATTTTGAAAAGCCTCTTGTTGAACTTGAGAAGCAGATAGAGCAAATTAAAGAATTAGCTCGAGATTCAGAAGTAGATGTTAGTCAACAGCTTCTGCAGCTTGAAACCCTAGCTGCTAGGAGAAGAGAAGAAATATTTAGATCTCTCACCCCTGCTCAAAAGATTCAGGTAGCTAGACATCCTCAAAGACCAAGTACGTTGGATTTTGTTCAAATGTTTTGTGATGATTGGATAGAATTACATGGAGACAGAAATGGTGGCGATGATATGGCATTAATTGGTGGGATAGGTTCGATAAATAATAGACCAGTGTTGATGTTAGGGCATCAGAAAGGAAGGGACACAAAAGAAAATGTAGTAAGAAACTTTGGGATGGCAAAACCAGGAGGTTACAGAAAAGCTCTTAGATTAATGCAGCATGCAAATAGATTTTCTTTGCCAATTCTTACATTTATTGATACTCCTGGAGCTTATGCTGGTTTAAAGGCTGAAGAACAAGGTCAAGGTGAAGCGATTGCAAGAAACCTTCGAGAGATGTTTGGATTGAAAGTCCCAATTTTGGCTACTGTCATTGGAGAAGGAGGTTCAGGAGGCGCACTTGGAATAGGTGTTGCAGATAGGTTGCTAATGTTCGAACACAGTGTTTACACAGTTGCTAGTCCGGAAGCATGTGCATCAATTTTGTGGAGAGATGCTGCGAAAGCACCAGAAGCTGCATCAGCGCTTAAAATTACAGGTAAAGACTTACTCAAATTGGGGATTATAGATGAGGTATTACCAGAACCTTCTGGTGGGAACAATTGGGCTCCTTTAGATGCTGGCAACACTCTAAAAGAGGCTATTGAGAAACACCTTAATGCTTTACTGAAAATGCCTGAAGACGAATTAATTGAGGAAAGATACAAAAAGTTTAGGGTTTTAGGTAAATTTATCGAAGCAAATAATATTGAAGAGATTTATAGTGAAATCCCACAAAAAACTGAATAAATTGAAACTAGCTTTTATAACGGGTGCCACGAAAGGTATTGGTAGATCTACTGCAATTACTTTTGCTAATGCTGGCTGGGATTTAATCTTACTCTCCAGGAATATGGATCTAATGGAGAAACTAAGGAGTGAATTGTTGACTACTAAATCAAAAATTAACCTAGTAAAATGCGATTTATCTAATCCTCTAGAAATAGAGCTTTGTGTTAAAGAAGCAATTGAGAAGTATGGGTGTCCTAAAGTATTGATAAATAATGCCGGTTGCGCATTTAATGGCACTTTAGTTGAAACGGAATTAGGTCAATGGGAACAAACTATTCAAATAAACCTCACAAGTGTTTTTCAAATTTGTAGTGCAATAATTCCTCAAATGAGAAATAATGGTGGTTTAGTTATTAATGTTAGTAGTCATGCCTCTTATAATGCATTCCCCCAATGGGGAGCTTATTGTGTTTCAAAATCTGCTCTGGCTATGTTTACTAAATGCTTGAGGGAGGAGGAGAGATCTAATTCAATAAGAGCGTGCACAATAACTCTTGGTTCAGTAAATACTCCTCTTTGGGACTCCGAATCAATCAATTCTGATTTTGATAGAACTTCTATGCTCTCCTCAAAAGAGGTATCAGAAACTATTCTCTACATGGCTCAAAAACCTGAATCACAAGTGATCGAAGACTTGACTTTGATGCCTTCTGGCGGCGCCTTTTAAACATATTGTTTATCTGATTAATCTTAAAATAGTGATTTTTTTTAGTGCTATTAGAACCCGATTGAACAAGAGAATGTGATATAGTATATGAGCAATTAAGCTTTTGGAAGATACAGTAAATTAAGTTGCATACAATTTTCTGTTAAGAATTTTATGACCTCTACATTACCCAACGATAATATTAGAAACTTTGACGACCAGATTACTAATAAACTAATTTCTGAAATTATAAGAGACAGAATTAAGAATTCTGGTACAAGATTTAGTGCTAACGATAATATTTCTGATTTTATAAATCCAGGTGAATTAGAAATTTTAGAAAAAGAAGTAGCCTCAAGAGTTAAAGACTTACTAAAGTCTCTCGTAATTGATGTTGAGAATGATCATAATACTCAAGAAACTGCTGAAAGAGTTTCAAAAATGTATCTAAATGAAGTTTTTAAAGGTAGATATCATGAACAACCTAAAGTTACAAGTTTTCCTAATGACAAGAATCTTGATGAAATCTATACAGTTGGTCCAATTTCGGTAAGATCTGCATGTTCACATCACTTAGTCCCAATTCTTGGAGAGTGTTGGATAGGTATTAAACCTGGAAATAAAGTTATAGGACTTTCAAAATTTGCTAGAGTAGCCGATTGGGTTTTCTCAAGACCTCATATTCAGGAAGAAGCTGTAATGATCCTTGCAGATGAAATTGAAAAACTATGTGAGCCTAAAGGTTTAGGCATTATTGTAAAGGCCCAACATTATTGTATGAAGTGGAGGGGAGTTAAAGAACCAAATACAAGCATGATTAATTCTGTTGTGAGAGGCGATTTTAGACACGATTTAAGTTTAAAACAAGAATTTTTTGAGCTTGTAAAACAGCAGTCTGCTACTAATAATTACTAAATTCTTTTAACAACAGCAGTCCGCTACTAATAATCACTAAATTCTTTTAACAACTTAAAAATTTTCTCTGTTTTTTTAATATCTTTGTAACCAGGAGATATTTCAATACTACTTGAAATATCTAGTCCATCTGGTTTGAAGACAGTGAGGATTTCATCAATCCATTCAATTGATATTCCACCTGCTAACCACCATGGTTTGCTAAATTGCAGATTCTTTAGATAAATAGAATTTATTTTTTTCCCTGAACCTCCATAAGTTTCTTTATTCCAAGAATCAAGTAGTATCGCATCTACAAAATCTTCAAAAGATTTTATTTTATCTATGTCTTCTTCCGTTTTTATTCTGAAAGCCTTCCATAGGCCAATATTAGGAATTTTTTCCCTTATTTTTTTGCAATAATCAATATCTTCATCTCCATGTAATTGAATGATAGTTTCACTTGGGTTGCCTAAGAAGTTTTTAATTATTAAATCTATAGGACAATTTTGCACAACAGTTACTCTATCGATTTTTGGATGAAATTTTTCTAGGGTTTTAAATATTTTTTTCTTAATTTCAGGTGATACATACCTTTGCGACTCTTCAACCGAAATAATGCCAATAGCATTCGCTCCTAATTTAGCGACTTGAAGAGCTTGTTCTTCAGAAGTTAGTCCACAAATTTTAACTAAAGGATTAGTCTTGGGCATATCATTATCCTGCATGTAAAATTAATATTATTGCTAAATATAGCGGAGATTATTTTTGAGAAGTTGGCAAATTTTTAAAATATGGGGAATTCCCTTTAAAGTTCATCCCTATTGGTTTGTGATTCTCTTTTTATTCTCATGGAGTATAAGTAATCAGGTCAATTTATCTTCTGGCGATATCTACAATAATAAAGAAGCTTGGATTATAGGGTTTTTAACTTCTTTTTTCTTATTATCTTCAATTATTTTTCATGAGGTTTTTCATACTTTTGTTTCACTTAATCAGGGTGTAAAAATAAAAAAAATTACTTTTTATTTTTTAGGAGCAATTTTACAAATAGATAAGTATTGTCAAACTGCTTTAGGTAATATAAAAATTGCAATTGTAAGGCCTCTTTTATGTTTTGCTACAGCATCTATCTTACTTTTCATTAGTAATAACAGTGCATCTCAGGAACAAATAGCAGTTAATGTAATTTCAAGAGTAGGTATATTTAATTTATTCTTAGGCTTCTTAAATTTGATTCCAGTTGGTTCTTTAGATGGAGGGAATTTATTAAAAAGTATTATTTGGCATTTCTCGGGGAGTAAAAATAAAGGTAGAAATTTCCTTAATAAAGTGAATTTATTATTATCTTTTTTTGTATTATTTTTTGGGATAATTTGTTTATTTAGATTTAACTTTTACTTTGGTTTTATTCTTTCTTTTTTGGGCTTTTTTGGAATTAATTCTTCAAAATCTGAAAGTCAATTTTTTAAAATTGAAAACATACTTAAATTTAGTATAGTTTCTGAGATCAAATTAAAACCTTTGAGGAAAATTGAATACGATTCAAATTTCTCAGAATTTAATAAGTTAATAAAAAATAAGAAGGATTCATCGGATAAATATTTTTTTGTTACGAATGATGGTAGATGGACTGGTTTTGTTGATGAGAATATTTTAAAAACTGTTTCCTTAAAAAAATGGGAACAGAACTTTGTTGGAGATTTTAAGAAACCAATCGATAGTTTTGAAAGTGTATCTTATACCGATAAATTATGGAGAACTATAGAAAGACTTGAAAAAACAAATGAAGGTTTTTTATTGGTTCTAAATGCGGCAAATATCCCTTTGGGGATACTTGATAGGTCAAAAATTGGAAACTTTGTCTTGAATAAATTAGGTTTTAATTTGCCTTCAGATATTGTTAACAAATTAAACTTTAAAAATAATTATCCCTTAGGAATTGAATTGCCGCGAATAATTAATTCAATGAAGCAGAAAGGAGATCTTTAATAATTATTGCCATTAAAAATTTCTATTTTTTATTATCTATGGCAATATTTTTGAAATTTATATTTGATTTATTTTCGAGGAATGAATTTCTCAAATGTTGAACTATTTCATCATTTGTTAGTTTTAAATTTATTTTTGGAGGAGCTTCTTCTTTGAATAATTTGAACCACAAATCTCTTGAAGGATTTGTTTGAATTTCTCCATGTTGAAGGAAAGCACCTTTTTTACGAAATTGAGCACTACCTATTCTCTTAAACCCATCCTGATCAACTAAATCGGAAATTAATGAAGTCCCAAAACAATTCGTTTTAATATTTGATTTTCGTGAATTACCATATTGTAAGTTTAGACCTAATTCTCTAAAACTTTTAATTAACCAATTATTAACCATTTCATAACTTAAGACACTATAGTAAGTTTTTTTAAATGTTAATGCATATGTTATGCCTCCTGAATGCAGAACAGCTCCCCCTCCAGAGGGACGTCTAACAATATTAATTTCCCCATTTGATAATAAATTTTTCCAATGAAGAGGAATTTCCTTTTGGTGAAAGCCAATTGATAGCCAATCCCCAGTCCAATAGTAGAACCTCAAAGTGAGAATTATTTCAGGATTCGAAATTGTCTGATCTAAAGAATTTAAATCTAAAGCCATTTGATCAAATCCAGGTAAATTATTTGTTGAAAAAATTAAAGCCTGATTTTCAATTCCCAAAATTAACTTTGTAGGTTTATTTATGATAATTTTCAATAAATTTTTTCTTTCAATTTGTTAATTACGTAACATCATTTTGTAATAGTGTTTCAAATCTTCTCTTTTCGGTGGAGAATATAGAAAATAATTTTTTTTACCATGGAGCCAACTCAAACAATAAATCTTATTGCATTAAGCCTCATAGTTGTTATGCATGCAGGAGTTTTAGCATTAAGACTAGGAATTAGTTTAGGTAGGAACTAAAGTATATTAGAAAATTTAAAATTTATAAGGTAATAATAAAGTAAGACTGAATTGATTTATTCAGTAAAAATATCAATTACTTAATTTGTCAAAATCTTTTTATAAAAATAGTATTTTCATCAAGAAATATTTTGGGTCTGTATTTCTAACAAGACAACGGAAACAAGATAATTTAGTATCATTGATTTTTTTAATTATAAAAATTAGCTTTTCCCTTTTAGCAATAATAAGCCTGATTAAGCTTGGCTATAGTTCTAAAATAAGGTTGACCAGATTAAGGGAAATTGAAGAATCATTTTTATACGAAAAATATAGATTTAATCTTTTAACAGATAAGTTTGATGATTTATTCTCTTCTGAAGGTGAGCAAAGATTTATGAAGGATCAAGATCAAATAATTTCTAGGGACATTATCAGAGTAATATGGCGTTGATAAGGATGATCTTGAATCATCCTACTTTTCATTTTTTCAATTAACTTTTTTGCTAGTGAGTAAGAACATTAAGGGTTTAGTCCTAATAACAGGAACAACTTCAGGAGTTGGCTTAAATACTCTAAAACCTCTTTTAAGATTTGGATGGGAGGTTATAGCAGTTAATCGATCAAATAAAAGAGCTATAAAAATAGCTGAGGAATTCTTGACAAAAGAGGAATTTGAAAATGTTCACTTTATAGAAATAGATCTTTCTAACTTGAATGATGTGAGAAAAGGTTGCGATGAAATATTAGAAAGATTTAAGAATCCAATAAATTGTCTTATTTGTAATGCAGCAGTTTATAAACCGAGACTAAAGAGACCTGAAAGGTCTGCTCAGGGGTTTGAAAACTCTATGGCAGTAAATCATTTTGGGCATTTTCTTATGATAAATCTACTTATGGAAAATATTTTATCTTCTGAAAGAGAAATTGTTTTAAATGGCAAATCAACTGTATTCAAGCCAAGAATTACAGTATTAGGAACTGTTACGGCCAATTATTCAGAACTTGGAGGAAGGATCCCTATTCCTGCCCCAGCTGATTTGGGAGATTTAGCAGGATTCAAAAATGGTTTTTTATCTCCCATAAGTATGGCGAATGGAAAGAAATTTAAACCTGGTAAGGCTTATAAGGATAGTAAACTTTGCAATATGGTGACCGTTCAGGAATTATCAAAAAGATATCCTGCAGAGAAGATCATCGTAAATTCTCTATATCCTGGATGTGTTGCTGAGACAAAACTTTTTAGAGATACACCTTGGTTATTTAGAATCCTTTTCCCGATATTTCAAAAATTTATAACAAAAGGATATGTTTCACAAAGACTGGCAGGAGAGAGGGTTGCTCAAGTGGCAACTTATAAAGAATTTGCTAAACCATCAGTCCATTGGAGCTGGGGAAATCGTCAGAAAACTGGAAGAAAAGCTTTTTCTCAAAAGTTGTCAAAAAGAATAATTGATACGAAGACCTCTCAACAAACTTATGATTTAACAAGCCAATTGGTTGGATTAGATTAATTCAGACTAATCAAATCCTAATAAATCAAAAATTTCTCTATCTTTAAGTGGATTACCTTCTAAAGGTTCTACGTTTTCAAGCATATTTTTGGCAAGAGATAAATATTCATTTTGAACTTCAATAACATCTTCAGTTGGTTCCATTTCAAAAATTGTGCATTTTTTTAGTCTTGATCTTCTTATGGCGTCGACATCTTTAAAGTGGGCCATAGTTTTTAAACCTGTTCTTTCATTGAATTTATCAATTTGATCTGTGTCTTTTGATCTATTTGCGACTACCCCACCTAATCTGACTTTATAATTTTTTGCTTTTGCTTTAATTGCAGAAACAATTCTATTCATAGCGAATATTGAATCGAAATCATTAGCAGTAACAATAAGACAATAATTTGCATGTTGCAATGGAGCTGCAAATCCTCCGCAAACGACGTCTCCTAGTACATCAAAAATAACAACGTCAGTATCTTCTAATAAATGATGTTCTTTTAATAGTTTAACTGTCTGACCGGTTACATATCCCCCGCACCCTGTCCCAGCAGGAGGACCTCCACTTTCAACACACATTACGCCATTAAAGCCTTCAAACATGAAATCGTTTGGCCTCAATTCTTCGCTATGAAAATCTACCTCTTCGAGAATGTCGATAACTGTAGGCACCATCTTGTGAGTCAAAGTGAAAGTACTATCGTGCTTTGGATCACATCCGATTTGTAGAACCTTTTTACCTAATTTTGAGAATGCAGCAGATAGGTTTGATGATGTTGTTGATTTTCCTATACCACCCTTTCCATACACGGCAATAACTAAAGCCCCTTCTTCAATATTTATTTTTGGATCTTGCTTTACTTGAACACTTCCTTCTCCATCAAGAGGCCTATTTATAGTACTTGTCATTTAAAGCTTAAAACACATTATTATTTATATTCTTGCAGCGTAAATACACATGAAATATGTTTCTAAACAAATATGTATTTAATTGTATTAAAAGTAGGTAATATGTTCTTATAACTGAATTTTTAGGATTAAATCTATTAAATTATGAGTGTAAATACTCATGGCTTAAGTATAGTTTATTAGTACGAATTAACTGAAATAGGCTTTTGCGTCGTAGAGGGTCTCATCACTTATTTCTGGAATACCTCTTAAGATTGCGTATTTTTCAGTATTTGTTTTAACTTTACCTCTTACGAAAAATGGAACTTTTGTCAATTCAGCTCTACCAGATTCGGTCCAGATAATTCCTTCTTTACTATTTTTTTCTTCTTTTTCGTCAGAATTTAAAAAATCCTTTGTGCTTGTCGATGTATGTCCTAAATGGCTTTGATGACCATCGACGAACTCAAAGTCATGTTTGAACATATCAATAAGATGCTCTTCTAAGCCCATCATTAAGGGATGTACCCAGTCATCAAAAATCACATTTGCTCCTTCCCATCCCATTTGAGGGCTATATCTTGCAGGAACATCTTGAACATGCATAGGAGTACTAATTACTGAGCATGGAATGCCAAGTCTTTTTGCACTATGCCTTTCCATTTGGGTCCCTAAAACTAGTTCAGGGGAGGCTTTTTTCATGGCATCTTCCACTTCTAGATAATTGTTAGTTATCAGAGCTTCTACATTAAGATCTTTTGCAGTGGCTCTTACTTTTCTGGCCATCTCCCTGCTGTATGTTCCAAGACCCACTACTTCAAAACCCAATTCTTCCTTAGCAATTTTGGCTGCTGCAATTGCATGTGTTCCATCACCAAAAATAAAAACTCTTTTGCCAGTTAGATAATTTGAGTCAACTGATTTTGAGTACCAAGGAAGTTTTGATTTATTTTCTAATTCTTTTTTATTCGTCAAAGGAAGATCTAATTTCTTGTGAACTTCATTTATAAATTCAATTGTATTTTTTATTCCAATTGGAATAGTTTTTGTATATTCCATTCCAAAGTTCCGTTTTAGCCATTCGCATGATGCTTCCGCAATTTCTGGATAAAGACAAATATTTATTTCAGCATCAATTAGTCTTTCAATATCATCTGGACTAGCACCTAATGGAGCAACTACGTTTGTATCTATGCCTTGCTCTGAAAGTATGCGTTGGATTTCAATTACATCATCTCTGCATCTAAATCCCAGTAATGAAGGACCCAGTATATTGACTTTTGGTCTGCGACCTAACTCCTTCCATCTTAGAGGACTTATTTTTTCTGAAGAACTTACTTTCTCTTTCAAAAGAGTTCTTGTTAATTGATAAAAAGTTTCTGAAGCTCCCCAATTTTCTTTCTTGCTATAGGCAGGTAATTCAAGATTAACAATTGGCATATCAAACCCCATTCCTTTTGCAAGAGCCCCAGGTTGGTCTTGGATTAATTCTGCCGTACAACTTTCTCCAACTAAAAGAGTTTTGGGTTTAAATCGTTCGACAGCTTCCTTAATATTTTTCTTCACTAATTCAGCTGTATCGCCTCCAAGGTCTCTAGCTTGGAAAGTTGTATAAGTTACTGGAGGTCTTTGCCCCCTCCTTTCAATCATTGTAAAAAGAAGATCTGCATATGTATCTCCTTGAGGGGCATGAAGAACATAATGAATATCTTTCATTGAAGAGGCAATTCTCATCGCACCAACATGTGGAGGTCCTTCATATGTCCATAGAGTTAATTCCATATTCTTTTAATGAGTTACTAAAGTTTTTGTAGTTAGTATTTGATTCCTTCTTAAAGGTTTAGAGAAGAGACCTGCTAAGTCTGCGGCTTGATCAATACCATGAATTGGACTGAATACCATTTCTATTGACCACTTAGTACTAATTCCTTCGGCCTCCAGTGGGTTAGCTAAACCCATTCCGCAAACTACTAAGTCTGGATTAGATTCCCTTACTCGATCTAATTGTTTTTCTACATGTTGTCCTTCGACAATTTTTGTATTATCAGGTAATAAATTAATCTCCTCTTTCATTAAATCTTTATTTAGGTAAGGAGTACCCACCTCTATAAGATCCATTTCGCATTCATTATGTAAAAATCTTGCCAAAGATATCTCAAGTTGCGATTCAGGAAGAAGAAATAATCTTTTCCCCTTAAGTATTTCTTTGTGAGATTCAAGAGCAAGTTTTGCTCTATTAATTAAAGGCGAAATAATTTCATGCACTTTAAGTTCATTAATTTTGAAAGCTTTCGCTGCAGCTAAAAACCATTCAGTACTTCCTTCGATACCAAGAGGAAATGGAGCCGAAATTATTTCACAACCACGATGTTTTAGGTCCCGAACGGTATCACTTAAATAAGGCTGAGTTAATAAAACTTTTGTATTTTTGCCAATCTTTGGTAATTCTGTTGATTGACGGGGTGGGAAGCTCTCAATATTTGAAATTCCTAAATTTTTAAAAATCTTTTTAAACCTATCCTCTACATTATTTGCAAGAGTCCCAACTAATAATAATTTCTCCTCATTTGATGAATCCATTAATGGAATTAAAGCTTTTAAGGCGCCATCCTCTCCTTGGGTAAAAGTTGTTTCTATCCCACTACCAGAGTAATTAACGAATCTCACTTGACCTAAAAATCTTTTATTTAATTTCTCTGCGACAGTGGCAAGATCTAATTTGATTACCTCACTTGGACAAGATCCAACTAGAAAAAGAGTTTTTATTTCTGGTCTTCTCGCTATAAGATCATTTACCACTCGATCTAATTCTTCATGAGCGTCAGCAAGACCAGCAAGATCTTTTTCTTCAAGAATAGCTGTCCCAAATCTTGGCTCAGCAAAAATCATAACTCCAGCAGCGCTCTGAATTAAATGAGCACATGTCCTTGAGCCTACAACTAGAAAAAATGCATCCGGCATTCTTCTGTGGAGCCAAACTATTGAAGTTAACCCACAAAAAACTTCCCTGGGACCAGTTTCCTTATTAAATTCAACTTTACTCATTAAAAATTTTCAAGAGCTTATAGTTCAAGCTTGCATACACTTTTTAATTTAAGAAAGTAATTAATAAGTTCTCTTACAAAATGAACACATTTAAAAAACTTATATGAATGTTTAAATACTTAAATGGGAATTATGAAAAAAAACTTTTGGGGCGTATTTTAATTTCTGTAGAAGGAATTTCCTTGACTTATTTTTGAAAGTTTCCACACATTTCTAGCTATTTTAGTTGCTAATAATCCTGCTCTTTCTAACTTAGATTTCCCGGGCTTTGCCCCAATTAAAGTTGTCACTTCTGAAGTGGTTAAAGGTGCTCCAGTATTTATAGCTAATTGGGTTAACTCCAATCTATCTCTAAGGTTCTTAAGATTTACTTTTTCAATTTTATCTTCTTCTAACCAACTAAAAGATGGGTCTTTCTGAGATAGTTTTTGCATCAAGCTAAGGCTAACTAATCCAAGAGTTTGATCAGGAGTTAATTCCTTTTCAGTACCAGAAACATTTAGTTCTTTTTTTTGAGAAGTTCCCATAAAAATGCATATCTTTTATTTGAAGTTATCGTTTTGTAGGAAGCATGCAAGTAAATTTAATAGAAAAAATGAACCATTATCCGTTATAGTCGCGTGAATGGAACCAACTTCTAGTTTAAACAGAGGGGAACGGAAAAAAGGAAGTTCCCTTGTCACAGGATCTGAGGTGCAATCTCAGGCCAGTGGAGCAAGCTGTTTTATTACAACTGATTCAGAAAAGTCTTTGGTGTCCAGACAAGCAAGTCAAGTTGAGCAAATTGAGTTGAGAACATATGTTTTTTTAGATTCTCTTCAACCTCAATTAGCTGCGTATATGGGGACGGTTAGTAGGGGTTTTTTACCTATACCTGGAGATTCATGCCTTTGGATGGAAGTTTCACCAGGGATGGCCGTTCATAGAGTCACTGATATTGCCTTAAAAGCAAGTAATGTAAGACTTGGTCAGATGATTGTTGAAAGAGCATTTGGCTCTCTTGCTCTCTATCACAAAGATCAAAGTACTGTTTTACATTCTGGAGATGTTGTTCTAGATGCTATTGGAAGTGAAGTTAGAAAAAGAACCAAACCTTCAACAAGTTGGACAGAAGTTATTCGAGCTATTACTCCAGATCATGCTGTTTTAATAAATAGACAAAACAGAAGTGGATCAATGATTCAATCTGGAATGAGCATGTTTATATTAGAAACTGAACCGGCTGGGTATGTCTTAAAAGCAGCAAATGAAGCAGAAAAAGCATCAAATATTACTGTTGTAGATGTAAAAGCAGTTGGCGCTTTTGGTAGATTAACTCTCGCTGGGAAAGAAGGAGATGTAGAAGAAGCAGCCGCAGCAGCTATAAGAGCAATTGATGAAATTTCAAATTATTGAGAATTTTTAATTTAAACCAATTTCTTTTTTGAGGTAAGGTGACATAATTCTGGCGGCTTTACCCCTGCTTCCTAACTTACTTAGTTGTGATTGTGATAGCTCACCGTAAACACAGTTAGCTTCTTTTACCCAAAAAACAGATTCGAACTCCCCATTTGGATATTTTGGAGTCTTAAGAATTTCTCCCCAGCATATTCCAGTTGTATCCTTCACTAAGTTTCCTGAGGGATCACATAAAACCATACAACTTATAAATCTCGCGCTCCTGTAAGGACTATCAGAAAGTTCATTAATTAATTTTTTAATTTTTTCAGCGTTGTTTTTGGCATATCGAGCAGAATATATGCCTGGTCGACCATCTAAAACATCTACTTCAAGGCCTGAATCGTCAGCTAATGCCCAAGTTTTTGTCTCTAAAGCGGCTGCTTTTGCTTTTAAAAGTGCATTCTCAAAATATGTGTCTCCAGTCTCTTCTACATTTAAATACTCTGGTTGCTTCTGAACCCTTAAAGACAAAACATCAAGCATTGCCGAAATTTCAGAAACTTTAGTTTTGTTGCCACTCGCAATGGTTAGGACTGGATGGTTCAAAATAATAAATAAATTTATTGAGGATATTATCTTACTTCAAAGCTAGATACGGAGACAGGAAAGGTTGAACATTCCACACCTGTGTAGACAGGGCCTGCCTCGTACGGAAATAACATAATGTAAATTTTTTCTTAACACAACAGTATGTTTTGATGCACTAACTAATTTGCATAAGTATTGACATATCAATAGTACCAAGGGTGATAAGTTTAACTTATGAATGATAGAAAAAACATTAATGGAGATTTTATCGAAAACGCTTGACTTATAAGTACTTGATGGAGCATTCTTCGAATTGAACATTCCACATTTAGTAATTAGTAGACAATGGCTACAGAAACAATGGGTATCGCTCTCGGCATGATCGAGACACGCGGACTTGTACCTGCAATCGAAGCAGCTGACGCAATGACAAAGGCTGCAGAAGTTCGCCTTATTGGTCGTGAATTCGTAGGTGGCGGTTATGTCACAGTTTTAGTTAGAGGAGAAACAGGAGCGGTTAACGCAGCTGTAAGAGCTGGTGCTGATGCTTGTGAAAGAGTTGGTGACGGTTTAGTTGCAGCTCACATTATTGCTCGTCCTCATAGGGAAGTTGAACCTGCTCTTGGTAACGGTGAATTTCTTGGTCAAAAGGACTAATAAATAAAGCAAAATTTATAAATTTTGCACAATAATTATTTTCCCTACACAGACCTAAATTTATCCTTATGAGTAAGAAGTATGATGCAGGGGTAAAGGAGTACAGAGATACCTACTGGACTCCAGAATATGTACCCCTAGACACCGATTTATTAGCCTGTTTCAAATGTACAGGTCAAGAAGGTGTTCCCAGAGAAGAAGTTGCAGCAGCTGTTGCCGCTGAATCTTCAACAGGTACTTGGTCAACAGTTTGGTCCGAGTTACTTACAGATTTAGAATTTTATAAAGGACGTTGTTATCGAATCGAAGACGTTCCTGGAGATCCTGAAGCTTTTTATGCTTTTATTGCATATCCTTTAGATCTTTTTGAAGAAGGTTCTATTACAAACGTTCTAACATCTCTAGTAGGAAACGTTTTTGGATTTAAAGCTCTAAGACACCTTCGTCTAGAAGATATTAGATTCCCAATCGCTTTCATCAAAACTTGCGGTGGTCCACCAAATGGAATCGTAGTTGAAAGAGATCGTTTAAACAAATATGGAAGACCTCTACTTGGTTGTACCATTAAACCTAAATTAGGATTATCTGGTAAAAACTATGGTCGAGTTGTATATGAGTGCCTTAGAGGTGGTCTCGATTTAACGAAGGATGACGAGAATATAAATTCTCAGCCATTCCAACGTTGGAGAGAAAGATTTGAGTTTGTTGCAGAAGCAGTTAAGCTTGCTCAGCAGGAAACTGGCGAAGTTAAAGGTCACTACCTAAACTGTACTGCCAACACTCCTGAAGAACTTTACGAAAGAGCTGAATTTGCAAAAGAGCTAGATATGCCAATCATCATGCATGATTATATAACTGGTGGTTTTACTGCAAATACTGGATTAGCAAACTGGTGTCGTAAAAATGGCATGCTTCTACATATTCATAGAGCGATGCATGCTGTTATTGATAGACATCCAAAACACGGTATCCATTTCAGGGTTCTAGCAAAATGTTTGAGACTCTCCGGAGGCGATCAACTACATACTGGAACTGTTGTTGGAAAACTAGAAGGTGATCGTCAAACAACTCTTGGTTACATTGACAACTTAAGAGAGTCATTTGTTCCCGAAGATAGATCAAGAGGTAACTTCTTTGATCAAGATTGGGGTTCAATGCCAGGGGTATTTGCTGTCGCATCAGGTGGTATTCACGTATGGCATATGCCTGCACTCCTAGCGATTTTTGGAGATGATTCTTGTCTTCAGTTTGGTGGAGGAACACATGGTCATCCATGGGGTTCAGCTGCTGGAGCTGCAGCCAACAGAGTTGCTTTAGAAGCTTGCGTAAAAGCACGTAATGCTGGTCGCGAAATCGAAAAAGAGAGTAGAGACATTCTTATGGAAGCTGCTAAACACAGTCCTGAATTAGCTATCGCTCTTGAAACTTGGAAGGAAATTAAGTTTGAATTTGATACCGTCGACAAACTAGACGTTCAAGGTTAAACCAGATTTCAATATTGAGGAGATTCTTCTCCTCAAACTTCTACAAATCTCGTTCTATTACGAGTAATTTCATTCACATTTTAATTAATTATGCCTTTCCAGAGCACAGTAGGCGACTATCAAACAGTTGCAACCCTGGAAACATTCGGTTTCTTACCACCGATGACCCAGGAGGAAATATACGATCAAATTGCATACATAATTGCTCAAGGTTGGAGTCCTGTTATTGAGCATGTTCATCCTAGTGGAAGTATGCAAACTTATTGGTCTTATTGGAAGCTCCCATTCTTTGGGGAAAAAGACCTTAACTTGGTTGTAAGTGAATTAGAGGCATGTCATAGAGCATACCCTGATCATCATGTAAGAATCATCGGATACGATGCTTACACTCAAAGCCAAGGAACAGCTTTTGTAGTTTTCCAAGGACGTTAAATCTACTTTTATGTAGTAAATATCTTTCTCCAAAAAATATTTTTGGAGAAAGTTTTTCAAAAGAGTTTCACATTTGAAGATTATGTCAAAAAAAACCAGTAGAGAGATTGCACTAGAAAGAAGAAAGGCGATGAGTGATAGCGGTAAAAAAGCTGCTGTTTATTCTTCAACTACTAAAGATAGAGTTCGATCTTCTCAAGATATACAGATTTCTGGTACTCAGGCTTCTTCGAATAATCAAAGTATTACTAAACCAGTTACAAAACATATCCCAAAAACTCAGGTAAGTAGAAAGTCTTCTTCAACAACTTTATCTAGCAAAGAGTTAGTAATAGAGAGAAGAAAAGCAATGTCTACTCATGGGAAATCAGCAATAACTTCATCCGATAGAACTCGTACTGATGTTAAAAAAGAAAGTCCTGTAACCACAGTTAAAACTTCTACAAGCAAAAATCAGGAAGTTCAAAACTCACATAATACAGAAATTAAAACATCAAAACCAAACGTTAAAAGAAGAATTAATCAAAAGAGAAAGCCTATTACTAATACGAGTAGAGATATTGTTTTGGCGAGAAGAGAAGCTCAATCCAAGCATGGTAAATCAGCAACTAAACAAAATACCAGTGCAGCTTCTTTAGCTAGAAGAGGAGACCCAGATTTAAGTAGTAGAGAAATTTCTCAGAGAGTGAGAGAGCTAAGAAGTAAAACAGGTGCGACAGGCAAAAAAGGTAATGGTAAATGTAGACCATGTGGTCCGAATAAAAATGGCGCCAAACAAAATATTGCTGATGCTAGCTGGAAAGTTGGTAAAAGTGAAACTGATTCAGGTCAAATAGTTACTGGAACACAAGCAAATAGATCTGTAAAAACTACAGGTAATGAAGCAAGTACATGCAGAACTGTAACTGGTACCCAATATATGGGAGCTGATGTTATTGATCAATTTTGTCAAGATAGACCAAGTTATAAACAACCACTTAGATCTACTGTTACCTCTACAACATCAGGTAATAAAGTAACTGGAAATGAAGTTGGTAGATCTGAGAGGGTCACTGGCGATGAGCCTGGGACTTGTAAAAACCTCACAGGTACTGAATATGTATCTGCTAATCAATCACAGAAGTATTGTGGGGATGTTCCAAAAAATCCTTCAAAGGTTAAACATAGTACTACAACTGATGGATTAAAAGTATCTGGATCACTTCCTGGTAGATCAACCCTGGTTACTGGAGATGAATCAGGTTCTGGACATCAGTTAACTGGAGATCAATATCTTGGCTCAGAACCAAATCCAAAAGGTAAAGAATTTGAAAAAGTAGGCAGTTACAACACTCTTAATGGGAATAATGTAACTGGTACAGGAGTAGGGAGATCAGACCATATGACAGGCAATGAACATGGGAGTTGCAAGAATGTAACTGGTGATGAGTACATAGGATCTCAACAATATGAGAAGTTTTGCGGTTCAAAACCAAAACCAGAAGCTAGAAAAGTAGGTTTAAGCCTTTCTTCAAAGTCAAATTTAATAAGCGGGACTATGACAGGAAGATCAAAAATAGTAACTGGAGATGAACCAGGTTCATGCAAAGTGCTAACAGGAACACCATACGCAGGCTTAGATCAGGTAAATGATAATTGTAGTACAGAGATTTCTGAAGATATGAAATCACGATCAACAGTTAATTCAGGAAATAATTCAAATGCCAGACTTACAGGACAACAACCAGGAATTGGCGGAGTAATGACAGGTGCTAAGAAAGGTGCTTGTAAAAACCTAACAGGTACTCCTTATGTTGGCGGAGATCAGTTCTCACAGGCTTGTGATAATCCTCCACATGATACTGCTTATGCGAATCCGGAAAAGTCAGCAGGTAACTCTTGGAACGAATTCTCTGTTAAATCACCATCAAGAGAAAAATATTCTGAAAAAAATACTCAAGGTGTTACTGGTAATGAATATGAAAATGGTTCAAAGGTAACAGGGCCTTTTGATATGGCAGTTGATAAGGTCACTGGCACTGAAAAATTTAGATTTGAACCGAATAAAAATATTACTTATAAACAAAAAATGGAAATTGAAGAGGCAGACCGTGCTGCAAAGACACCAGAAAAAAGAGTCGCATCAAGGATTACTGGTGAAGGACAATCAGTAGGAAACGTAACTGGTGATGATTGGGATCGCGGCGATAAGGTAACAGGAACAGAGGGAGCTTCTTCTAGAAAGCGAAATCCATCAAGAGCAGGATTTATGAGCGCAATGCCCCCTATGGAAGCTAAAAGAAATGAGGAAACAGAAAAACCAGATTTCTTGATAACTGGATCTAGTGGAAATACTCGTGAAGGACAACTTGTTACCTTTTCAGGTGGTGCAAGAGGTTAAGTAAATAATGCCTTTAAGAGGACTGGCTAAAGCCAAGAACTTCACATTGGGGCCAACAGCTCCAATGAAAACTTTTACTGAAAATATCCATATACAAACTAAAGAATCAAATAATTTACGAAATTCTGGAAAGTCTCATAAATTAACCAATAATATCCAAAATGAAAATCTATTTAGGTATGAAAGCAAAATAAAAAGTGATTTTGATGAAATTGTTCCAACTCTCAAAGAAATTGCTCGAATTCAACATCACGAAGATTTTATAAATAAGGCACAGAAAATATCAAGAAAAAATTTGGGAATAGATTTACCCCTACATGTATTAGATAAATCTTGGGTTAAACCTCTTGATATGAGAGCTTTATATGCATGGTGTGCTTTCAAACAGCATGAGAAACTAAGCGACAATTTTTTTAACAATGATCCACTTGAAGGTGCTGCTGGAAGTAGGGATGCGGAAGAATTTGAAAAATTTCTCTTAGATTGTGGAATACATTTACTTGATATAACTCCTTGTTCAGATGGAAGATTAGCTCATTCAGTTGCTTATGTAATGAGAATACCTTTTAGTTCAGTAAGAAGAAGATCCCATGCTGGAGCACTGTTTGATATTGAAAATACCGTTAATCGATGGGTAAAAACTGAACATAAAAGATATAGAGAGAATGTTCCTAATGAAGCTCATAAAGATACCAGGTACTTAAAAGTTGTAACTTATCACTTTAGTTCAGTAGATCCTTTGCATCAGGGATGCGCAGCTCATGGGAGTAATGACGAGTTAGCTGCAGCAGAAGGTAGAAATAAATTATATGCTTTCAAAGAGGCTGTAGAGAATAGCTTTTGCTGCGGAGCTTCTGTTGATTTAATGTTAATTGGACTTGATACAGACACTGATTCATTAAAAATACATTTATCAACTAGCGATGGCGGTATAGATTTAGAAAAAACTATTTCTACATTAGAAATTTATAACTCAACAATAAATTTCTCAAGAGAGGATGCAGAAAGAGAAATTTGCCAGACAATTTCTAAGCAATCTTCAAAAGATAAACTCAGTGGACTGGAAAAATTTACGTATAAATTAATTGTCAATAATATTTCTCAAATTGATTATGTTAAGAGTTTTCATAATGGTTCTTATGAAGATATTGGACATGCAGAGAGGTTTATTGGAGTAGGTATAGGTTTCAAAGAAGTACATCTCAGAAATTTAACTTATTTTGCTCATTTAGATACAGTCGAAGAAGGGGCTCCAGATTTAGATGTAGGAGTGAAGATTTTTACTGGATTAAATGTTTCCCAAGATCTACCAATTCCGGTAGTAATAAGATTTGATTACTCTGGAAAAGTACCCGGCGCAAAAGAGAGGGCAATAAATGATTGTGAAAGAGTTAATAATGCGATATCAATTAGATATAAAAATTTAGTTGATCAAGGTTTGTTACATACTTGCTCTACTATTAGAGATAGGGACAACATTCATTCCGCCCAAATTATTGGAATGTCTTTAGATAAAAAAACAGAGGAGGCTCACTAATTATGTTAATTTGCAAGGTTGTAAAACCACTTGTTTCCACCAATAGGATTCCTGGTTTTGAGCATAAGCATCTGCAGGTTGTATTAGATGGTTCTTCTAATAAAGTTGCAGTTGATGCTGTTGGCTGTAAGCCCGGAGATTGGGTTATTTGTGTTGGAAGTTCTGCAGCTAGGGAAGCAGCGGGAAGTAAATCTTATCCAAGCGATTTAACGATTGTTGGGATAATTGATCACTGGGATCCTGACAAGTCATAAAAAAGGAGGATATAAATTGTGGAAATTATGAAGGTATTAGGAAGGATGGTATGCACTCAAAGAGTCGCTGGCTTAGGTCATATGAATTTACGAATTTTAGAAAATAACAAAGGAAAGAAATTAGTTGCTGTTGATCCTGTTGGAGCTAGAGAAGGTAACTGGGTTTTTACTGCTAGTGGTTCTGCCGCTAGATTTGCATGCCCTAATCCAGAAGTTCAAACCGATTTAACAATTGGCGGTATTATTGATTATTGGGAGAGTGACTAAAAATTTTAACTTCAAAAATTTATTGAGAAACTTTGTTGAAGGTATAGTGTAATTAGTCTTGAATAAAGAATGTAATGTGGAATGAAAGAGAACTACCTTTGAGGATTGAAAAAAGATTTGAATTTGATCAATACTCAAAAATTAGTAAATTTATGGGGGAAATTGAGAAATTATGTAAAGAAAGGGATATCTATCCAAATATCAGCTTCGGTAAGAATTTTGTAAGTCTTTCAATATTTTTAGATAATAAACAAATATCAGACAAGGAAAAAGACTTTTCAATGGAAATTGATAAATTTTATTTAGAAATTTAGTCCTTTTTAATAATGATTTGGTTTTGCAATATCTCTTTTGATTAAGGCCATTAAATATGTTGGTGCTTTATATCTACCAGGTAGACATCTATTTAAAGTTTCAAGATGACTCCAACACACTGTTTTTTCTATATCTTTAACTGAGTTTCCTTTTAAAATTAATAGTCTAAGGGCTTTGCAAAATAAAGGATAACCTGCTTCTAATTCATCTATATTAAGCTTTGCTGCTGACATAGATCAAAGATGATTTATCAACTAATAATCTATACAAGTATGGTGCACAATTGGTTCATATTTCAAATTTCTCAATAATTAGAAATTAATCTAGAAATGCGACGCAATCTATTTCAACTAAAACTCCTTTTGGTAGAGATGAAACTTCCACACAGGCCCTTGCTGGAGGATTCTCTATATTAAAAAAATCACTATATATTTTATTGACAATTTGAAAATTACTTAAGTCCGTTAAGTAAATAGTTGTTTTTATTACATCCTCTATTTTTGCTCCCCCAGCTTTAAGAACTTCTGCAAGATTTTTTAAAACTTGAATAGTTTCCTTTTCTATATCACCTAAACATGTTATTTCATTTAAAGCTGGGTCTATAGCAATTTGACCAGAACAATAGATAAAGTCCCCAGCTTTTATTCCTTGATTATAAGGTCCTACTGGATCCGGAGCATTTGATGTTTTAATTACTTGTTTGGAGGACATTTGTTTAAGAAGATACCTATCTATTTAAACCCATAAATCTTTATTTGCTCTTAAAAAAGTAAATTCTTCTAAATTTTTTGCTCTTAAGAAAAGGTTTATTTTCATCTCTTCATCAAGTAAAAATGGAATTGTCAATTTATTAAGTGAAAGTTTTTTTTCAACTTCCAAAAGTTTATTTTTTATATCTTGATCTTTAGGCTTGAGATTCAATGCCCACAATATATTTGCCTTAGTATATTCATGTGCACAATATATGAGCGTATTTTTTGGTAAAGATTTGATTCTCTCTAGTGAAGAATACATTTGTTGATAAGTTCCTTCGAAAATTCTTCCACATCCTCCAGAAAATAATGTATCACCAATAAAAAGAACAGGATTTTCCCCATTCAAAAAGAAGGCAATATGTGAGCTTGTATGGCCTAATACTTCAATTATTTTTACTTCTTCACCTAAAATATGCAAAGTGTCTCCATCCTCTACAGATATATTTTGAAAAGGTATTCGCTTTTTTTCTTTGGAGGAAGCAATCACCTTTACATTGGGCCATCTTTTAATAAGAGACTTCGTGCCTCCTATATGGTCTGAATGATGATGAGTTTGTAAAATAGCTTTTAAGTAAAGATTATTTTCATCTATATATCTAATTACTGGTTCGTCAACAGATGGATCTACAACTACAACGGATTTATCTTTTACCCACAACCAAATTACATTATCATCTAAAACTCTTAGTCCGATTATATTTCGAGCTTTATTAAATTCCATTGTTAACTTAGAATGAAGAATCCTTGGAAGAAATTGATCTATGTTTACTATAGCTTTACCAAAAGGAGCTCTGTTAAAAGATTCAATTTCAACTTTTAAAAGAGCTGGATTAGATTTCTCTGACGCGTTGAACGAAAATAATAGATCATTAACCTTTGAATCAAATTGCAAAAGGGCTACTGCTTTATTAGTAAGGAATGGTGATGTCCCTGTTTATGTAAGTTATGGTCAGGCTGATTTAGGTATCGTTGGGTATGACGTTTTACGAGAATCTGAACTAAAAGTCGCAAAGTTATTAGATTTAGGATTTGGGGGTTGTCATATGTCGTTGGCGGTTAAGAAAAATAGCAATTATCTCAAGCCAACTGATCTGCCAGCGAATTGCAAAGTAGCAAGTAAATTTACAAAAACAGCAAGATCTTATTTTGATGAATTAAATATACCTGTAGAAATAGTTCATTTAACAGGATCAGTTGAGCTTGGCCCAATTACAGGTATGGCAGAGGCAATAGTTGATTTGGTGGCAACCGGAAAGACTCTTAAGGAGAATGGCTTAACAAAAATAGATGACCTTTTCTACTCGACTGCAAGACTAATTGGGAACCCTTTATCCATGAGATTAGATGATAATCATCTCAGAGACACTATTTTAGCAATAGAATCTATTAATGATATTCAAAGAATAGCTTAATGTTTAACGATTTCAGAAGGATTAAAAAGTTAGGTAAATATTTAACTAAAGATAAAAAAACAATCTATTTAATCCTTCTAGTTTTGTTACCTGTTTCTTTTTCTGGAGCTATTCAACCCTTATTAGTAGGCCAAGCAATTACCATTCTTAAGAACGAAAGTACAGATGTTTGGCTAAGTAAAACTTTTTTTGGGCAGTCAATAAATGCCATAATCCTCACTTTATTTATAACTGTTCTACTAAGGTTGGTTCTGCAAGGATATCAATCTTACAATATCCAAGCAGTGGGTCAACGTTTGACAGCAAGGATAAGAAGAGAACTTTTTGATCATTCAATATCTTTATCTCTTAAATATCACGATAAAATGCCTGTGGGAAAATTATTGACAAGATTGACAAATGATGTAGATGCATTAGCCGAAGTTTTTGGGAGTGGAGCAGTTGGAGTTATTGCTGACTTTGTTAGTTTGATAGTAATTTCTTTGACAATGCTTTCAATTGACCGAGGACTTGCCATATTGTTACTTCTTACTCAAATCCCAGTTTCATATTTCATCATTTGGCTTCAAAAACGCTACAGAAAAGCCAATTATCAAGTAAGAGAAGAGTTATCTCAACTTAACTCTGATTTTCAAGAGAATCTTCAAGGTCTAGAGGTCGTTCAGATGTTCAGAAGAGAGGCCTTTAATAGTAAGAAATTTTCAAATACTGGAATGGCTTACAAGAAAGCAGTAAATGGAACAATATTTTACGACAGTAGTATTTCAGCATTTATAGAGTGGATTTCACTTGCTGCAGTTTCCTTGGTTTTAGCCGTTGGAGGGTATCTTGTTACCTCTGGAAATATTGGTTTAGGAACATTAACAACTTTTATTTTGTATTCGCAAAGACTTTTTGAACCTTTAAGACAGCTCGCGGAAAGATTTACCCAAATTCAAGGAGGTTTAACAGCTGTTGAGAGAATAAATGAATTACTGGATGAAGAAATTCAGATTAAAGATGCTATTTGTGCAAAACAATTTACGCAGGTTGCCCAAAATGCAAAAAAGCAATTTAAAGGTAAAATTGAATTCAAGAATGTCAATTTCTTCTATAAAAAAAGTGAACCTATCCTAAATGATTTATCTTTTTTGATCAATCCAGGAGAACATGTAGCTTTCGTGGGACCAACTGGTTCAGGTAAAACAACTATTATCAGATTATTATGTAGATTATATGAACCTCAATCAGGACAAATATTAATTGACGATATTAATATCAAAGATATTCCTATCGCTACACTTAGAAATATGTTGGGAGTGGTCTTACAAGATACTTTCATTTTTAGTGGAAATGTTGCAGATAATCTGAAATTAAGTACAAATATCGACAATGATGAATTAGAAAAGATTTGTGAAGAATTAGGATTAAATAATTTGTTAAATAAATTACCAGAGGGTTTGAACACTTTTCTTAGAGAAAGAGGAGGAAACCTTTCTTCTGGAGAGAGACAACTTCTTTCAGTCGCCAGAGTAGCTATTAGAAATCCTATTGTTTTGATAATGGACGAGGCTACAGCGTTTATGGATCCCTCCACAGAAGCTACATTACAGAAAGATCTTGAGAGAATTTTAAAAAAAAGAACAGCATTAGTAATAGCCCACAGACTAGCAACTATTGAAAGTTCTGATAAGATTTTAGTTTTAAAAGGTGGATCATTAATTGAAGAGGGAACACATAGTGAACTGAGACTTAAAAAGGGTTTATATTTTCAGCTCTCTGAGCTTCAACAAAAAGGATTTGCAAATTTTTAATGATTTTTAGAAACCAAGGGTCATCAATAATAAAATCTAACAGTATATCGAGAGATGAACTTATAGAAATCTATGGTTTGTATTCTTATGAATTCACTCAAAAAAATAAAGAAGAAATTTTTGTCTGTAGTAAAAGTAAAGAATTAGATCTTATAGAGCTAGACCAACTTTTGCAGACTGTTGGTTGGAGTAGACGACCAATAAGGCGAGTCAAAAGAGCATTAGACTTTAGTATTTTGGTTGTTGGTTTATGGAAACATGACAATAAATTTCCTAGGTTAGTAGGATTCGCAAGATGTACTGGCGATGGAATTCTAGAAGCAACAGTTTGGGATGTTGCTGTGAATCCTGTGTATCAAGGACTAGGGTTGGGGAAAGAATTAATGAAATATATTCTTAAAGAATTAAAAATTATAGGTATTTCGAAAGTTACCCTTTTTGCTGATGCGGAAGTGGTTACATTCTATAAAAGACAAGGTTGGATATTAGAACCAAGGGGCTCTAAATGCGCTTTTTGGTATGCAAATTAATTATTTTTTGTAGTAGTCAAAATATAAAGATTTTGTCGATTCGCCTTTTATCCATCTTCTTCTTAAGTTCCAGTTTTTAAGTGCCTGTAGAAAAATATTAGTTCTTTCCCATTTCCTTGAACTTGTAAAAATAGGTAAATTTATTTGCTTTAAATCGTTTTTATTGTTTAATCTCCTTATGAAATCTACATCCTCCATTAAAGGAATCTCTCTAAAACCATTATTCTTAAAATAGGTTGTTCTATGAATTATTAAACCTTGATCACCATATGGTTGTTTGAAAAATCTACTTCTAAAATTCACAAGAACTTCGAGGACTCGAAAAGTTATCTTTTTATGATTTATTTTAAATTTAAAATAGTAAATACTATCCTTCTTACCATTTAAAAATGAATTTATTTTTCTAAACCAATCATTAGTCAATCTTGTATCTGCATGCAAAAATATTAGCCATTCCCCTTTTGAATTTTTAGCTCCCATGTTTAATTGTAAACCTCGATTCCTTTCTTTGGATATACATACTTTCACTCCATAAATATTTGCTATATCGATAGTTTTATCTTCACTTCCACAATCAACAATTATAATTTCCCCCTCTTTCTGGATACTTGACAGGTCTGAAAGCAATAATGGCAAATTATTCGCTTCATTAAAAGTTGGAATTATAATTGAGATTTTAGACAAGTTAATTACTTTCTATTTTCAATATCAATAATTGTATCTATATCTATTTTTTTTTCTAAAAACTTATATTTCAATTTTGTAGAAGCAAAATTATCAATTGTATTTTGAAGAACATTTTCATTCCCCCACTTAATGTTGATAAAAGGTAAATATATATGAGATGACATTATTTTTTCTGATAAACCAATAAGCCAATATCCTCCATCATTGGATGGTCCTAAAATAAGATCATTTTGTTGAAGCTCTTTTTGAGTTTTCAATAAATCTTGATGACATAAATCTGGAAGGTCAGTGCCAATAAAAATAATATTTTTGATCTTATGTCTAGTACAAAATTTTTTGTTAATAATTATTTGCCTTTTCATTTTTTCTCCCAAGCAGCCTTTCCCCTGTAAATTAAATTTTTTGATGCCCAATTCTCTAGACCATCTTCTACAATTGCTTTCCCCCAAACCAGATATAGCCAAAGAAATATCAATTAATTTATTTTCTTGGAGAAATTTTGCTACTGAAATAGTGTGTTTGGTCATCACACTTTGAATTTTTGCAGAATTCCTTTTACCTATATCTTTTGACAATCTTGTTTTGCATCTTCCAAAACCATGCCATTTTGCCATGATAACAAGTAATGCTTTATCCAATAATTTAGTACGATTTAAAATAATTATATGCCAATAAAAAAAATAAAATATTTCTTATCAATCCCATGATGCTTTGTTAAGTAATTTTAAATTTGTCGTGATCTTGTGATTTCCTAATGGCCAATTATTAAATTCCAACTAGATTAATAATCTAGAGAATAAAATTTTGCAAGCAATTAATCCTATTTGGGCGGAAGTTCAACGATCACTTCAAAAAACTTTAAGTAAGCCTTCATTTGAGACTTGGATAAGGCCTGCTAAATTTAATTGTTTTGAAAATGGCTTATTAACTTTAGTTGCTCCAAATACATTTTCCAGTGATTGGTTAAGAAAGAATTATTGTCAAACTATCGAAAAGGCTGCAAAAGAAATATGCGGTCATGATGTAAAAGTTGTTTTTAAATCTGAAACAAATATCAGCACCGATTTAACAAATAAAGAGAATCTAGATGAACAGATTGTGAATCATAAAACAAAATCATTTCCTAATAATAGTCAAGATATTTCTTCAAAAAATCGATCCAAAAATCCTAATGGTCTAAATTTGCGCTACGTCTTTAAAAGATTTGTTGTAGGTCCCAATAGTAGGTTGGCTCATGCCGCGGCTTTAGCCGTTGCCGAATCGCCTGGGAGAGAATTTAATCCATTATTTATTTGTGGTGGAGTAGGTCTCGGTAAAACTCATTTAATGCAAGCAATAGGTCATTATCGTGTAGAAATAGATCCAGAAGCAAAAGTGAAATATGTATCTACAGAAACTTTTACTAATGACGTTATTAGTGGTATAAGGAGAGATGGAATGACAGCTATTCGAGACAAATATAGAAACGTAGATTTGATTTTAATAGACGATATACAGTTCTTAGAGGGTAAAGAGTATACACAGGAAGAATTTTTTCATACTTTTAATGCTCTTCATGAATCAGGTAGTCAAATAGTTATTGCAAGTGATAGACCTCCAAATCAATTGTCTGGAATTCAAGAGAGATTAATTTCTAGATTCTCAATGGGGATGACTGCAGATATTCAACCCCCCGACCTTGAGACAAGGACTGCTATTCTTCAAAAAAAGGCAGAACAAGAAAGGATGAGTCTCCCAAGAGATTTAATTCAATTTATAGCTGGAAGATTCACTTCGAATATTCGAGAATTGGAAGGAGCATTTACTAGAGCTGTTGCATTTGCATCAATAACAGGTCTTCCAATGACAGTCCAATCAATCGCTCCAATGCTTGATCCCAATAGCGTTGGAGTAGTTGTTACTCCAAAACAAGTTATTAACAAGGTATCAGACTTCTTTAAAGTTTCTACTGATGAATTGATCAGTTCAAGTAGGAGAAAACCAGTAAGTCAAGCTAGACAAATAGGTATGTATCTTATGCGACATGGGACGGATCTAAGCCTACCAAGAATTGGAGATGAATTTGGGGGCAAGGACCATACAACAGTTATGTACGCTATTGAACAAGTTGAAAAAAAATTATCTATTGATCCAAATATTGCAAGTCAAGTTCAAAAAATAAGAGATTTACTTCAAATAGACTCAAGAAAAAATTTATAGTTTTTACTGTTAACTAGAAATAAAATTTCTAGGATCTTGATCATATCTATGCCTGAAAGGTATCTTATCCTTTTCGCTGATATCACTGAGCGATTCAATTTTATTTAGTGATTGTCTTAATAACCTTGCTGAAATTATTGGCATATCTCTTGGAACTGAGATTCTATTTTTTATGTATCTTAAGGATGCTCCTGAAAGTTCTTTAGGCATTAATACTTCACCTGTGATCATATGGGTCAAAGCTGATCTCAATGATTCATCAAAGGATTCTTTCTTGAATGGGTTTACTTTTAGTAAATTTTCTTTATGCTTTATTACTCTTTTAAGAGCAATTTTTGCGAAATATTTTGAATCATAATTTTTATTGAATTCAAAATTACCTAGGCCTTCCCCACTATCTATTAGCGCAGAGAAAGTAATCTGTTGTTCATTGCTTTCTTTATAACATCCTCCCATTTGTGGGGGCAAATCATGAGAGTGGGTATGAAAATCTCCTTGAGTGCCTCTATAAGCACTTGTCCCTTCAAAAAGGGTAAGCCAGTTATTTACATGATGGTAATTAGATCTTAAATTAAACCCTTTATAATAAACTAATGATGCATTCATTCTCTCCATATAGGGAATAAAAATTATATCTCCAACACCAGGCTCTATATCACCCGAATAAGATAGTGATGGATCAACAAATCCTGATTTTGATCTACTTAAGATTTCATCGAGTTTAGAAATGGATTCTTTAAATCTTTTTTTTCTAAAAGAGTTATCTATAAAATTTAAGCTTTCTCGGCAGAGCCAATTACACCAGGATCTGAAAATTTCTCTTTCCAATTCTCGAGTTTTGATAAGGTGACTTGATGTTATAAAAGATCCAAGTGCTCCAAATTCATTTTCTAAAAAAGCTATGATGTCGTCGCTTTCAGTTATAATTTGGCCTTTAAATTCAATTGCAGGTAATTTTCCCGATCTGACTTTTTCGAGGAACCAACTTTCTTTGTGACCGTAGCAAAACATATTAATTTTTCTGACCCTATAGGGAATTCTTTTGAATTCAAGCCATAACCAAATCTTCTGACAGTAAGGACACCAAGAATGCCTATCTCTATAAAGGGTAACTAATACTTCATTTTCACTATGCCCAAATAATCTTAAATTTGAGTAGGAATTATTTATACCATGGACTCTATCAAGATCTTCAACTTCAAATTTATTTAAATCATCCCATGTCAAAATCCCATTCATTATTTGAACTAAAGCTATAAACTAACGTTATAATAATTGATTAAAAAAAGTCTTGGAATTTGAATTTGATTTAATTGTTGTTGGCGCTGGATCTGGAGGACTCGCGGCGGCCAAACGCGCGGCAAGTTATGGAGCAAAAGTCGCAATCATAGAAGTAAATCAAATAGGAGGAACCTGTGTGATAAGGGGATGTGTTCCTAAAAAATTGATGGTTTATGCAGCTAAAAGTAAAAAAAATATGGATTCTTCTGAGGGATATGGATTAAAAAATGAAGGTATTAATTTTGAATCAAATATTTTATTGAAGAATGTTAGAGAGGAGGTTTCTAGATTAAGTAATTTACATAGAAATTCTTTAAAAAAATTGAATGTAACTGTTTTTGAGGGCTTAGGAAGATTTATGAGTCAAAATGAATTAGAAATTATTTGTCCAAAAACTAAGAAAATTAAAAATAAATTAAGTTCAAAGAAAATTCTTATTTCAGTTGGAGGTAAACCAAAGAGATTAAATATTCCTGGGATAGATTTGGCATGGACTAGTGATGATATCTTTGAATTAGAAAAGTTTCCCAAATCAATATTAATAGTAGGAGGAGGATATATTGCTTGTGAATTTGCTTCTATTTTCAGAAATTTAGGTACTGAAGTAACTCAATTAATAAGAGGTCAACATTTACTTAATGGTTTTGATGAGGATCTTTCTTTATGCCTAGAGGAATCACCTACTTTTACTGAAATTAATATAATATCCAATTCTCAATTAACTTCTATCAATAAAGTAAATCGAGATCTGGAATCTACCCTAGACTCGGGGGATAAAATCCTAACTAATAATATCCTTATTGCTACAGGAAGAGAACCAAATCTTTTGCCTTTAAATTTAGATTTTTTAAATCTAAAGATGGATGGCCAATATTTAGATGTTGATGAACTTAATCAAACAAGCAACTCAAATATTTTTGCAGTTGGCGATATCATTAATAAACCAAACTTAACTCCAGTAGCAATAGAGCAAGGGAGAGTTTTTTCGGATAATTTTTTTAATGACCAAAAAAGAAAAGTAAATTATGACTATATCCCTAAGGCCGTTTTTACTATTCCTGAAATTTCAACAGTTGGCTTAAGTGAGAAAAGAGCTAAAGAGATTTACTCTGAAAAAAATATAAAAATTTTCAAATGTAAATTTACCCCTATGTCTAATACCTTTAAAAAAAATAAATCAAAATGTATGTTGAAGATCGTAGTTCATAAGCTAACTGACAAAGTCCTAGGATGTCATATGTTTGGAGAAACATCATCTGAGATTATTCAAATGGTATCAATTTCATTAAATGCAGGGATAACAAAAAAAGACTTTGATATTACTATGGCTTTGCACCCAACTATCTCAGAAGAATTTGTGACTATGTATGGATAAAATTATGAATTAGAAAATTTTAATTTTTCTTGAACAATCAGAAACAATATAAGTAACGCAAAGTAAATAAATAAACCTATCCTTAACTCAGAGAGGAAGTTAAATCCATTCAGGAACAGTATCTTATCGAGAATGTAGAAAATATAAAGATTAAGCAAAATAAATCCTTCAATTCTGGTGATTTTCCCTTTGCTCCAGAAAATTGGTAAGCATGCAAAGGTAGTTAAAACCATAAAAGGTAAGTCAACTTTGATTAGACTTTGTTCAATTACTAAACCTTTAACTCCTGAAAAAATACTGCAACTTCCAAGGATTAGAAGTTGATTGAGCAAATTGCTTCCTATAACATTCCCAATCGCAAGATCTGTTTTACCTTTAAATGAAGCAATTATTGAAGTTACTAATTCTGGTAAAGATGTCCCAGTGGCTACGATAGTTAAACCAATAACAATCTCATTTACACCCAAAAGAGTAGCAAGCGTTTGAGAACCATTTACCAAAATATTTGAACCAAAGCTTAAAAGAAATATTCCCAACATTAACTTTAGTAAAATATTAACCTTCCCTTTATGGTTATCTTTTAATTCTTCTATCTCTGGTTCAGCATCTTTTGCCTCCTCTCCCTTCTCATTGATGGTATTGATTTCCCATATCGTATTCAAGATTAAACAAAATATTAGAAATACCCCTGCTTGCAATGTTAATAAGCCTGTTGATGACATCGCCCAAACTGCACAAGAAATTGCAATCAAAAGAGGCACATCTCTTCTTACTATTCTGCTTTTGACTTTAAGAGGCCTTATTAATGAGCTTATTCCCAAAACAACAAGAACATTAAAAATATTGCTTCCAATTACATTGCTTGCTGCAAGTGAATCACTACCTTTTAAAATTGAACTTAAACTTACCAACAACTCAGGAGAGCTTGTTCCAAGAGAAACAACTGTTAAGCCAATTACTATTTGAGG
The DNA here is from genome assembly GCA_003279055.1 of Prochlorococcus sp. AG-347-I21. Lineage (GTDB taxonomy): Bacteria > Cyanobacteriota > Cyanobacteriia > PCC-6307 > Cyanobiaceae > Prochlorococcus_A. The sequence goes on along the minus strand of QCBP01000004.1, from coordinate 32,291 downwards.
TATTCCTAAAATTAAAGATAAAATTATGGCTCCTTGAATAAAGAACTCTCCTCCAGCAAAAAGTAGAACTACGCCTAAAACTATTTCTATTATTGGAAATAAAAAATCACTCATATTTAGGTTTTATTTTAGATAATAAAAATTCTTTTTATTGGTTAATAACTATCCTCGAATATCTATAATTCATTGTCAATTCTAATTTGCTGTTAAAATTAATTAAATAGAAAAAATTTTGAAGACTTTAACCATAATAAAACCTGATGATTGGCATTTACATTTAAGAGAAGGTCTTGTATTAAAAAATATCATTCATTTTACTTCAGAAAATTTTGGAAGAGCCATTGTCATGCCAAATATTAAAAGTCCCATAACATCAATCAATAGAGCTATTTCTTATAAGAAATCTATTGTTGAAGCGTTACCTGCAAGTTCTAAGTTTGAACCACTAATGACAATTTACCTTACAGATGAAACTGATAAAGGAGAATTAATAAATGGTTTTAAAAATAATGTCTTTTTTGCAGCAAAATTATATCCTGCTAACGCTACAACAAATTCCAGTCATGGAGTTAGGAAAATAGAAAATCTATATAAGATCTTTGAATCAATGCAAGATTATGGAATGCCTCTTTTAATTCATGGGGAAGTGACTAATTCTGAAGTAGATGTATTCGATAGAGAAGAAGTTTTTATAGATAAAGAACTCTCTCAAATAACTAAAAGATTTCCAAAATTAAAAATAGTTTTAGAACATATAACTACCTCTTATGCAGTGAATTTTGTTAAAGAAAATAATATTGGAGCTACTATCACTCCGCATCATTTACATATAAATAGAAATGCAATGTTTTTTGGAGGTTTAAATAGTGATTTTTACTGCTTACCAGTCGCTAAAAGGGAAAATAATAGACTCTCTTTGAGGAAAGCTGCAACAAGTGGGGAAAAATGTTTTTTCTTGGGAACTGACTCTGCTCCACATCTTAGGAAGTGGAAGGCGTTTTGTGGATGTGCAGGTATTTTTAATTCCCCAGTAGCAATAGAAAGCTATTTGACGGTATTTGAGGAGGAGGATGCTCTAGATAATTTTGAAAAGTTTGCAAGTTTGAATGGCCCTAATTTTTATAATTTGTCTCCAAATACAGAAAAATTAAAATTAGTGTCTAGACCTAATAAGATTAAAGAATTTATTGATGTTGTTGAAGAAAAAAATATCGTAGGACAAATAAAACCATTTCATGCAGGTGAAACTTTACAATGGCAAGTAGAAGGCATAGTAAATTAAAAAATTAGATTTAATCTAAGAATTAAAAGTGTAAATATTCCAATTTTTCTTGGTTAAATGGGTTGATTTCGGCTACGATTAAATAGCGCAAATTCCTTCGGGAGTGTGGCGGAATTGGTAGACGCGCCGGACTTAAAATCCGTCGAGCGATTTAGCTCGTGGGGGTTCAAGTCCCCCCACTCCCATTATGTAATCATTTATTTTTAGTTCTGACGATAACTTCCAATAGTTGTTATGTTTTAACTAATCAACCATAAATTAAAATGGAAAGTTTTTTCAATAATTCATTCGCTACTTTAATTGCTTATATTTCAATTATTTCTACTTATTTATTAGTTATTCCATTATTACTATTTTACTGGATGAATAATAGATGGAATATTATGGGCAAATTTGAAAGATTAGTAATTTATGGCCTTGTATTTCTTTTCTTTCCAGGTTTAATTTTATTTTCTCCATTTTTAAACCTTAGACCAAAAGGAAGTGGATAGGATAAATAATTGACAAAAGGTAAAGTTATACAAATAGGATTATTTATTTCATTAATAGGGTTAATTAGTTATAAATTTGCACCTCAAATTGGTATCGATAATTCTACAGCAACTACTCTATCAAGTTGTATCTTGATTCTGATGGTTATTACTTGGGTAACATCTTATGTTTATAGAGTTGTAAATGGGAAAATGACTTTTATGGAACAAAGGAAGCGTTATAGAAAAGAGTATGAGAAAGTTGTTAATGATAAACTAGAAACCAAATTTAATGAATTGTCAAAGGAAGAGCAACAAAAACTAATGGAAGATTTAAAAAAAAATCAATAAATTCTTAATAGAAAAAATCTAAAAATCATGAAAGATAACAAAATGCAAATTACTAAAAATGAATCTTTATCTAAGGTAGATGAAAAGTTTCGTGAGTTAAAAAATCATCAAAAATTAGCTTTGATGCCTTTCATAATGGCTGGGGACCCCAATATTGAAATAACGTCTGAGATTTTATTAAAGCTTCAAGAAAATGGAGCTGACCTTATTGAATTAGGAATACCATATAGTGACCCACTTGCAGACGGACCTGTTATTCAAGTGGCGGCCTCTCGCGCTTTAAAGTCAGGAACTAATACAAGAATAGTAATTACACTTTTAGAGTCATTAAAAGGTAAATTAAATATCCCCATTATACTTTTTTCTTACTTAAATCCTTTACTATGTTTTGGCTTTGAACAGTTTTGTGAAATGGCATCTAGTGCTGGAGTTTCTGGACTAATAATTCCTGATCTCCCTTTAGAGGAAGCTTTTAAATTTTCTAAAATAGTTAGTGACCATTCTATGGACTTGATTTTATTGGTAGCTCCAACTACTCCTTTTGAAAGAATGAAAAAAATATCTAATCATACAAAAGGGTTTACTTATTTAGTAAGTGTTACAGGTGTTACTGGTGAGAGAAACAAAATGGAAAATAGAGTTGAAAATCTTATTGATAACTTAAAAAAAGTAAATACTATTCCAATCGCTGTTGGTTTTGGTATATCCACTCCCGAACATGTTAATAGAGTTCGTGAGTGGGGGGCAGATGGAGTGATTATTGGTAGTGCATTTGTAAAACGAATTTCTAATTCAAGTGAAAAAGATGTCGTTGATAATGTTGGTGAATTTTGTAAGGATATGCGTTTGGCCGCTGATCAAAAAAATTAAATAAGAAGAGAATATATTGATAAAAAAAGTTTAGGAATTTAAAAATTTAGCCTCAAACTTATCTTTAAGATTCTTCAGTGGGTAATAATCTTATTTGTTTTCTTCCAAGCTTAATTTCAAATTCATCACCTGCTTTTAAATCTAAAAGTGCTGTGTATGCTTTCCCAATCAAAAGATTTCCATTGCCTTGCACTTTAGCTATATAACTTAGCTTTCTTCCTCCTTTGCCAATACCTGCGACTCCAGAATCCCCAAGATTAACTCCTTTTGCTTCTAGTAGTGCTTCATAAAATGAAGTGAAATTAAGGCGTTCACCCCCATTTTTCTTGGTGGAGACATATCCACAAGCTCGAACAAGGTCAGACTTGCTAACATCACCAAGCTCTTTGACTTTGGCAAGAAGATCACTACCAGTGAGCATAATTAATTAAAAGACTTCTTCTTAAAAAGATAGCAATTTGTGTGTAATATATGCAATTATTTAGTATATATTTATTCTATTATTTATCTTTTAAAATGGAAAAGTTTGTAGTTTTTGGAAAGTACTGTGAAGATGCAATTATTAAAAGGAGATCATATCGTGAACAACATCTTAATAGACTTAAAAAGTTAAAAGATTGCGATATTTTAGTTACTTTAGGACCAACTAAATGTACAAAATATTTGTTTGGAATTTTTAATGCTAATGATGAAAATCAATTAAGAGATTTGATTGAGGAAGATATATATTGGAAAAAAGGGATATGGATAAATTATGAAATTTATGCTTGGAACCAAGCTTTTTAAAGCTAATTTATAATATCTTTAGTATTTTATTTTATTTAAAAAAGTAAATTTATTTAAAAGAAAATTGATAAAAATATTCCATATTAATAATTTAATTTTTGATGATGTAAAAAATTACAGCGATATTTTTTATAAAAAGGTTAGTTTTTAAGAGTGATATATTTCTTTAAAGTCTCCTTATTAAGTTAGAAGATTATTTCTTATTAAAATAGAATGTTTTATTAAATATTTATTTACTAGTGTCTTGATTAATCTGATTTACTAAAGAGTCGATATCTAATTGATTATAAGGTGGTGTTTGTTTTGTCTCTAGATAATCTTTTTTGATATTGTTTAACCAATTTTGTTCAATCTCTATAAGATTTTTTGCAATGTTGAAAATACCGCCTTTTTTATATAATTCTTTAATTTTGAGAATTATCTCAGAGGTTCTGCTCGATTTAATATTTAATTCATTTGCTAAATCTTTTTGGTTAAATCCATGAGATTTCAACCAATCCTTAATGAAGGAAATGAGTTCTTTTTCTTCTTGCTGAGATAATTTACTCATTTAATAAAAAGGGAATAATTTATTAAGCTTGCTCTCTGCTCTCGCTCTTATTGAAGGAGTCATATATTTGCTCCATATACTAAGTACTGCTGTTAGGGCGACAAAATCATCACTAAAACCAACTAATGGCATAAAGTCAGGGAAAAGGTCAAATGGCATAATTAAATAAGCTAGGGCAGCCATCAAGGAAACTCTTACTTGTGGTGGAGTTAAAGGATCTATAGCCATCTCCAAAACTTCTAACGCAGGCTTAGCAATTGTTCTTCCTGCTTTAATAAGAATCTTGATGATAATATTTTCATCAAATGTTGAACTTTCTAAAACTTCAGCTTCATAAATTTTTTCTTTGTTTTTGTAACTCTCTGTCATCCTTATTTATGGAATTTAGATTTTTTAATACTATTTTTGGCTAATACTATCAACTAGTCCATTCTGTATTCCTGCTTTTCTAAGTTTTCTTAAGGCACGTTGAACGACTTGCCTGCAATATTCCCTGCTACAACTCATATGTCTTGCCACTTCAGCTAAAGTTCTCCATTCATTGGAGCCGTCTAAACCAAATCTTAGGCTTACTATCTTTCTTTCTTTTTCAGTTAAATTTGCTTTATCTAATAATTTCCATGCAGAGGCTGTTCTTTCGGCTAATTCTGCCAATTCCATTGGAGGAGTTTCATCACTAGGAAGAATATCAACGAGCTCAGATGGATCAGACTTTGATTTGACAGTACCTTGGAGGCTTACAGTAATGCTTCTCAATTCACAAGAAAGGAGCTCATCAATTTCCTCCTTAGATACTTTCATTTCTTCTGCAAGCGCATCACTAGTGGGTGCAATACCCTTTAGTTGCATAAGCTTAGATTTTGCTGATCTTAATTTCGTAAGTTTTTCATTGATGTTAACAGGTATCCTTATAGTTCTACTTTGAGTTGATAATGCTCTGTTTAATCCTTGCCTGATCCACCAATAAGCATAGGTGGAAAATCTATGTCCTCTCGAGGGATCATATTTTTCTACAGCCCTTGTAAGGCCTAATGTCCCCTCTTGAATCAAGTCTAGCAATTCAAGTCCTTTGCCTTGGTATCTCTTGGCAAGATTGACAACTAATCTTAAGTTTGCAGTTATCATTTCATTTTTAGCTCTTTCACCAATTTTTATCTTTTTCTTCTCAGCTTCGGAATATTCACAAGCAGCCCCTTTCCCTCCAGCTTCTTGACATCTATTGATAAGTACCACCATTTCTTGGACTTTTCTGCCCATGGTGAGTTCTCTCTCCGGAGTCAAAAGTTGATGACGACCTATTTCCCCAAGAAAATCGCTTAATGAACTCACGATTTACCTCTTTGTTTTTATACATTTAACTTATAGTTAATTCGGCAATAAGCCATACATGTAATAATTAATTAATAATTAATTAATAATCATTAGGTATTTAATTTATATTTTTAGTCAAAATTTGAATCATTAAATCAAATATTTTCATTATTTAATTTCCTCTTCTTGATTCTAGAACAGCAAGTACATCTCTCCACTCAACTCCCTTATGCATAAGGGCTACTTGCAAATGATAAATTAAATCAGCAGCTTCATTTGAGATTGAATTTTTATCATTATCTTTACAAGCCATTATAAATTCTGCAGATTCCTCTCCTATTTTTTTCAAAATAGTATTACTGCCTTTTGTTAATAAATGATTTGTGTAACTTTTTTCTGAAGGATTTATTGATCTTTCGTTAATTGTATTAAATAATTCAGAGCAAATATTTGAGAAGGGAGTTGTTTTTTTCTCTTTTTTATCATTTTGATTGATTTGGATTTCGTTGAAAAAACAACTTTTTTCCCCAGTGTGACATGCACCTGAACCATTTTGTTCAATTAAAAGTATTAGGGCATCATTATCGCAGTCGAATCTTATCTCCTTAAGTATTTGGGTACTTCCACTCGTAGCTCCTTTTCTCCAGATTTCGGATCTAGATCTACTCCAGTAATGAACGTTTTTTGTCTCAAGAGTCATTGTTAATGATTCTTTATTCATCCAAGCAAGCATAAGAATCGATCCGTCGAGCCAATCTTGTGCTATTGCAGGGATTAAACCATAATTATCAAAGTGTAGATCTTCTATCGAAAAATTTTTTGAATAAGTCATTATGTTTGTTATGTTAAATCCTATTCATTATGTCTTATCAAGAATTATCCTAACAGTTAATTGATGTATCTTCATTCTCTAAAATTTTCATGCAGTAAAAGTTACGAGGATTTTCCCTGTTCACATAGGCAATGGCGCCATGAAGGCCACTGCAGATTTGTGCATGGATATTCAAGATCATTCACTTTTTGGTTCACTGCAAAAAAATTAGACCTAAATGGTTTTGTTGTGGATTTTTCAAGTCTAAAGCCCCTAGAAAATAGATTAAAGGAGCAATTTGACCATACTTTTCTAATAAATAAAGATGACCCTTTACTGAATTACTGGGAAAAATTACATGACTTAGATGCTTTAGATCTGAGAATTATGGATAATGTGGGAATGGAGTTCACCTCTGAATTAATTTGGAGATGGGCTAATGAATACTTACAGGATAAGGATAAGGGCAGAACATGTTGTTGGAAAACAGAATCTAAAGAAAATAAATCGAATAAAGCAAGTTATGAGGAAATTCCTGATTGGTTCAAATCTTAGATTAAAGTTTTTAATTTTAAAGTCATATAGGATTCTTTAATTAGATATTTAATCAACTTTTATCTCTCCATTAACCAGATAAATATTAATCTCGTCTTTATTAAGGTAATTATTATTCAATATATTATTTGAAATTTTTGTCTCAATTTGTTTTTGAATAATTCTTTTTAAAGGCCTTGCACCATAGGCATGATCGAAACTATTTTCGACAAGTTGGTTAATTGCTTCATCCGTAATTTTGAATTTTAAGTTTTTTTTGTTAAGTCTTTTTTCTAAATGTTGAAGCTGTATTTTTGCAATTTCTTTTATGTCATTTAATTCTAAATTATTAAAAATAACAATTTCATCAAGTCGATTTAAAAACTCAGGCTTGAAAAATTTTTTAATTTCATTATCTACAACTTTTTTAATTTCATTTGTATCTTCTTTTCTAACTGATAAATCATTAATTGATTGACTTCCTAAATTACTTGTGAGAACAATGATTGAATTTTTGAAATTGATTGTACGACCTTGACCATCAGTAATTATTCCATCGTCAAGAACCTGTAAGAGAATATCTAAAATATCTTTGTGAGCTTTCTCTATTTCATCTAGGAGTATTAAGGAATAAGGATTTTTGCGTATAGCTTCAGTTAGTTGACCGCCTGATTCGAAACCTAAATATCCAGGAGGTGCACCTATAATTTTGCTCACTGAATGCTTTTCCATATATTCAGACATATCCAGTCTTGTAATTGAAGAATTTGAATCGAATATTATTTTGGCTGTTACTTTACTTAGCTCTGTTTTTCCAACACCAGTTGGACCTAAAAAGAGAAAACTGGCTAATGGCTTGCTTGGATCATTTAGACCAGTCCTTGATCTCTTAATGGAATCTGCAACAGCCCTAATCGCACTATCTTGACCAATAATTTTTTCTTTAAGGATTGACTCGAGGCTCAAGAGTTTATCTTTTTCTGACTGGTTTAAGTTCTGTACTGGAATAGAAGTCCACTTTGAGACAACTTCTGCGATATCATCAAAAGTTACCTCTTGTCTTAAAAGACTTTTATCTCCATTTTTTTGGGAATTTACTAGAGACTCACTTTTTTCTTTTAATTTTTTTTGCAAAGAATTTAAAGTTCCAAATTCTAATTCTGCTGCTTTGTTGAGATCAAAACTCCTTTTGGCTTGATCTATTTGCAATTGAACAGATTCAATTTCTTCTTTTATGGTGCTAATCTCGTCAATTTCATCTTTTTCTTTTTTCCATTGAGCGCCTAATTCTGCCTGTTTATCTTTAAGGGATATAAGTTCATTATTGATTTTTTTTAATCTTTCTATAGAAAAATCATCCGTTTCTCTTTTTAAAGATAATTTTTCCATCTCAAACTGTAGAACTTTTCGATCAATTTCATCAATTTCTTCAGGTTTGGAAGTTATGACCATATTTAATCTTGAGGCTGCTTCATCTATTAGATCTATTGCTTTGTCAGGAAGGAATCTATCGTTAATATATCTTTCGCTAAGGGTTGCAGCAGCAACTAAAGCATTATCAGAAATTCTCACACTATGATGAACTTCGTATCTTTCTCTCAATCCTCTTAAAATTGAAACAGTATCATTTATTGAAGGAGCATCAACTTTTATCTTTTGAAATCTTCGTTCTAAAGCAGGATCTTTTTCTATATTTTGTTTATGTTCATTAATAGTTGTAGCACCAATACATCGAAGTTCTCCTCTCGCAAGCATTGGTTTTAATAGGTTGCTTGCATCTAAAGAACCTCCACTAGCGCCTGCACCAACTACCGTATGAATTTCATCAATAAAAAGAATAATCTTACCCTCTGATTCTTTCACTTTCTTTAGAATATTTTTTATTCTTTCTTCAAATTCTCCACGATATTTTGCTCCAGCTAAAAGTGAACCCATATCTAACGAAATTAGTTTCCTATCTTGTAGCGCAGAAGGTACATCTCCATTAATAATTCTTTGAGCCAACCCTTCTACAATGGCTGTTTTGCCAACTCCAGGATCTCCAATAAGAACTGGATTATTTTTTGTTCTTCTACTCAATATTTGAATTGTTCTTCTAATCTCTTCATCCCTACCAATAACTGGGTCTAAAATCCCATCTCGTGCAGATTGAGTTAAATCAATACCATATTTTTCTAATGATGTACTATAACTATTAAATTCATTTTTTACTGCCGGATCTGACTTCATTTTCTTTATAATTTTAAGAAATTCTGGAATACCTTTTTGATTTAAAATTTGAAATCCATAATTATCATCATAAGTGAAACCGTAAGCTAAGTGTTCTGTTGATATCACTACATCATTTAAAGTATTTTTAATATCATTCGCCTTCAAGAATATTTTGTGAAGAGTCTCACCAATATATAAATTATCTTGTTTATTTTTCATTTTTGCCTTCGCATTTAATGAAGAAATTATTGCCCTCTCAAGATCATTTATATTTACATTATTTTTTTTTAAAATATTTTTTGTAATATTATCCTCTTTTATAAGAGCTAATAATAAATTATCAGAGTCTACGTTTTGTTGGTAATTTTTATAAGCAATATCTTTGGCAAAAATAAAACAGTCCCAAGCAGAATTTGAGAATTCGCTTGGAACTATTTTCATCAATCAAAATTTGAATATGACCTTAATAAATATTAAGTCAAAAAGGATGTTTAGCTATGTAAAAGATTTATTCAACAATAACTTTACCTACCATTCCAGCGCCTCTGTGTGGCTCACAATAGTAATCATAAGTTCCAGCAGTATCAAATGTTTCTTCCCAAGACTCTCCTGGAGCAAAAGCTAAGTCCGCATGACTTAATTCCTCATGCCCATCAAAGACAGCATTGTGAGGGGCAAGTTTATTATTGACGAATTTAACTGTATCACCAGCACTAATGGTTACTGTACTTGGTTCAAATGCAAGCATTCCAGCATCTGTTCCAAGTTTTACTTCAACAGTCTTAGCTGAAACTGATGAAATACCTAGACCTAGAGTTAAAACTATTGCAAATAACCCTGCAAAGATTGAACGTAACATAATAAAAATTTGCTTATTTATATATATTACAAGGCTTTGGTAACCTAACTGCGAAAATTTTAATTGTTATTACAGGTTGGTAACTTTGATAACCTCAAAATATCATTCAGTGACTTGGCATAACTTTTAAGTTTGAAAGTCTCAGGATTAGTTATGGGGACATGATTAAAGTCATATTTTTTGATACTAAAGCTATCCCAAGGAGTAGTTTGGATGGGGAGAATTCTTAATAATATTTTTAGAATTTTTTTTGTAAGCGGTATCGCAAAAAATCTCCTCATATTATGTTTTTTTAACAGTGTAATTATGGCATCATCAATTGAAATGAATTTTTGACCCAGCACAAATTTTCTAAAGCCTTTGTATTCCTCTTCTTTATGATTTTTAATTAGAAACCCACAAATCTGGGCGATATCATTTGCGTGTATAAAGTGAAATTTAGAATCGAGTTTCAAAAATCTTGCTAACCAAAGCCATTTCCCAATTTCTTTCAATCCACTAGTTAAATAACTCACAGGATATTTACTTTTTTTTCCAAGATTCCCTCCAAAAACCAAGGTAGGGAAAACAGCGAATGTTTTTTCTGCGAATGAGCTTTCTCTAAGTCTCTGGAAGCATTCATATTTTGTTTGAATGTATTCCGTTCCATAAATTAATGATTCCCTCATTAATTCTGTTTGGGTATCAAGAATACTAGCTGTTGAAAAATAAATAATCTTTTCTAACTTTTCAATATCAAGCATTTCTAGTAATTCTTCAAAAGCTTTAATATTTACTTCATAGGCTCTCTTTGGATCTCCCCAAGCTGTAGCAGTATGTATTAGGTAATTAATTTGACTAATTTCCTTTTTATACCTATTTGATTCCCTGATATCGCACACCATTAACTTGACTTTTTTATTTTCTTGAACAGAAATTGGTAACTTACTTTTGTCTCTTACCATGAGATAAAGCCTGAATTTTGTGTTTTTCAAAAACCAATCAACTAAATATTGGCCAACACATCCATTAGCGCCTGTTATTAATAAGTTTTTATATGCCAAGACTTTGACTAGTAAGTGAGTTTTTTTCCATGTTCAAAAAATGTTTTAGCATTTTCTTCTGGAGTCCCAGGTAAAATCCCATGACCCAAATTAAGAATATATTTCCTATCTTTAATTTTATTAAAAGTATTATCTATCCTCTCTTTTACTGATTCTTTGTTTCCGAATAAAATGCCAGGGTCAACATTACCTTGAATTCCAATCCCCCTGGGGATTCTTTTACAAGCCTCTTCAATATCTACTGTCCAGTCTAGTGAAATTATATCTACTCCAGTTTTTGCCATTCTTTCCAGTACCCCAGCACTTCCTGAAATGTAAAGAATTATTGGTGTTTCTGGGTATTCCGCTTTTACAATTTCAACAACTTTTTTTTGATATGGCCCAGCAAAGATATCATAATCTTGTGGGCTTAGTTGGCCTGCCCATGAATCAAAAATTTGTACTACTTGCGCTCCAGATTTTATTTGGTATTTAAGATATTCACCAATAGATTTTGCAAAATGATCAAGAAGTTTATGAAGTAAATCTGGTTCATTAAAAGCCATTGATTTTATTAAGGAATAATTTTTACTGCTTTTACCTTCAACTACATATGCAGCAAGAGTCCAAGGTGCGCCAACAAAACCTAAAATAGTTGCCTCATTATTCACATCTCTTTTTAGTGAAGAAAGAACTTGCCCTACAAAGCTTAAACTCTCGCTTGGATTTAATTCTCTTAAATTTTCTACCTGATTAAGAGTTCTTATTGGGTCCTCAATTATTGGACCTTTACTTTCTATTATTTCAAAATTTATGCCCATCCCTGGAAGAGGTGTGAGAATATCTGAAAAAAGGATTACACCATCCGGTTTGAAAGCATGAAAAGGCTGCATTGAAATCTCATATGATAGTTCTGGATTTTCAGACCTCTCTCTAAAGCTTGGGTAACGCTCCCTTAAATCTCTATAGATTTTCATATATCTTCCTGCTTGCCTCATCATCCATACTGGAGGCCTATTTACTTTTTTACCTAATGCGGCAGAAAGTAGTAGTGGTAAATCTTGACCCATTTTTCAATTTGATATTTAAAAAAAATTAAAATCCAACTTAAAAATCTTACAATGTAAAGCAGAGCAAAAGCGTTATATGAACATTTATATGAAGCACTAAGTTAAATGAGCCTTCTTATTTTTTTGATTGATGTTTGAATATACTCACGCTTAATGGGGGCAAAGCAAGTTCTAGAGCATTTTGATAATCATGAATATTGTAATTGATAGTTTCTTTACCCCCCATATTTCCTTTATTACTGCCCCCGTATCTAGAGCCATCTGAATTAAATATTTCTTTATAGAATCCTTCCACAGGAACACCTACTTTATATGACCCATGAGTATTAGGTGTAAAGTTAGCAACAACAACAAGCCACTCATTGGTATCGTTTTCTCTTCTCATGAAACTTATAACCGAATTAGATTTGTCATTACAATCTATCCATTGGAATCCATAAGGATCAAAGTCATTTTTCCATAATGCAGGTTCATTTTTATAAAGAACGTTTAGGTCATCAATCAAGTTTCTGATACCTTTATGGGGCTCAAATTCTAGTAACTCCCATTGCAGATCATCCCAAACATTCCATTCTTGTCTTTGCCCAAATTCCATTCCCATAAATATTGTTTTTTTACCAGGGTGGGTCCACATATAAGTTAGTAATGCTCGAGTATTTGCATATTTCTTCCAGTCATCGCCAGGCATTTTATGCAAAAGATGACTTTTACCATGGACAACCTCATCATGACTAAGTGCAAGCATAAAGTTCTCTGTATAGTTATATGTAATTGAGAAAGTCACACTATTTTGATGGAATTGCCTAAACCAAGGATCTATTTCAAAATAATCAAGCATATCGTGCATCCATCCCATATTCCATTTCAAGTTAAAACCTAACCCTCCCATGTCAGTTGGTTTGGTTACCATTGGCCAAGTTGTTGATTCTTCAGCGATAGAAAGTGCACCTGGGAAGTGTTGGAAGAGTACATGATTAGCCTGTTGAAGAAATTTAACGGCTTCTATATTTTCATTCCCACCATTTTCATTGGGTATCCATTCTCCATCAGGACGTAGATAATCTCTGTAAAGCATGGAAGCTACAGCATCTACTCTTATGCCATCAATATGAAACTCTTCAAACCAATAAACGAGATTTGCTACTAAGAAATTTCTTACTTCGTTTCTGCTGTAATTAAATATTAGGGTTCCCCATTCTTTGTGTTCACCTATTCGTGAATCTCCATGCTCATAAAGATGGCAGCCATCAAAAAATGCTAAACCATGCTTATCTTTTGGAAAATGACCGGGCACCCAATCAAGAATTACGCCTATGCCCTCTTCATGACATTTATTTACAAACTCTCTAAATTCATTTGGGGTGCCAAATCTACTTGTGGGGGCATACCAGCCTGTAACTTGGTATCCCCATGAACCATCAAAAGGATGTTCAGATATTGGCATTAGTTCAATATGAGTGAATCCTCTTTCTTTTACGTAAGGGATTAGTTTCTTGGTTAATTCTGGATAAGTTAGTAATCGTGTTCCAGGTTTTAAATCGGCTGCAGGTACTGGGTCTCTTGGTTCACCATTGTCCTCCAGATATTTATTATCTGTTGATTCATGGAGCCAACTCCCTAAATGCATTTCATAAACTGAAATTGGCTTGTCAATTTGACTAGAAGAATCTCTGTTTGAAATCCAAGAACTATCATTCCAATTAAAGTTTTTCAACTTTGAAACTATTGAACCATTTTGGGGTCTGATTTCATGAAGGAAACCATATGGATCAGCTTTCTCATAAATATGACCTTGTTGTGTTCTTATTTCGTATTTATATGTGTCGCCCTCTTGCATTGATGGCATGAATAGTTCCCAAATTCCCCCTAATCTTTTTTGCATTGGATGATGTCTTCCATCCCAAGAATTTATATCTCCAATTATCGAGATTGATTTTGCATTTGGAGCCCAAATGCAAAACATGACCCCTTTTTGATTCTTTTCTTCAATAAGATGTGCTCCCATTTTTTCCCAAATATGATGATGATTACCTTCTGCAAAAAGATGTCTATCAACTTCTCCCATCCACTCTTCTCTATATGACCAAGGGTCATGTTGTGTATGTGTGATACCTCCTCGTGAAATATTTATTTCGTAATTGTGATTTGGATTTTCAGGCAGGATTGCTTCAAAAAGCCATTTATGGTTTATGCTTTCAGCCTTATAGGTATTGTTTTTAAAATTTATTTTAACTTCGTCGGCTTCAGGCATCCATACCCTAATTACCCATTGTTTTTCATAAAAATGAGGACCTAATATTTTTAATGGATTATCATTGCAACAATTTTCTAGGTTGATAGCTTCTGATTTAATCCAGTCTGCTTGAATTGTCTCGATCATGACTGGTAGATATTAACGATTAATAATATCAAATGATTAACCAAAAAATTAATTATTTATGAAAAAAAAGGGGTCATTTTCATAAATGTTTTATCAAGGCTAAAACTTAGAGTAATAACTCTATGATTTGCTGAAGGAGATCCAATATTTCCCTCCCCAAATCCAGGATTAACTCCAATGGCGGGATAAGCTGCTGCAGATATAGATAAGCGAAGCTTGCTATCTTTAATCAAACAAATATTTGTTGGTTGCATTGTGATTTGATAAATGCATTCTTCACTTATTTTGGAGTTTTTAACCCTCAAGAATCCGGTTGAAAATTGATTCACCTTTTCATTACCTTCTTCAACTAGAGATAAAGCAAGGCAGATATCGAAATTGGGCTGATCACTTTTTACCTGGATTTCTAATGTGGGAACTCCTGTTAAATATTGATCTTCTTCAAAAGAATTGGTTTGAAAAACACCTACATCCAGTCGTTTATCAATAATGCTTCTGTTAAACTTTCCTGGATTTGGACCTAAATGTCCACCGTCAGATGGAGTAGGTCTCCATGGGTCATGAACAATTGTGAACCATCCTGATCCTTTTGAATTTATGGTCAGACTTCCATCTTCAACCTCTAGATTTGCTGTACCATCGCTTTTGAGTCCAAAAATAAATTCAGGATTAAATTTGTTATCTAAATCTTCCCATTTATTTAATGAAATATTCCATATTTTTTTCTCGTCTTTTAAATTCTTAGAATTAAAATCTTCATCTAATTTTAAATGTTTATCAAAAAAAATTAATAAAGATTCTTGTGATCCCTCCCACCAATTTAGATGAGTTGCATTCCCAATAATAATCTCTGGGCTTCCACCAACTTCAATAGATTTTTTATAAAGATCAAATGCACCTTTTAAATGTGGATCCCAAAGTCCTCCAATAATTAACATAGGTTGTTTAATCCATGTTGAAATTGGTTTAAATTCTTCAAATGGGCGAGCATTATTTAAATTTTTAAGCCATTCCAAAACAAAGCTATTAGGATCATATTTTTTTAAAATTTCAATTCCTTCCGTTAAATAACTTTTGTTTTCTAAGGCTAATCTTATCTTTCCCCACTCAAACAAATTATTTTCTTTTTTCATTTTTAGTGCTGCGATTTGAAGTCCCCATGCAATATTGTTATGCCACCAATATGCTCCTCCATCTGAGCACCAATGATCCTTAATATTCATCCCAGTCATTGCTGGAGATAAACAATCTGGCGGCTTTGAATTTAATTCACCGGTTAGTTGAGTAAATCCTTGATATGAAAAACCATATAAGCCAAGTTTCCCATTACATTCTTTTAGAGACCTTACCCATTCATGAGTTTCTGAAGTATCGCTAGCTTCTTGAGAAAAACCATTAAAGACTCCTTCAGAAGAACCCATACCTCTAACGTCTTGAATTATGACCATATACCCTTTGGAAGCCCACCATTCAGGATGAGAATAGGTAATAGTTGAAGCAATTTCCCTGCCATAAGGTTGTCTCATTAATAATGCAGGCCATGGCCCATTATTATTAGGTAACCAAATCCTTGATATAAGTTTTACTCCATCTCTAAGAATTAGAGACTTATCAAACCATCTTGATCCAGACATTTAGGCTTTAGATAATGTCTGGACAGTGCAGCCCAATGACGTAAATAGAAAAGATCTCTGCGTTAACGGGAGTTAACTTTTTTTTGTTTGATACATACTCTATAGCTTTATCTGAACTAGCTGAAATGCCTTTTGAATTAAACTCTTTAAACTTATTACATAAATTCTTAGCTTCGTTTGGATTCTTTTTTACTGTTTCCAATAAGTTAGATTGACTTAAAACAGGGTATAAAGAGTTGGAAAACAAAAATAAAAAAAATAACAAAGGTTTCATTATCACTAACTTTTTCTAAATTCTACATTAAAAAATTTTTTTATCCAAGATTTCTAATAGATTTCTCGATTTGACTAGCTTTTTTAATCCATTCTTTTATAAGAGTAAAAGTTGTATCAGTTTCAGTTTTTACTCTAAGAATTCTTTCTAATCTGCCAATTTTACGTTCTAATTCGTAAGGGGTAGATAGTGATAATGATTTAAGAGAAGATATACCGCAATGTAAAAGTAGATATGCTTGCGGTGGAGAAATTCCAATTTCTTTTTTAAAAATAGCTATAGCTCTAATTTTCTTTAGATTATTTAATGTACATAGTGAAGATTTTCTTTGAATCTCGTTTATATCTAAGTCCGAAAGATTACTTAATTTTTCAAAGTCAGTTAGATTATTTTGAATAAAAAAAGATTTCTCATGTCTAAAATTAGTTGGTAAAAAATCTAAAAAGGTTTTACTTTCCATTTTTTAATTGACTAATTCATTTTGACATTTTTCTGAACTTCTCCTATAACCACTGGTTTACTTATGCCATCTGAAATTTTTTCAAGTTTTCTTATCTTAATTTTTACATTTGCACCAGACCTGCTACCTTTCCTTAAGTTTTCCGATAATTGTTCTAAAGTTGGTTCAATAGATTCTTCTGGAAAGTCATCATCTGCTTTAGCAATAATCAAATCGAACCCATTGTCATAAACAATTGGAACATATTTTGCACCTTCTATTACAACCTTTTCAGAGTAACTTTGTATAAATGCCCAACTACTCAAAGAAAGCAATAATGAAAAAATAGTTGCTCCAATTATTCGAAATTTAAAACCAAAATTAAATATAAAAGCAGCTATTGTGCAAATGAAAAGAAATATTCCAAAGAATCCAAAAATTTTGGGTGTGTTCTCTAATAGTTCAAAAAAAGACATTTAGTGGCTTTGACCTGATTAATTTCTTATATTTTGTAAGCCTACTCTATTTTTGGGCTCTAACTTGAAAAATATTAGATCTCTAAATTTAAATACTAAGATTCTGTTGGTAGGGATGCTTTTACCTTTAGGTTTTTTAGGCACTTTTTTATTAAATAATTTTTTAAAAGAAACTTATAGTTCTAGGAAATTAGAACTAGAAAAAAGTATTGAGAATCTTTTAGATAAAAATGTTGATTTAGGGGATTATGTCGGAATTAGATTTCTAGGTATTTCTTTGGGAAATTCAAAAATTAATGATAAAAACAATATAGACTCTGAGATTACAGCCAAAAATGTATATGTTGGCATTATGCCTTTTAGATCTTTTTTAAAACAAAAATGGATTGTAAAAATAAGTCCTAATGAAGCTGCCATTAATATAGATAGAGATTTTTTTAAAAGGGACAAATCTTATAAAGATAATCGAATTACAAAAAAATCAAAATCTAAGTATGAGTTGAACTTTAACTTAAATAAATATTCAGATCTGAAGTTTAATAATGCAGGATTAAAAACAAAAGTAAAAGGTAATGTTATTTACAAGTCAAGAAATAGACAAATCATTGCAAATGTAAAATCAAATTTTGATGAAAAGGGTTTTTTAAAATTTAAATTTAATACAAAATTAAATCAAGACTTTTTAAAACTGGATTTATTTTCTAAGGGATTAGATCTTGATAATTCTGAATATATTATTGGTAACAGAAAAATTAGCTTAAAAAAGGGTACCTTTAAATCTAACTTTAAATTTAATAAAACATCAAAGCGCACATTTTGTGAAGGAAGATTTTCTTTTACTAATTTAAAAATAAAACCAGAATATTTAGCAGAGAATATAAATTCAGATTCAACTAGGTTTTTTTGTAAAGACAATAATTTAATTGGCAATTCAGAAAAATTAAATTATGGAACATTGACTTCAAATTTCAATCTAAATGTGCCATTTAATAGCAGTTTTAATAATATTGATCTAAAAGGGAGTATTGGATACATTGATAGCCTTAATCCAGATATCCAATTATCGGGTAATATTCCTTATTGGTTTGATAGAAGAGGTATTAATTTTGGTGATATAGATACTAGTTTTAAAATAAATAGAACTCAATTATCTAATTTAAATATTTTCCGAAAAAATGATATAAGGGGTTTCATTACTGCTAAAGGAGAATTAAAAGGAAAAATTACTGATCCTGATTTTTCGATAAACTTTAATCTTGATTACCCGCACTTTAAAGGTATTCGCATTAGAGAAACATGGGAGGGAGATATTAAAAATGAAAATAATGAATTTCTGCTAAATATGAAAAATAGATATTCTCCACTCCCTTCATTTCTTTCTATTAAGTTTGATTCTGAACTTAAAATAGACAATGCAAATTTTATAAGAGTATTTAACTCAAATAAAGGTACTATAGGTATAGTTAAAGAGAATAACAGTTATAATTGGCGAGCAGATAATTTCCCTCTTGATGAACTTGAATTATCTATAAACAAAAATCAATTCGATAGAGTTGATGGAATTATTAATGGTGAGGGATCAATTTCGTCAGACCAGTCCTACTTTGATGGGAGAATTGCTTGGAGTTTAGGAAAATATGGAAATATTAATCTAGCCAATTCATTATTTGATTTCAGGGTCAAAAATAATTCTTTTTATATAAACTCTTCATTGTATCCAATCGATGGAGGAATAATTGAAGTCGAATATGATTCAAGTAATAATAATTTAATTAATTCAGAATTCAAGGATATAAGCACTAGTTGGACTATCCTTACCGCTGTTGATATTTTCAACTTTGATAATAAAAAAATGATTCCTGTAAGTAAATCGAACATTTTAGATGATTTGGAAATAAATAAAGATAATAGATCATTTAAAGAGAGGATCGATTTTATAAATAACTTTATTGAAAATAGTAATTTGCTCGAGGACAAATTTAGTTTGCAAAAATATCTAAATAAATTTAGAAGTAGATACAATGGAAGAATTACTATTCAGGGCGAAAGACCAGTCAATTACAAATTGAATGCAAAATTAAATGGCTATTTTGATGTATCTAGAGATGAATATAAGAATAATAAAGAGGAATTTTCTATTGATTTGGAAGGAGGATTATTAACAGGGAAAGGTTCTTTAAGAATTAAAAAATTTCCATTAAGTGCAGCAAATATCTTTTTAAATAAACAAAGAGATTTTATTGGAGGGTTGGATATGAATTTATTTTATGATCTTGATACAAAATCTTTCTCTAGCGAAATTTTTTCCAATAATTCATCAATTAAAAATAACATAATAATATTTGATAAAGGACTAGTTAAATTTAATAATTCTATATTTGATATTGATTTTTCCCTTCTAATAAATGATTCTGAAATTCCAATTAATATTAAAGGCAAAATACCTATAAATAAATCTGATAACTTAGATTTAAGATTGATTGGAAATGGAAAATTTATTGAGTTAATAGATATTTTTGCTGATGAATACTTTACCTTTAAAGAAGGTGATGTGAATCTTAGAGTAATTCTAAAAGGAACCTTAAATAAACCTCTATTAAATGGATTTATCGTAGTTAAAGATTCTGAAATTGATCTTTTAAACAATATAATAAAAGATATAAATAGTACTATAATTTTTGATTTTGATTCTTTAGAGATAAATAATCTAAAAGCAAAGGCCGAAGATTCTGGAAAAATTTTTATAAAAGGGTCTTTGCCTTTTTATAATCGGAAGGTTTCCGAGAAGGCAGTAATTAATTTGATAACTAATAGATTTACTTTAAAGAAAGATACCTTTAATTTTTTAATAGATTCAGATGTTGATTTAAGTGGATCATTTGAAAGCCCTGTATTGGGAGGTTCTCTATCTTTTAATAATGGATTTATTAATTTTAATAGCACAATTCAAAATAATAAAAAAGAAAATAACCTTATAGGAAATGGGGATAAAAAAGATTGGCCAGAACTCTATTGGAATAGTAATGAAAATATTGAAATAATTTCAAATGAAACAATTTTGAATTCAGTTCTTTTAGGAGAAACCTTGCCTAATTATTTGGATAATTTGAGTTTTAATAATTTAAAATTAAAACTGGGTCCAGATTTTAAACTTCAGTATTCAGAATTAGTTCAAGCATATTTAGATACTAAATTAGACCTTAATATAAACGGAAAGGTTGGCAAAGATTTAAATGCTAGAGGTCTAATTTATCTAAAAAAAGGTAGAGCTAATTTATATACTACTCCCTTCAAACTTGATAAAAATAAAGATAATTATATTTTATTTGCATCAAGAAGTGGCGTTGTTCCTTTTATAAATTTTTCTCTGGTTAGTAAAGTTCCAGATTCTATAATACCTATAAGTCAAAATAATCAGGATTCAAACATCTCAGGTGATCTTGACGTGAATGTGACTTCTAGTGGTTTTGGATCATTTGGTATTGGTAATTCAAGGCTTATAAAAATTGAAGCATCTTATGAAGGATTTTTAGATCAATTATCTTTTGCTGATGAAAATAGAAGAATCCAATTACGGAGCACGCCAAGTTATAACAGGTCACAAATAATTGGTTTGATTGGAGGTAACTCTGCAAATTTAATAAATAGAGCTTTTATTTCTCAACTTAATAATGCTGAAGCATTTAGTGAAAGATTTCAGTTATCTTTATATCCAGCATTAATAGAAAATAATGATTCATTAAATAATATTTTTTCCAATGAAAATTTAGATATAGAAAATGATGGTCAATCATCTTCTAATGAGGAATTTTCTTCTCAAGCTTGGGTAGCCGAAATAGGTCTTGATATTACGGATGCGATAAATTTTGCTTTTCAAACCGTTCCAGGTAGAGATGATATTTCACCTTTAGGGATTTTGACTTTTCAGGCAAATCCAAACTTAGAATTATTAGGTTCTTATGATTCTAATGGGGATTGGAAAAGTCAAGTTCAATTATTTTTTAGATATTAACTCAAAAAGAAATTTACTTTAAAGAATCGTTAATTTGAATTATTATTAAATTAACTAAAAAATATTATGGCTAATATCTTTGAAGTTCCTAGACCTGGTAATGATCTTTTAGAAAAAGCTGATAAAGTTCGTTTGGCATCAATAAAAATAAGTCAGACCGAAAATCAAAATCGAATTAAAGCCTTAAATTTTATGGCTGATTATCTAGAAAAAAATTCTAAAGAAATATTAGAGGCTAATAATGCAGATTACTCAAGTGCAGAAAAAAAAGGTATTTCTAAGGCTTTACTTTCAAGATTAAAATTATCAAAAGCAAAATTAAATTCAGGAATTGAAGGATTAAGAAAAGTTGGAGACTTGGCAGATCCTATAAATCAATTTCAAATAAAAAGAGAGCTTTCAAAGGGATTAATCTTAGAAAGAAAAACTGTGCCGATTGGAGTATTAGGGGTTATCTTTGAATCAAGGCCAGATGCTGTGATGCAGATTAGTTCATTAGCAATAAGATCAGGTAATGGAGTAATGCTAAAGGGTGGCAGTGAAGCCAACTTAACAAATACTGCAATAGTGCAAGCATTGCAAGAAGGTTTAAATGAATCAGGCCTTGATAAAAATGCAATATGTTTACTAACAAGCAGAAAAGATAGCATGGCGATGTTAAATCTAGAGAAATATATTAATTTAATAATTCCAAGAGGAAGTAATGAATTAGTTAAATTTATTCAGGAAAATACAAGAATTCCTGTGCTAGGCCATGCTGATGGAATTTGTCATTTGTTTATAGATATTGAGGCAAATTTAGAGATGGCTTTATCAGTCGCGTTGGACAGCAAAATTCAATATCCTGCTGCATGTAATGCTATTGAAACTTTATTAATCCATAAAGATATCGCACCAGCTTTTTTAGAAAAGGCAATCCCTCTATTTAATTCTAACGATGTTAAATTAATTGGAGATAAGAGATCAGTTGAATTAGGATGTAAGTATGAAGCTAGTCCAGAAGATTGGGAAACTGAATATTTGGATTTGACTTTATCGATAAAAATTGTTGATGATCTTGAGGAAGCAATCACACATATTCAAAAATATAGTTCAAAACATACAGACGGAATAATTACTGAAAATTCAAATACTGCTAATAAATTTATGAATGTAGTTGATAGCGCAGGTGTTTTTCAAAATTGCTCTACTAGGTTTGCAGATGGGTTTAGATATGGGTTCGGAGCTGAAGTTGGGATTTCTACTCAAACTCTTCCGCCAAGGGGACCTGTAGGTCTAGAAGGTTTGGTAACTTATAAATATTTCCTAAAAGGTGATGGAAATATAGTTGATGATTTTTCATCAGGAAAGTCTTTCTATACACATAAAGATTTTTAAAACTTTTAAAGATGGAAACTTTTTTAAAAATTGAGGATATTAAACTTTGGGCTAGGGTTGGCGTTCTTGATGAAGAAAGGGAATTAGGACAACTATTTATTTTAAATATATTTTTGTGGACTGATTTCGAAAAATGTACAGTGAATGATGATATAAAAGAAACTGTTGACTATTCAAAATTAGTTCAAATTTTAAAAGATCAATCAAAGAAAATATATTGTTTCACAATCGAAAAATACTCTAACGCAATTTTAGAAATCATTGATCAGGAATTTAAGCTTTCTAAAATTAAAATTATTTTGACAAAATTCAATCCTCCAATAACTGGTTTCGATGGGAAGGTGTCAATAGTAAGAATTCTTGAAAATAATTAAAGTATTGGAAAAAAGATATCCCATTATATTGATTCATGGTCTTTGGAATACTTCGAGTATTTTTTCTACTATTACCTCAAAACTTGATGATGTTGGCATTGAATATTTTGCCCCAACTCTTAAGCATTCATATGGAATGACTTCAATTCTCGATTTGACTAAAAAATTAAATGAATTAATTTTAGAGAAATATGGTTTAGAAAAAGAAATAGATATTTTAGGGTTTTCTATGGGAGGAATAATTGGTAGAAACTGGCTTCAAAAATTTAATGGGTATAAAAGAACAAGAAGATTAATATCTATAGGTTCCCCTCACAAAGGAACTTTAATGGCTCAATTAATACCTGAATACCCTTTTAGAGGAATATCAGAAATGAAAATAAATAGTAAGTTTTTAAGAGAACTCGCAAATAATGATTTTTTTCTTGATGATATTGAGTGTATAAATTTCTTTACTTATTGGGATATGATGGTTTTTCCTAGCTGGTTGACAAATTTAAATTTTGGAAAAAAAATATCAGTAAAAGTATATAAACATAGAAATCTTGTAAGAAATAAATCTGTTGTTGACAAAATAATCGGTGAAATTATTATGTAGCTCCAGATAGACCTAAGTGTCTTATTAAGGAATCTGTTTGTGGCTCTCTTCCCCTGAATAGTTTAAAAATTTCTAATGGAGGTAAGCTTCCTCCTAAGCTGAGTATTGTATCTTTAAATTTCTTTCCTATTAATTTTAAATCTTCTGAGTTCTCTAGATCAGCTTCTTCGAACATAGAAAATGCATCAGCACTTAAAACTTCAGCCCACTTATATGAGTAATATCCTGCGGAATATCCGCCTGCAAATATATGATTAAAACAACAAAGAAATTGATCTTCTTGAATTGGTTCAATAACAGTAGTTTGTTTTGCAATTTCTCTTCTTATTTCATCTGCTGTTTTACCTTCGTTTTTATCGATATTACTATGCAATCTGAGGTCTGTAATCGCAAAATGTAATTGTCTAAGAGTAGCCATGCCACAATTAAAAGTTCTATTCTTCAGAAGCTTCTCAAAATTCTCATCGGATAGTTTTTCTCCTGTTTTGTAGTGCCTAGCAATATTCATAAGTGTATTTTTATGGAAACACCAGTTTTCCATAAATTGACTTGGGAGTTCGACTGCATCCCATTCAACATTGTTGATGCCAGCTGCTTGAGGAAGATTAACAGTAGTAAGCATGTGTTGTAGACCATGACCAAATTCATGGAACAGAGTCTGAACTTCTTCAAAACTCATCAAACTTGGTTTGTCTTTTGATGGTGGAGTCTGATTACAAACGAGATAAGCTACAGGGAGGGTATTTTTGCTGACAATATTTTTATTTAAACATTCATCCATCCAAGCCCCTCCTCTCTTTGATTCAGGCCTCGAATATGGATCGAGGTAAAAGGATGCTATTTTGTTGTCTTCTTTATTAAGGATATTAAAAAATAAAACGTCTTTATTCCAGAGAGGTGCCTGATCAGTTGCCTCGACTACTTTAATTTCAAAAAGCTTTTCACTTAATTTAAATAAACCTTTCAAAACATCATTTAGTGGGAACCAAGGTCTCAAAGACTCTTGATCTAAATTGAGATTTTCCTTTCTAAGAAGTTCGGACCAATAACTGATATCCCATGGCTCGAGTTTCTGTAATTTTGAAAACCCATTAGCTTTAGAAAACTTATCGAGCGTTTCTAATTCAATTTTTGCGGTTTTGAATGCTGGTTCCCTCAACTCTTCTAAGAGGATTTCAACATTTTTAATTTCTTTCGCCATTTTTGTTGACAAACTTAGTTCTGCCCAACTTTTATAACCAAGAAGATTAGCCTGTTTTGTTCTAAGAGATAATATCTCTTCAATGATTTGAGAATTATTTTTTTCTCCTTGAGACGCCCTACCTACGAATGCCTTATATAGTTTCTCTCTAAGGTTACGGTCGGTGGCATAAGTCATAAATGAAGTATAAGTTGGAAAATCCAGACTTAATTTCCAAGGACCATTTTTGATATCAACTTCTTCATCTTTTTTTAAGTGATTGTGTGCAGAAATTGCCATCAATTCAAGTACTCTTTCCGGCAGACCATCGACTTCAGATTTTTTATTTAATATTAAAAACCATTTATTAGTGGCATCAAGAACATTATTACTGAAGTCTGTTGATAGCTTCCCAAGCTTTTCTGAAATGTTGTTGAATTTTTCTTGATCATTTTTTTGAAGTGAAATTCCTCTATGTTTCATCTCAAGAATTTCTTTATCTAAGATTCTTTTTTTGATTTGATCAAAGTTATTTGTTTCTTTAAGCTTGATTAAAGAATTGTAAATTATTTTACTTTGTCCAAATTTGTTACTCAAGCTAATAATCTCTGGAAGAAACTTTGAATAAATATCTCTAAGACTTTCAGAATTATTTACAGCATTTAGGTGGCTTATTACTCCCCAACTCCATCTGAGAATTTCATTAACTTCATTTAAAGGATTTATTACCTTATCCCAATTTAGATCATTTTTAATTAAATAATTTGATAAATTTTTCTCTATATTTTTAAAGTCTTCAGCAATCTTATCAAGTACTATTGGAAATTCTCTACTAATGTTTTCGGGAGTAAACTTTTTAAATTCTGGTAATTCTCCATATTTAAAAATTGAGGTATCCATTTATGAAAATAATTTAATTAACTAAAGTTGGAATCAGTCCTACTAACTTAGCTAAAGTAAGCTGCTGACTGAGAGCATTGGTTGAAGATTCGTATAAATTTATGGCAATTTTCGGCCAAAAACCTATAACCAAAGTAGGCAATAATAAACTGAAACCTATTGTTAATTCTCTGCCATTCATCTCCTTAACTGTAGCTAGTGCAGGAATTCTAGGGCCAAAGAATACTCTTCGACACATTGATAATAGATATATTGGTGTTAGAACCAAACCAATAGCGGCAATAAGAATTGTTATTGATCTAAAAATTGAGCTGAAGCCTTCTTGACTAGTAATACCTAAAAATACAGTTATTTCACTTATAAAACCGCTCATCCCAGGTAATGCTAGAGAGGCCAAAGAGCTTGCCAGAAAAAAAGCAAAAGTTATTGGCAAGACCTTTGCTAAACCGCCCATATTTGGAATCGAAAGAGTATTTGTTCTTTCATAGAATGAGCCTGTAACAAAAAACATAGCAGCAGCGATAAGTCCGTGACTGATCATTTGTAGCATTGCTCCGCTTATACCTAAAGCATCTACTGCTCCAATCCCTAAAAGAACAAAACCCATATGACTTACTGAGCTACAAGCAATTCTCCTTTTAACATTATCTTGTGCAAATGCATTGAGTGCTCCATAAATTATATTAATGATTCCAAGAATAATTAATGCAGGTGCAATTTGAAGATGTACTTCGGGTAGTATTTGAACATTAAATCTGAGGAGAGCGTAGCCCCCCATTTTTAAAAGTATTCCAGCGAGTAACATTGAAACTGGTGCATTAGCCTCTCCATGTGCATCGGGTAACCAAGTATGTAATGGAAAGATAGGAAGTTTTACTCCAAAACCAATTAAAAATCCTAAATAAGATAGTAAGGCTAGGCTGCCTGTTACATGTTTGTTGGTTAAATCTGTGATGTTTAAAGTAAAGGTATCACCGCTCAAGGCAAGTGCTAAACCACTTATAAGTATTAATAAGGAAGCTAATGCTGTATAAAGAATAAACTTAGTGGCCGCATATAATTTCTTTTTTCCTCCCCAAATAGCAATAAGAAGATATACCGGAACTAATTCAAGTTCCCAAGCTAAGAAAAATAATAGGAAATCTTGGGAAAGAAAAACTAGTGCCTGTGCAGATGCTTGGACTAATAAAAGAGCAAAATATAGATTGGATTTTTTCTTGATTTTCCAACTTGCAGCAGCTGATAAAAATGTAATTAAACCGCTCAAAGCTACTAAGGGAGCAG
Source organism: Prochlorococcus sp. AG-347-I21 (assembly GCA_003279055.1). Taxonomy (GTDB): domain Bacteria; phylum Cyanobacteriota; class Cyanobacteriia; order PCC-6307; family Cyanobiaceae; genus Prochlorococcus_A. Next base: position 5,236 of record QCBP01000004.1, on the reverse strand, counting down.
ATAAGCCATCCACGCCAAGAGACCATTCTAAGCCTATTGAGGGTAACCAAGAAGCTCTTTCTATAAGCTGCAAAGAACTATCTGAAGTATTGAATTTTTGAAAAAGTACGCCGATTATTAGTAAAAAATCTATAAATAAAAAACTTAATGAGATATTTCTAGGAAGTGTATTATCTTCTCCTTCCTTAGTATTCAAAAAAGGCATTATTAATGCCCCAATTAGGGGCAATAAAACAATAGACGATAGCCAAGGAAAAGTTTCTAAATTCATTTATTGAATGAATAATTTTTATTCTAGTTGAAGTTGTACTAGCTTGAGACTATAACATTAAAAATGCCTAAGTAAAACTACTTACCGGATAAAATGCTAAATTTACTGCCTGTTGTTTGAACATTTAAGAATGGTGCTCTACTAGCTACACCTGAATTCTCCCATGCTTTTACCATCGCTTGACTAACTTTTTTACCATTTTCTTTTTTACACAAAGCTAATATACTTGGTCCAGCTCCGCTAATCGCACATCCTAGGGCACCTGCCTTTAAAGCGGCATCTTTGACTTCTAGTCCACCTTTAATAAGTTTCCACCTGTACGGTTCATGTAACTTATCAAACATTCCTTCTTTTATTAGTTCTTCATTTCCTGCTTTTAAGCCATTCAGTAATAAAGTAAGTGCCCCCATATTCGTAACTGCATCTGAAATGGGAACATTTTTTGGCATAACCTTTCTAGCTTCACTTGTGCTTAGACGAATCGCTGGTATTGCTATAACAGCCTTAATGGAATCGTGCCAATCACATCTTATGATTCTCCATCTTTGAGAAGAAGAACGGGCTGTCAAACAAAGTCCCCCCAAGAGAGAGGGAACTACGTTATCAGGATGACCTTCTATATCGATGGCAAGTTCAAGGAGTTTTTCTTTGGACAAAGGGGAGTTCATTATTGCATTTGCTCCAATTAGTCCAGCAACTATTGCTGTAGCACTGCTCCCAAGTCCGCGGGCTGGCGGCACTGCTAACTTAACTCTTGCCTCAAGAGCAAAAGGATCCATATTAGCGCTCTCCCATACTTTCTGAGCCGCTCTAAAAACTAAATTTTCAGGTCCTCCTCTTAAATGGTTACCATCTGTACTTTCCATTATTAAGTCAAATCTATCTCCACCACCTTCAATTCTTGTGAATACAAACTCATTATATAAATCTAATGCAGCACCAAGACAATCGAACCCAGGGCCTAAATTAGCAGTTGTGGAAGGCACTGTTACGCTTATTTTCTTACCTACTTCAGGAATAGACATTTTTTGTTATTAATTTTTTAAAAGCATTTTTGCTCTGCAGGCTGCACTAAAAAGTCCAAACTCTTCATCTAAGATTACTTTCAGAGGTATTGTTTTAAGAATATCTTTTAATCTTCCCTTGTCGTAAAATTGTTTCATAAATAAATCTGATTTAAAGTCTTTGAAATGTTTTGATGCAGTTCCTCCAGAAATCCATAACCCACCAAAGCACAATTCTTGAAGAGCAACATCTCCCAATAATGAGGCATAAGCGTCTAACCAAATCCTTTCAACTTCAATCATTAGATGATCTCCTTTATTAGAAAGATTACAAATTTTTTCAGGTAGTTCTTTCCTCGCAGCATCAAAAATTTTAATTTCTTTTAAATATTTTTGTAGAGGATGGTTTCGGGCATCAGGTTTGCTTAGTCTCCATTCGGCAATTCTTGATAAACCAATACCGCTAATAATTCTTTCACAAGATATCCTCTCAACTTTTAGATAATTCTTAAGCCAAATTTTTAATTCCCATTCTAATTTTGACTTTGGCGAGTACTCAACATGACCACCTTCGCTGGCTAAAACTGTTACTTTATTTCCTGATATTAGACCTCTTGCAATACCTAAACCAGTACCGGCTCCAACAATGGCATGCAAATCATTATTAGTACCTTCAGATTGTGTTCCATTCTGGATAGTTGAATATTGATTTCTTTTTAAGAAAGGAATTCCATAAATTTGTACTGCAAAATCATTTATTAGCTCGCATTGTTCAAATTTAAATTTATTTTTTAATTTATTTCCTGAAATATTCCATGACAGGTTCATGATTTTTGCATTGTTGTTAGATAAAGGACCAGCTACAGCGAAACATGAAGAAGAAGGATGAGTAATATTTTTGCATTCATTTTTGAGAAAATCTTCAAGGATTAGTTCAAAAGAATCCCAATCAGAAGATATATATTTCTTCTTTAATAACAATTTAGGCGAATCATCATTTATTACTCTCTCGAATATTCCCAAAAGAACCTTGGTACCTCCTAGATCACAAGCGAGAAAATTCATATATTTTAAATTATTCTGTTCTCCCTTTTTTTTCTATTAATTCATCCATTAATTTGTATAAATTAGGTAGGTCGAAAATTCCTAAATTTGTTCCATCCAAAGCTCTTAAAGCGACTGAATCAATTTCCTCTTCTTTATCTCCAATAACTGCAATTAAAGGAACTCTCCCGAGAGTTGCCTCTCTTATTTTATATCCTATTTTTTCATTCCTAACATCAACTTTTGATCGGTAACCATTATTATTTATTAATTCATTAAACTTTAAACACTTTTCAATATTTCTATCAGTAATGCTCAATAAAATTATTTGATAAGGCGCAAGCCAAATTGGAAATTTCGCCTCATATTGTTCAATTAAGATTCCGATAAATCTTTCAAAGGATCCTAAAATTGCTCTATGAAGCATAACTGGATTTCTTTTTTCATTATCAATATCTACATAAGTGGCATCCAATCTAATAGGCATTGAGAAATCAACCTGAATAGTACCGCATTGCCAAACTCTATTAAGACAATCTTTTAAGGAGAATTCTATTTTTGGACCATAAAAAGCCCCCTCTCCTGGCTGGAGTTCCCATTTTAGGTTCTTATTATCGAGAGCTTTGGTAAGAGCCTCCTCTGATTTATCCCAAATCTCTTCACTACCTACCCTTTTTTCAGGACGGGTTGATAATTTGATAATGATTTCATCAAAACCAAAAGTTTTATAAACCTCGAAAACAAGATCTATAAAAGTTGATACCTCTTCTTGAATTTGCTCTTCTGTGCAGAATATGTGTGCATCATCTTGAGTAAAGTTTCTTACTCTCATTAAGCCGTGTAGTGCACCAGAGGGCTCATTTCTGTGACAAGAACCAAATTCAGCAAGACGAATAGGTAAATCCTTATAACTTTTTAAACCTTGATTAAATACTTGAATATGGCATGGACAATTCATTGGTTTAATTGCATATGTTCGATTTTCTGAAGCAGTAGTGAACATATCGTCTCTAAATTTTTCCCAATGACCGGATTTTTCCCAAAGAGATTTATCAACAGCTTGTGGTGTTTTGATTTCTAAATAATCATTTTTTTTGAGTATTTCTCTTATGTACTTTTCCAATACTTGGTAGATTGTCCATCCATTTGGATGCCAAAAAATCATTCCTGGAGATTCTTCTTGTATATGAAATAGTGAATGTTTTTTACCAAGTTTTCTATGATCCCTTTTTTCAGCTTCTTCAATTCTTATTAAGTAGTCTTTGAGCTCTTTTTCTTTTGACCATGCAGTTCCATATATTCTCTGTAATGATTCATTCTCACTATTCCCTCTCCAGTATGAACCTGATAATTTAAGTAATTTAAAGTATCTCAAATGTCTAGTATTGGGTACGTGAGGCCCTCTACACATGTCGATATATTCTTCGTGTTTGTATAAATTGATGAGACCATCTTCAGGAATTTCTTCAATTATTCGTAATTTAAAAGTCTCATCTCTTTCTTTAAAAGTTTTAATTGCTTCCTCTTTAGAAACTTGTAAAATTTCAACGTCATAATTTGTTTTTATTAATTTATTAATTCTATTTTCGATTTTTATTAAATCTTCAGGAGTAAATCTGTATTTAGAAAAAATATCGTAATAAAAACCATCTTCAATTACTGGCCCAATTGCCATTTTAATATCAGAGTAAATTTGTTTAACTGCATGACCAATAAGGTGAGCGAAAGAATGTCTTATTATTTCAATTCCTTCTTTATCTTTCGATGTGATGATTACAACTTTGGAATCTTTATTTATAGGAATTGTTGCATCAAGAAGAACGTCATTTACTTTCCCAGCAATTGTTGCTTTAGCTAATCCAGCGCCTATACTCTGGGCAATTTCTAGAATAGTTACAGATTTTTCGAAAACCTTTTTTGAACCATCAGGAAGGGTAATTATTGGCATAATTTATTTCTCCATTTCAAAAAATCCCAATTTTGATTTAACTCTTTTTAAAGTCTGATTCGCTAAATCTTCAGCTTTTTCCTTCCCTTCATTAAGGATTTTATTTAGTTGATAGGGATCATTAATTAATAATTTATATTTTTTCTGAATAGGTTCTAGTGATTCGATAAGTTGTTCTGTAATTAATTTTTTAAATGTCCCCCATCCAGTCTCTGAGAATTCATTTTCACATTGAGAAATTTCTTTGCAAGATAATATTGAATAAATCATCAAAAGATTTTTAGATTCTGGTCTCTCAGGGTTGTTAAATTCAATTCCAATAGAACTGTCACTTTTTGCTCTTTTAATTTTTTTTGTGATTATTTCAGGTGGATCTAATAAGTTAATGCGACTGCCCTCATTAGGATCACTTTTGCTCATCTTTTTTGAACCATCAATTAAACTCATTATTTTTGAACCATTCTTCATGATGATTGGTTGAGGGATCTTTAAAATATTTTTATCCTTACTAAATCTGGCATTAATTCTCTGTTGTGCAATATCTCTCGCAAGTTCAAGATGTTGTTTTTGATCCTCACCTACTGGTACGAAGTCAGCATCATAAAGAAGAATGTCTGCAGCCATAAGTATTGGATAGTCAAATAATCCAATAGATACATTATTACCTTGTTGTATGGATTTTTCTTTGAATTGAATCATTCTTTCCATCCAATTTATTGGGGTCATGCAATTTAATATCCAACAAAGTGCTGAATGCGCTGAAATCTGACTTTGGACAAAAATTGAACATATATTTGGATCTATCCCACAAGCGACGTACAAAGCCGCTGTAGAGATAGTGTTTTTAGATAATTCTTTGGGATTATATGAGGCTGTTATTGCGTGCAAATCAACTACACATAGAAATGTTTCATATTGCTCTTGAAGCGTAACCCAATTATTTATGGCCCCAAGCCAATTCCCAATATG
>QCBP01000003.1 GCA_003279055.1 Prochlorococcus sp. AG-347-I21 | reverse complement strand
AAACTTATTGAGTTTATTATTTTTAAATTCCTTATTAGTCTCTCCAATAGCAAATGCCAAAGCTCCATCATAAGAAATCCCGAATTTGGTAGTGTTGCAATAGGTTCTAGTGAACTTATTAGAAATCTTTTTAGTATACTTTTCAAGAGTTTTAGAGGAAGTATCTAATGAATAAACTGGACTATTAAATAGAAGAAACAAAGTTAAAATAAATATCGTAAAAACTCTTTTGATCATAAAATTTCATAAATTGCAGGATTAATATAGTTTAGAATTTAACTTTGCGGACTAAGTTTTATTAAAAATATAGAAATTAAAAAATTATTGAACATAACAGCTATTTCATATTTTTGAAGATAAAAACTCTCTAAATGAGTACTTTAAAGTTTGAATTTTTTTTGGTAGTTTTTTTAAAAAACGCCTAAATGCTTTTGGCATAGTAAAGTCCCTATCAATAATTAATAGATAACAAAAAATACTTGGGTATTCAATAATTAATTATCCAAAAATAAGTAAATTAATTATTAAATATATGAATTGAGCTATGGAAATGTATTTGAACATGAATTATTGTTTAATTGAGTATTAAATACAAATTAAATATGGCACTACCAGAACTTATATACTCTCCTATAGATGGGGGAACAATACATAGATATGAGATTAGTGGTGGCAAAAGAAAATTCTTAAGATTTATAGGTTGTTATTTAGGCCAGTGTAATTTCCACAAAAATATTGATGATGCTATTGATTACATAAAAAATTTGAAAGAATCACAAAAGATACAAAAAACATGAAATAAAGATACATAAATACGACAGGTAATCAATATTTTTCAATAGCTACATAATTATTGCTACAAATAATAGAGAATTTTCTTTTTATAAGAAATTGATTATTTACTTGGGTTATAGTTCCGAAAGATAAACAGTCAATTAAAAAAGAAATTAATTTATGGAAAACAGACAAATTAATTTTTTTAAATCAAAAGACTTTAATACCGTTCTTAAGCCATTTAAAAAAGAAACGGTAGTAAAAATTGACACGATAGATATTAGAGAAAATCAAAATGAATTAAAATTAGGTTTATTTGGTTGGTATGCAATTTGTCCCTCAAAAGAATTAAAAATAAATAAGCTGAATTATTTTTCACTATATAATGAGCCTCTTGTTCTTTATAGAGATGAGAATGAAAACGTTAGGTGCATTAAAAATATTTGTCCACATAGGGGAGCCTCTTTTTTTGGAGGAACACTATTAGACGGAGTTATAACCTGTCCATATCATGGAGCTAAATTCTCATCTGGTGGGAGTTGCCAAAATTTAGATAGAATAACATGTAGTCACATAGTCGATAATAACTACGATAACTATGCCAAAAGAATTCACTTATCTCAATACAAAGCTCTAGAAAAGAATGGATATATTTTTGTACATTACTCTAAAAAATCCGACACCGATTTAAACAATATTAACGAAGATTCACCAATAAGTAACTACGATTTAACTGATAATGGTTTTTCAGAAAAGGATTATGTATTTGAAGAAGCATTAGTCGACTTTAAATGTGATTGGTCAAGGATAATTGAAAATCACTTAGATATCCTTCATCTATTTTGGGTTCACGGCGATACAATTCCTGATAAAGATGTTAATAAAAATGTTCTTGTTAGTTTCAACCAGAAAATTAATGTTACACCTAAATATATTGAAAGTATTTATTACTACAAGAACAACCCTAAAAATGAATTTATCCGGATAAAATACATCCCACCTGGACGGATATTAATTTATAAAGGCGATCCTTCTGCAGCTAGATATTTACAAGTTTTAGATCATATTCCACTAGGAGATAACAAAGCAAGAGTAATAGTTAGGCACTATAGGAAATTTCTACAAAATAAACTACTTAACAACCTCCTATTATTTAAAGAGAATCAAAGGAAGATTTTTTATAAGATATTTGATGAGGATTATATGATTTTAAAAACGCAAACATATAATCACAATATGGGATATGTAAGTAAAGATGAAATAAAATTATTGGGAGAAGATAGAATAATAAATTACTTTTGGAAATGGTATAAGAAGTCTGAAGATAAAGATGAACCTTGGAGAAATATTAATAAAACTCAAAATTTCAATGTATACGACAAAGTTATAATGAAATATCCACCTGAGGTAAAGAAATTAGAAATCATAAATAATATAAACATTATAAGAAAAACATTTATACGATTTGCTGCTCCGCTTATATTTTTTATGTTGATAATATAATTCATGAAGAAAGTAAATAGACCTTCATGGTTGAATTGGCTTTATCTTTTGATATTTATTTTAAGCTCAATTCAATTAATAATATTTTGGAGCAATAAGTTCTAGTGGTTAATAACTTTTGGTTTGAGGCAAAAAATATAAATTGTTTTAAAAATGGATTTAGAGTAATTAAAGATTTAAATTTGAAGATAGGGTATTCAGAGAATGTAATATTAATTGGACCAAATGGCTCAGGTAAATCATCTTTAATAGAAGTAATTAATAGAAACATATATCCTGTAATAGCTAATGATTCGAAATTAAAAATATTTGGCAAAGAACTTATAAATTTATGGGAACTAAGAGAAAGAATAAGCACCGTAAATAATGATATAAAAAATAGAGTAAATCCAAATCTGCAAGTTTTTGATTTAATTTTAAGTGGACTATATGGAAGGTATTGTTACGTACAAAATAAATCTGAAAGAGACTCTTATAAGGTTGAAAAAATAATGAAAAAAATGAATATTTCTAATTTATCTAAAAAATATTTTTCCTATTTATCAGATGGAGAAAAAAAAATTTCACTCATTGCTAGGGCGTTAATTAAAAAACCTGATATTTTAATCCTAGATGAACCAATTGCAAATTTAGATTATAAATCAAAGTTTTTTGTAGTTGATAAGATTAATGAATTATCAAAATTAAATACCAGAATTTTTTGCGTTACTCATGATATCTCTATGATTACAAGAATATATGATCGAGTCCTAATGCTAAAAGATGGCAAGATTATCGCAGATGGTCATCAAAATAAGATTATAAATAGTGAGAATCTTAATAAGTTATACGGCATTGATGTAGAGGTGGTTAAAAATAATGGACTTTGGAAAATAAACAGATTATCTAAATAACAATTATAAAAATAGCTATGGCTAAAGCAAGAAATACAAACTTTTTGCTTTTTAAAAATGAAGAGGATTTATTTTTAAATGAAGAAGATCCACATTTAGAGCAGACAATCTTACCTCCTAAAGAACGATCTGAGACAAAAGAAGAACTTCCACAATTAAAACAAACTCTATTTAAGCTCATCTAAAATAAAATTTTTAGCTACTCTATCTAAATTATATTGCTAAATATTATGTAAAGAAAAACTTCAGAATAAGTATGATAATGAGAATCTATTGCAATAAGTAGATCTTTAGTGCATAATTGATAATAATTCTCATTATCATATTTAAATTAATGAATTTCCATAGTTATGGAGAATCTCCGTCAAAGTTAGTAAGGATAATAACTGGGCAATCTGTATTAATAGATCCTTCATCAAGACCCAAAGGGACTTGCCTAGAAGTTGAGAGTGGAATTGCAAGAGTTTATTGCCCTTGTGAAGAAACTGAAGGAATGACACTTGCATTTTTACAATCAGGAGATCAATTAAGGACAGACCTTTTATGTAGCGAAGGTGTCTGCGTTGAAGCATTAACAGATTTGTCGTTTCACAGCAATGTAAATATTGATCAAAATATGGGTTTCGATGCAGTAAATGAATGGACTTTGCAACTCCTTAGAATTAGACACTTAGGAAATGCAGAACAGCGATTACAAGCCTTGTTTTCAATACTAGTAAATCGTCTAGGTAGAAGATGCGGCCAATGGTGTGAGTTACCTTTTAGGTTAACTCACGAAAGGATTGGCGAATTAATCGGTTCTACACGAGTAACATCAACAAGATTAATTTCTAAATTAAGATCATCTGAGTTATTAATAGCTCCTATCGGGACCCAAACAGTCAGTGTTGCCCCTTCTTTTATTGAAACATCGCCACTATAAAAACATGAAGGAATCTCAATCACTTACAAACAACTTGTTAATGGAAGTTGATGTTTTATCTAATAGACTCAGAAATATCAAGCAATCCTATAAAACCACAGAAAATAAAGCATTGAAGGGAAGATTATTTGCTGAAAACAAAAATATTTTTAAAAGAGTTAATGAGATTCATAAAATAGCTGAACTCTTAAATAAAAATAATGAGAAAATTAACTTTTCGAATTTACTTTTTGAAATAACCAAAAGGACATTGAATGAAAACAAATTTGAAAGTAATTTATTTTTTCTTTAAATCACTATCTATTAGTAAAATTGCCGAAGGTTGATTAGAAGCAAACTTTACCTTGCCCAGTATGTTTGCAAATTCATCTTCTGATTGTGTTTGAGCCTCTATAATAGGATCTAAAAATACGTTAGTTCTTGTATCTGTAATTCTTTCTGATATGGAATAAAGTTGATGCAGAGATGAAGTTAAATCAGCCTCCATGTTAAATGAATAAGAAATCAACTCCTCTATAGAATCCCATGTTTGAACAGGTGCAGGAATTTCATCTAATTTTACGCTTTGTCCTCTTGCGATTAAGTAATCTGCAAATTTCTGAGCGTGTTCCATTTCCCCTTGTGATTCACTTAGAAAATGAGAGGCAAATCCATTTAAATCACGTTCTTGAAACCAGAGATACATAGAAAAATATTGAACATTGGCATATCTTTCCATTGTTAGATGTTCAAAAATGTTATCCAACAAGCTTTTGTCTATCGGTTGAGCAACAGCTCTTCCAGATGGACCAAAATTAACTAATTTTTTTGTTTTTAAGTTATTTTCATTCATATTCGGATAAGTATCTAAGAAAATAATACAACATTTTGTATAAATTAGTAATAAATAAATCCTTTAAATTAAATTAAATAATATGATAATGAAAATCACTCGCAATACCATAAATGAATTTAGAGTACAGTTTTTCTGAACTGCTTTTAACTAATAAAATATATAAATATAAAAAAAAGAAATGTAAAAAGAAAAAATGCTCTAATTGGAAGGGAGGGAAGTGTAATTGCCTATAAATTAATTCTATATATATACCTTATGTGCTCCAGGATATAAAAAATAATAACTATTTTTATTTATAGAAAGAGAACATTTATCACCATTATTTAGGAGATTATTAATATCAGTTCTAACCCTCAATATGTTTCCATTAATAGTTACTTTATAAATAAGAAATTCTCCAAGAAATTCTTTAGATATTACATTGGCATTTCCAGATTCTGATCTTTTAATTGAAATAAATTTAGGCGAAATTGACATACTTTTAATATTTGCATTTTGTAAAACCTCTGAACTATTTATTTCACCTAAACAAGACATATATGAATTACCATTTTTTTGAAGATTAATAATATTATTACCCAAAATAAAACTACTTACAAATAGGGTCTTGGGATTGTTTAGAAGGTTAATTGGTCTATCAATTTGATGTATTTTCCCTTCATTCATGACGGCAACTTTATCGCAAATTGACATTGCCTCTTCCGGATCATGAGTAACCATCAATCCACTTGCATTACAACCTCTTAGGATATTTGGGAGTTCACTTCTCAATTTTAGTTTGACATGCATATCAAGACTACAAAATGGTTCATCTAATAAAATAAAATTAGTCCCAGGAGCAAGAGCTCTCGCAATTGCTAGTCTTTGTTTTTGGCCTCCAGATAATTCATGTGGGTATCTTCCAATAAAACTATCAAGACCTACCACATTTAATAAATAATCAACTCTAGATCTATCTTTTTTGTTCTTTAAACCAAAAATTACATTTTCCAAAACAGTTAAGTGAGGGAAAAGTGCATAGTCTTGAAAAACCATACCAATATTTCTTTTCTCAGGACTAAGAATTTTTTTTCCACTTGAAATTTCCTTATTATTTAGAGAAATCCTCCCTCTAGAGGGATATTCGAACCCCGCGATTAATCTTAAAAGAGTAGTTTTTCCGCAACCAGAAGGACCTAGCAACCCTAACAATTCGCCATTTTCAATTTTCAGGTTAATTGCGTTTAATATCCAATTTGAACATTCTCGCTTATCATATTTATGATGCAAATCATCAATTATTAACGCATCATTTTTCACTAAGTTCTTCTTATTTAAATATATTAAGTTAGCAGAAAATATTCACCTAAAATATCTCTTGTATAATTTTATACACCGTTTAATTTCCAAATTTAATGAGAAAGTCCGAAAGAGCAGAAATAATAAGCAAGGAACTCAAAAAGCTATATCCATCGCCTCCAATACCACTTGATCATACAAATGCATATACGCTTCTAGTCGCCGTAGTTTTAAGTGCTCAATCAACAGATAAGAAGGTTAATGAATTAACAAAAAGCTTATTTAAGGTTGCAGATAATCCAGAAAAGATGATGAAGCTAGGTATTAATGGCATATACAAATACATAAAGTTTTTAGGTCTATCTAATCAAAAATCAAAGAACATTTATAACTTATCTAAATTATTGATTGAGAAGCATAATGGTACGGTCCCAGATTCTTTTGAGAAGCTTGAATCTCTTCCAGGGGTAGGTCATAAAACAGCATCAGTTGTAATGTCTCAAGTGTTTAAAATACCCTCATTCCCAGTAGATACTCACATACACAGGTTGGCACAAAGATGGGGGCTATCAAATGGAGATAGTGTAGTTCAAACAGAAAAAGACCTTAAAAAAATATTTCCTATTAATGATTGGAATACCTTACATTTGCAAATAATCTTTTATGGCAGAGAATACTGCACAGCAAGAGGTTGTGATGGAACAAAATGTTATTTATGTCGCACTCTTTATCCCAAAAGAAAAAAGAAATTTGTATGTAAAAAACCCTAAGAAATTTATATAATATATAAATTAGTTTTTTAATCATGAAAATAGCAATTACTGGTGCTTCGGGTAAAACAGGTTATAGAATTTCCGAAGAAGCAGTTAAGAAAGGATATAAAGTAAGACAAATCATCAGAAAGAATTCAAAAGTCTCAGCAGGGCTAGAGAGTTTGGAAACAATTAGGGTTTCATTAGACAGAAAAGGAGAACTTGATAAAGCTTTAAAAGATATTGATGCTTTGATAATTGCAACTGGAGCGAGAGCATCATTAGATTTAACTGGTCCTGCAAAGGTTGATGCATTAGGTGTATACAGGCAATTAGAGAGTTGCAAAAGGGTTGGTATTAAAAGAGTTATTTTAGTTAGTTCCCTTTGTACTGGTAAATTATTTCACCCATTAAACTTATTTGGTTTAATTCTAATTTGGAAGAAATTAGGTGAAAACTTTCTACGAAATTCAAATTTCGAATGGACTATTATTAGACCTGGAGGATTAAAAGAAAATGAAGATATTAAATCAGAAAATATAAATTATTCAAAGGAGGATACTCAAATTAATGGATCAATCCCAAGAAGATTAGTTGCGCAATGTTGTATAGATTCTTTAAAAAACAAAGAATCCATAAATAAATTAATAGAAGTTACAAGTTCGAATAATAATAAAAAGATATCTTTTAAAAAAGCTATGCAAATGATTTAAAAGATGTAAATATATAAATTAAAACTATGAAAATAAATCCCAAAATTGACGCATTACAATTAATGCTTACTGATTTAAGAACTAGAAATGAGCCAATAAGGCATAAAGCTGCATTCAAAGGCTGTCAACCAGAATTTCAAAGTCTTGTATCAAGATTAATAAAGCAGTTAGAGGACGAATTAATTGCTGAAAAACTTACTAATCGAGATAGTTAAAAAATTTAGATTACTTAAATGAACTTAAGTTATCTAATTTTGCTTGTTCAGAAAGTTCATCATATCCTCCAAAGAATTTATTATCCAAAAATATTTGAGGGAAAGTATTATGGTTACTTTGAGCCATTATTTTTTGAAAGCTCTTATCATTTTCTATTAAAGAAACTTCATGAGGAATAGATAAAGTATTAAGCAACCTAATTGCTCTTTTAGACCAAGGACAACCCTTTAAAATATATGCTTTTACACGTAATTCATTTTTTAATAAATCATTACTTGAGATATTAATAATTTTTTGTTCAAAAGAAAGTAATAATATATCAGTACCTTTTTTTACAATACATCCCTCCTCAAGATGCCCGCCAAAGACATTACATCCCTCATCTGCAAAACTCAAATGTAAATGAACATCTCCTTTATTAAAATGTCCATTTAAAGAAACGATCTCTAGATTTCCCTCAAATTTATTTATCTCATGATTTCCTGGGCATTGAATACAAACTTTTCTAAGATTACCAACCACTCCAGAAACATACCCGTATAAATTATTTGATAAAGAATATTCTTTAATTGAATTTATCAAATCAGATTCTGGAGATAGCTTTAGGCTATGAGGCTGCATTAGATATAAGGAATAATTTTTTAATATAAAACATCATCATTCATAAAGAGAAGTTGAGTTTATAATCTTTAGGATTCAGATTAAAATTAAATTTTAGAATTTAGCATAAAAAACCATTTAAAATTTTTAACAAAAAATTTAAGCTTGTTGAGAGTGTAATATATTTTTTATATACAAAAACTAATTTGTTATTAAGAAAAAATCTTAAAAATTTGGTATTGAATATTCCCAACTTATTATCGATATCTCGCCTTTTCCTTGTATTTCCATTAATACTTTTTTTAGAAATTAACAGACCTCTTTATGTCTTTATATTGATTATTATTGGAGGATTAACTGATTATTTTGACGGGTTAATTGCAAGGAAATTTAATCTTAAAACCAGATTAGGAGCTATCCTTGATCCCTTAAGCGATAAAGTATTCTACTTAATTCCTTTAACCTTCCTTTGTAAAAATAATTTTATACCCTTCTGGTCTTTGTCATTAATTTTATTTAGAGAATTAATTATCTCTAGCTTGAGGAATTCTACAAAAGACGGTTTACCAGCATCAATGTTAGGTAAATATAAAACATTTTTCTTTTTTATTTCAGTAATTACCTTCTTTACACCATTAAAAATAAGCTTATTGAATAATTTGGCTTTAATTTTTTATTGGTTAGGATTCATCCTAACTTTTATGACTTTACTAGGTTATTTAAGAATTAAAAAGAATATTATCTGAATTTTCATCAAACTGCTCACTCTTTTTATTATTAAAATCATTCACAAAACTATCCTTTAAACCATTAAGTAAATCAAAAGTTGGCACCCACTCCAAATCACGTTTTATCTTAGAGATATCAGTCTGATAATGATTTAATCTAATTGGAAATCCCTTTCGAGATTTAGGATCTAATTTTTGATAATCAAATGTTCTCAAAGAAATCTCATTTTGGTTTAATCCAAGAACATGCCCACATAAATAAATTAAACCCTTTATTGTAACTCCTTTTTCACCTGAACAGTTGTAAATATTATTTTTGGAATTTTCAAAATTTATGCACCTAATCATGACATCAGTTAGATCAGAAACATGGCCTAGCTGAGTAATTAAAGACCCGTCACCGGGGATTGGTATAGATTTATTAGTAAATAACCTTTCAAAAAACCAATTTTCAATTTTATTATAATTTCCTGGTCCATAAATATAAGTAGGTCTAAAACTTGTAAAAGGAATTTTTTGATTTTTTAACCAATTTTCTGTCTCAAACTTTCCTTTGTGCCTACTATCTGGATCAATTGGATCAACTTCGGACAAGGGAAGTTCAGAATTATCTTTATAAACACCTGCTGAGCTGACATATATATATCTCTGGAAAGAGTTATCTAAATTTTCTACAAGAAGTTTGGTTTGTTCTAACTCTCGTCCAGAAATATCATAAACAACATCATACTTTTTATTTCTTAGCTTGACGATATCTTCTGAATTATTTCTATCACCCTTAATTAAATTTGTTTTTTCAGGATTACTTTTATTACCTCTTGTGAAAATATCAATATCATAATTTTTACTTAATAACTTTCCAACCAAAGACTTGCCAACAAATCTAGTGCCACCCATTACAAGAATTTTCATATTCAAAAAATATTTAACTAAAGTAGTAATCTTAAATAGAATTACATATTGAATAGTACTACTAATAAGTAATTAATGAAAAGGATGATTCTATGGACCTAATACCAGCAATTGATTTAATGAATGGTAAGTGTGTAAGGCTTTTTAAAGGCGACTTTAATAAAAGAAAAGACTTTACCAAAGAGCCTCATGAGCAAGCTAAATTTTGGGAAAGCGAAGGGGCTAAATATATACATATAGTTGATTTGGATGCAGCAAAAACTGGGTCCCCAACAAACGATAAATCAATAAAAAAGATTGCAAAAACAGTTAATATACCTATTCAAATAGGTGGGGGGATAAGGTCTCAAGAAAGGATAGAACAATTATTTTCTTATGGTATTGAGAAAGTTATCATGGGAACCTCTGCAATAGAAAATAAAGAACTAGTTAAAGACTTATCAAATAAATTTCCTGGAAGGATAATTATTGGGATAGATGCAAAAGATGGAAAAGTAAGTACAAGGGGTTGGCTTGAGCAATCTAATATTTTTGCCATTGATCTAGTAAAAGAGTTTTCTTCATTTAAAATAGCTAGTTTTATAGTTACAGATATAAATACAGATGGGACCTTAGAAGGGACAAATGAAGAATTCATAAAAAGCATACTCGAAATTACAGATATTCCAGTAATAGCCTCAGGAGGTGTTGGTTCAATTTCTGATTTATTATCTTTAGTAAAATTTGAAAACTCTGGACTCCTTGGAGTAATTGTAGGTAAAGCTCTTTATGAAAATAAATTCACGATCAAAGAAGCTAATAATGTATTGTCATCAAAGAGATTAAATGACTTTGATTTAAACAGAAATTACTACGCATAAAAGAGTATAAAAATTGAATTAAGGCTGGTGTTTGCAGTAATTGTTAGTTAATTTTGTATAAGAGATAAGAAATCTAGTCTTGGAATTAATTACAAAAAAATCGATATTGATTATTGCTCCAAGCTTAATAGCAGAATCTTTATCGCTTAAGTTAACATCACTAGACGAAAATTTAGACATTAATTTTAATAATGGAACAGGTGATAAAACTCCTGATTTAGTTATATGGAATGTTCTTAATTTCCAATCAGAAGATCTTATAAGGTTAGAATTATTAAAATTAAAAGAAAGATATGATGAGTCAAAATTTCTTATAATTCTCTCTGGCGAACTTGATTATGAAGCAAATAACCCTCCATCGTTAAATGCTGAAGGTTTTCTTTTAAATCCCAGTGCAGAAAAAGTACTTGAATCTATTGATACCATTTTAAATGGAGGAAGGGTATTTGATATTGGAAATAATTCCCGTGTTCAATTAAACAAAAATAAACCTCTCTCTTTTAGTCAAAAAATTCTAACTTCAGGTCTTAAACAAATAGATTCTGAAATTAATTATATATTCAAATATGTAAACTCTGAATCAACACCAGAATTTTATAAATTCATTTTAAAAGGAAGATTAAGAGAACTTATTACTGCAAAATCTTTTTTAATTTTCTTATGGGGTAATTCACTGGAACTTTATACAGAGGCAGTTTACACTGAAAACACAATTAATCTTGAAAATAAGAACACTGTTTTCATTAAAGATAAAAACACCACAGAAATATGGAATTTAATTTTAGATAGACTAAAAGAAAGGTATAGCTCAACTAACTTAAAGGTTGAATTTAATAATTCATCAATAATTCTTTCTGGAATAAAGAAAGAATTTATTTCACGACTAATTTGCAAAATGTTAGATGAGTTAGATGATTTAGTAAAAAATATTAAGGAAAACTATAAGGAGAAAGATTTTAAAGATGATTTAAATTCCCTTATAAAAGAACTTAAAGTCAATACAATTTCAAATATCACAGACAGCTATTTTAGATTAAAAAAAGGAGGCGAATCTATTTCAATAAATGATTTTATTTATAGTGAAGTAAGTTGTGAAGAGATAGATAGAGAATCACATGAATCAATAATGTTTATTGAGCCAATTATTAAAAATGAAGCTCTTGACTATGATGGGAAATTACTCCCTCTATATGAAACAGAATCGTTTTTGATTCTTGAAAATATAATTTCAAATTGGACAATAAGGAACTGTAATTTATTAGCATCTGAAATCTTTAATATTTGTTCTTCTTGGCCTGAATTAAGGACTGTACTTATAAATCCTGAATTACAATCGACAAGAAATTTTGAAAGATTTAGAAATAATATTAATAACTACAATCGTTGGCATGACTACATTTATATGCCTATCTACTTGTATGAGAGTAAACGAGAATATATTGATATTATCGATAAAAAATTTACCCGATACTTCAAAAATGAAAATAGGGAGAAAGAATTGGAGAATCTAGAATGGCTACAAAAACAAGTTACATTATTAGTTGAGATAAGAGATGCCGTAGCACCTCAGTTAGAAGTTGCTGTAAAATATATCGGTAATCTTTTCGTAACTTTCCTTACAAAGGTCGTTGGCAAAGCTATCGGTTTAGTTGGGAAAGGAATCCTTCAAGGATTAGGAAGATCAAGTTCAAAGTAAGTTTTTAAACTTTAATGAAAATAGTTCAATGGATCCTAATAGCATTAATTTTCTTAAGTCCATATAAAGCAAACGCCTCTAGAGATAGTGATAGTTACGATGGTAACATCTTTCCTATATACGCAGGTAATGGGGCTATAGTCCCTCCCCAGACAACTCTTCAGGAATCATTAAAAAATAAGAGAGTCGCAGTTTTATTTTTTTATATTGACGACAGCTCAGATAGCAAATCTATGGCTCCGATAATATCCGGTTTAGATTTGATATGGAGAAATAATATAGATATTATTGCTCTAACTACTGATGAATTACAGGATAAAGAAAAGTCTGATCTTAGAAATGAACCTAATTATTATTGGAACGGATTAATTCCACAAACCATTATTTTAGATAGTGAAGGAGAAGTGCAATATGATAAAAATGGAATTATTAATATAGATGAATTAAACAAAGTCATAGGAGAGCTAAAGGGAATTGATATAGAAGATACGACATTTTCTGTAGAAAGTTTTAATGAATACAATAGTATCATTTCTGAAAAAAAAAGATAAAAACAAAAATTAATTTAAAAAAATGATATTAATAAATATCCTCTTAGTTCTTTTAATTTTTTTGATTCTTTCAGATTTATATATTAAAAACTCACCCAAATCAAATTTAAATCTGGTACCTATAAATTACAAAATCAAAAAAAAGGATGGTTTAAACGAATTAATTATTGATTTAAAAATAACTAATAAAAGTAAAACAAAAGAGACGATGGTATCTAATATAAATTTTGAATTAGATTTTTTTAAAAGTAAAGGTAACGAATATTGCCAAAATTTTAATTATCAAGAAGATATATATATATATGAAAATAATACAATTAAGAATTTAAAAAATTACTGGCCAACAACAATTATCAAGTCAAATTCAGAATTATTTGTAAGAATCATATATAAATTTAGCAATAATAATTTTAGAAAAAAAATAAAATATCTATGGTTAAAAATATATTGGGAGAATTATGGACATTTTGGTATTTCAAATAAAAAGGATTGTTTCTTAATTAATTTAGATGGTCAAAAACAAATGCCGAAAGAAGTTTTTGAAATTCCTTTAAATAATAAATATAAAGCTTTTGCTATTAAAACTGATTTACTTGGTTGCTTTGATAACCCAGTAAATACTGTGATTGAGTATTGTAAAGGAATTGTAGAAAAAAATGATATTTTAACGATCGGTGAGAGTCCACTAGCAATTATGCAAAATAGATATATTTCCCCTAAAAATTTAGAATATAGTTTATTTTCAAAAGCTTTATGTTATTTTTTTCACCCTACAAGCAGTCTCGCAACAGCTTGCGGCATGCAATTACTAATAAATAAAATCGGAGTCACAAGAATAACCTTAGCCCTATTTGTTGGATTTCTCTTCAAATTAGTTGGTATTAAAGGTATGTTTTATAGGTTAACAGGTTCGGAATCATCCCTCATTGATGATATAAGTGGTACAGTTAAACCTTACGATAAGAGTATAGTAATGGGTCCTCTCAATGCGGATTTATTTTGTAAGGAAGTCTCCAAGTATCTAAATATAGATGTTGCTGTAGTCGATGTTAATGATCTTGGAGGTGTGAAAGTCTTAGCTAGTTCAAATAAAACAGTAAACAAAATACTCAAAAGAAACTTAATATCTAATCCAGCTGGCAATGGAGATGAAAAAACCCCTATAGTATTAATAAGAGAAAAAAAGTAAATGAAAAAAGATACCTCTTATTCTTTTCAATCTAAAAAAGGAATGGAAGTAACTTTTGAAGAACTCCATATAAGGCACATTAACCTATTAATAGATATTAAAAATAAGGAATTGAATAATTGGTTTTTAAAGATGGCTATTATAAATACCTTTGATGACTTAAAAATTTTTTTAAATAACCTTAAGAAAAATAAAAATAAATGCATAATTGCTATACGTGGAAACGAAATTATTGGTTATTTGAATATTTTCCCTTTAAACAAAAAAGAGACTTGCTTAAAAATATCTAAGCCCAAGTTGATTAATAGCAATTGTTCTTTAACAGATAAACAATTAACTTTAGGATTGATAAAAAAATCTATCTCAATAAAAGAAATCAAAACTTCAAGTTGGATAATTAATTCAGATATAAATAATGTTGACCTCATATCAAACTCAAGAGAATTAGGCTTTCAACCGTTAGGAGAGATAATCCTTTGGGATGGTTCTGATCTAAATAAACCTACAAATCAAAATACCAATGCCTATACATTAATTAATGAATTCCAAAACATTAATAAACAAAATATATTAAAAATAGTTAATTTCATAAGATCAAATCAATCTCCCTTAATAAGAAATATTTTAGATTTTGATCAAGTCGACATTCTTAAGAGAAATAATTCTAAGAGTGGTGCCTTAATATATGAAAATTCAGTTTTATGTACAATTTTAAAAGATATTAATTATCAAAATGAGGAAATTTATACTTTAACTATAAGTAAATATTGGGATAACAGATTCAATTCAATTTTAAAAGAATTTATAAAAAGATTTTTTGAAAAATCACCTGTTTCATATTTAAAAACCTATAAAGAAAATTCTCAATTAAATGTTTTTCTCGAAGAGTGTAATATCAAAGAAAAAAATCAAGAATTAATTCTTATTAGGAACACAATAATTAAGAATGAAGCCAAACAAGTAAATATAATAAATCAATCTTTGGAATCAATCTTTGAAAAATTAAGTCCACAAGGTAATCCATATCCATCTCCTTTTCCATTAAAAACTAAGTGAAATTTTGCAAACCCAAACCCAAGTCAATTTTGAGTTTGGATATAGGTACCAAAAGAATAGGATTAGCTTATTGTGATCCCCTCTGCATAACATCAAATATACTTCCAGCAGTAAAACGATTTGAAAATAATCAAGAGATTAAAATCATTAAAAATTATATAAATCAATATAATTTGACTGGTTTTATTGTGGGTATTCCGCTAGATGATGAAGGTCAAATGACCACTCAAGCTATTGACTGTAAAAATTACGGTCAATTACTTTCAAATGAATTAAAGCTTCCATTTTCTTATGTCAATGAACATAGTTCAACTTGGGAATCTTCAGAAAGATTTGGAATAAAAAAAGATAAATCCGGATTAATTGATAGTTTTTCAGCAAAAATAATACTTGAACAATGGATCGAAGAGGGTCCTGAATTAGAAGAAATAGCTGGTAAACGTCAGATAAAATATTAGTATTAAAAAGGATAGATAATTTTTAAATGAAAGAAGCCAATTCAAATGATAATTATGATGCACAGACTCTTTTATTAAATGACTCAAATGGAAACGAGCTATTTTGTTATCTTGAACAATTAGTAAGTGTTGAAGGCCAAGAATATGCTTTATTAACACCAGTTGATACTCCAGTAAGTCTTTTTAAGATAAATGAAAAAGATGAACCTGAATTAATTGAGAAAATAGATAAAAATGAACAAATACTAAAAAATGCTGAAGCAGTTCTTCAAGAACATGATTTAAGACTTATCAGATCAGCAGTAACATTAACAGTATCAGGAGAACTTGAAGAACCAATTTACGATGAATTAGAAGAAGATTACGTCGATGATGATAGTGAGAGTTATGAATTACTCGTTAACTTTAATCTTTTTGATCAAGAATATGGTTTATATATACCACTAGATCCTTTTTTTATTGTGGGTAAGTTAAAAGACAAAGGTGCCTTATTAGTTGAAGATGATGAGTTCGATAGAATTCAACCTTTGATTGAAACTGAGCTTGAAAAAAGTAGTTCCTAAAATCAATGAGATCTATCCTAAAAGTCTATTGGGATTCAAACTTACCAATATATAATATTTCTCAATCTGAATTGCAAAAAAAAGGAATTAATTCTTTATTGCTAGATGTGGATGGGACTTTAGTAAATAGAAAATCTAATATGATCCCAAAAGTTGTAAAAAATTGGATCATAGAATCTAAAAAACTTTTCTCCTTGTATCTAATAAGTAATAATCCATCAAAAAAAAGAATCGCAAAAATAGCGAAAGAATTAAATTTAAGGTATAAATACAATGCATCAAAACCAAGAAAAAAAGTAACTTTGTCTGCTATCAAAGAAATTGGCAGAGAGCCAAAAAATATAGCCATTATTGGCGACAGAATTTTTACAGATATTATTGTTGGGAATAGATGTGATATAAAAACAATATTAGTTAAGCGATTAAATAGAGATGGCTTGCCTATAAAATTTAATTTAACTTTGATAATAGAAAAATTAATTTCTCATTTTATAAAATGAAAACTTGGGTTATAAAAATTGGTACTAGTATTTTAAGAGGAACAGATGAAACATCTACAGAAGAAGTTATTGAAAACCTTTCTAGATCCTTTACAAGTTTTCTTTCAAAAGGAAACAAATTAATTTTAGTAACTAGTGGAGCCGTTGGATTAGGTTGCCAAAAATTAAATATTAAAACGAGACCAAATGATTTAAGTACCCTTCAAGCTACAGCTGCAGTAGGTCAAGTTAATTTAATGTCCTTATACGATAAAGTATTTAATAAATTAGGTCATAATATTGCTCAAATTTTATTAACTAAAGCTGATTTCAATTCACGAGAATCCTTTAATAACGCTTCTAAAACGTTAAAAAAATTAATCGATTTAAATGTTATTCCAATAGTAAATGAAAATGATACCGTAGCAAATGAAGAGCTTAAATATGGAGATAATGATACCCTCTCTGCTTTAGTTGCCTTGGCTATAAATGCTAACAAGCTTATTTTATTAACCGATATTGAAAATCTATACTCAAAAGATCCACGTAATAATAAAGATGCGCAACCTATTAAAGAAGTTCATAATAGTGAATTAAAGGAAATTAAAGATAAAAATATTCAAAACTCACATAATGAATGGGGAACAGGAGGAATTTCTACAAAATTAATTTCTGCAGAAATAGCAACAAAAGGAGGAGTCGAAGTCCAACTAATGGATGGAACTAATAAAAAAAACTTAATTGAAATTTTTAATGATAATAAAATTGGAACTTTATTTTATCCAGTAGAAAAACCTATAGGAAACAAAAAAAGTTGGCTTTCACATGCAATTCAAACAGTAGGGAAAATTACTTTAGATGATGGCGCTTCTTTTGCAATTAAAAAAAAAGGTGCTTCACTTTTAGCGGTTGGTGTTAAGAATGTAGAAGGAAACTTTACGATTAATCAGGCAGTTAAAATCGTAAATACAAATGATAAAGAGGTTGCAAAAGGTTTAGTATCAATAAGTAGCGACAAATTAAGAAGTATCTTAAATAATAAAGAAAATAACAACTCCTCGGTAATTGTCGTACACAGAGATGTTCTTGCTCTCTCTTAGAAAAAATTAAAACTGAAAAATGCTTTTAAGTGATTTAGTTGATCTAATAAAAAAAGGAAATTCAAATTTTATTAGGGCCAATATTTTTGAAGATTTATATATAGATGATGCTGCCTCATTAGATGCTGCAGTTAAAAATCAAATATCTTTTTTAGAAGAAAATAATATCCTTAAAGAAAAATTAGATCAAACTAAAGCATCTGCAATAATAACTACTAATAACGAAGAAGTCATTAGTACCCTAAAGAAACACAATATATCCAACATAATCGTTAAAAACCCAAGAATTGCATTTGCAGAAGTATTGGATTGTTTATATAAAAATATCAATTTCAAACCAGGAGTTCACGCTTCAGCGGTTATAGATTCAAAAGCAATAATTGGAGCAGATTGCCATATTGGACCTAATGTATATATTGGAGAAAATACTGTAATTGGTGATAATAATCGTATTCTTTCTGGAGCATCAATTTTAGGCAATGTTCTAATAGGCAACAATAATATAATTCATCCAAATTGTGTTATTTACGAAAATACCACTCTAAAAAATAATTGTGTAATTAATTCAAATTCTGTTATTGGATCAGAGGGATTTGGTTTTATTCCTAAAAATGGCAAATGGGTAAAGATGCCTCAAAAAGGTGGTGTAAAAATAATGAGTTTTGTTGAAATTGGAACTAATTGTTGTATTGATAGGCCCGCAGTTGGATTTACTTTTATTGATGAGGGAACAAAATTGGATAATTTAATACAAATAGGTCATGGAGTTAAAATTGGAAAGAATTGTGCATTTGCAGCTCAAGTTGGTATAGCTGGAGGAGCAAATATTGGAGATGGTGTTATTTTGGCAGGGCAAGTAGGTGTTAATAATAGAGTAAAAGTTGGGAATAATGTCATTGCGAGTTCAAAATGCGGAATTCATTGTGACATAGAAGATGGCAAGGTGATTAGTGGTTTCCCCGCGATGGAAAATAAATCATGGCTAAGGAGTTCAAGTATATTTAAAAAATTACCAGAATTAGCAAAAAAACTTAGACAATTAGACAAACAATAATTTATTGTTCTTAATAAACAAAAATTCAAATGAAGAAATATAAGATAGTTTTATTGTCAGGGGACGGAATTGGACCAGAGATTTCAGAAGTTTCAAAAAAAGTTTTAAAAAAGCTTTCAAAAAATCATAATTTCGATATTGAGATTATTGAAGAATTATTTGGAGGGATAGCTTATGAAAAATATGGGACTCCTGCTCCAGATGAGACACTTGATCAATGCAAAAAAAGTGATGCTGTACTTTTAGCATGTGTAGGCGATATTAAATATGACTCTCTTGCAAGAGAATTAAGGCCAGAAAGTGGATTACTAAAGTTAAGATCTGCCCTAAACCTTTTCGCAAATATCAGGCCTGTCAAAATAAGAAAATCTCTATTAGATGCAAGTACATTAAAAAAAGAAATCGTTGAGCATGTAGATCTTATTGTTATAAGAGAATTAATAGGGGGAATTTATTTTGGGAAACCAAGAGGATATATAACAAATACAAAAATCCCAAAAGCTTTCAATACGATGGTTTATGATTCGGCCGAAATAGAGAAAATAACAGAAATAGCAATAAAAATTGCTAACCAAAGAAATAAAAAAATATGTTCTGTTGATAAATCAAACGTTCTTGAGGTTAGTCAATTATGGAGAGATACAGTTTTAAATATCACCTCAAAAGATAAAAATATATCTCTAATCAATATGTACGTTGATAATGCAGCAATGCAATTAGTTAGAGATCCTGGTCAATTTGATGTAATTTTAACAAGTAATTTATTTGGAGATATTTTAAGCGACTTAGCCGCAATGTTAACTGGTTCTATTGGTATGCTTCCTTCTGCTTCTCTAAACAATGATGGGCCAGGAGTTTTTGAACCTGTTCATGGTTCGGCTCCTGATATAGCTGGTAAAAACATAGCGAATCCTATTGCAATGCTTTTATCTGTTTCCATGATGTTAAAAATTGGATTAAATGAAGAAGAAGCTGCAGAAAATTTAGAAACTGCCATTGATAAAGTTTTATCAAAAGGATTTAGAACAGCCGATTTAGCTGATGAATCTTCTGAAGTATTATCTTGCAGTGAAATCGGAGAAAAAATATTGGATGAAATTTAAAAAAAAATTAATAAATAAAAAAATATTTTTAAGTAAAACATAAAGTTGGCATATGACCTGTCAGAATCATTAGATATTGTTTTTAAAAAATGTCAAAACGTCATCCAGTAGTCGCTGTAACAGGATCTTCAGGAGCAGGAACAAGTACAGTAAAAAGAGCATTTGAGCATATTTTTGCCAGAGAAGATATTGTTCCTGCAGTTGTAGAAGGTGACAGTTACCACAGATTTGAAAGAATGCCTATGAAAAAAGCGATGGCAGACGCTCTTTCAAAAGGTGAAAATTTCTCTCATTTTGGTCCAGAGGCTAATCTTTTTGACAAGTTAGAAGAACTTTTTAAAATCTATGGTGAAACTGGAGGAGGAAAAAAAAGATATTATCTACATAGTCTTGAAGAAGCCGAAGAACATAATACAAGACTTGGGACATCACTAGAACCTGGACAATTTACTCCATGGGAAGATATTCCTGAGGGAACAGACGTACTTTTTTATGAAGGTTTGCATGGCGGGGTAGAAGGTGATGGATACAATGTGGCATCCTATGCTGATTTACTTGTTGGCGTTGTTCCGATAACAAATTTAGAGTGGATTCAAAAAATCCATAGAGATAATGCAGAAAGAGGTTACTCAGCGGAAACCATTGTGGATACGATATTGAGAAGAATGCCTGATTATATAAATCACATCTGCCCACAATTCAGCAAAACCGATATTAATTTCCAAAGAATACCCACAATTGACACTTCAAATCCTTTCATATGCAGAAATATCCCAACTCCTGATGAGAGCTTTGTGATCATACATTTCAGAAAAGGGGCAAGAGAGAAATGGGGTATTGATTTTCAATACTTGCTTGGAATGATTAACGATTCATTCATGTCAAGTCCAACAAGTATCGTTGTAAATGGTGGAAAAATGGGTTTCGCAATGGAACTAATTCTTACTCCAATAATTCATAAAATGATTGAAGAGAAAAATAAATAATAATTAATTTCGATTATCAACTCAAATTATAATACTTTTGTATTTTAAGGATTTTTCAATCTATAGATTCTCTAATTTTTATATATCTTTCTTGATAAAAGTACCTTATTTAGATTTAAATAGAAAAAACAGGAAATGTTGTGTCATTAATCGACTGGTTTGCCGCGAGGCGTAAAGATCAATTTGTTGGGAAAGTTTCGCAAGATACAGATGAGGGAGATGGTTTGTGGGTTAAATGTTCAGAATGTTCGCAAGTAGCTTATAGAAAAGACCTGATTTCAAATTTCAATGTTTGTAGTAATTGTGGACACCACAATAGGATTAATAGCGATGAAAGGATAAATATTATTGCTGACAAAAATTCATTCGAAGAGTTTGATAGTTCACTAAGTCCAACAGATCCTTTAGGTTTTAAAGATAGAAGATCATATGCTGATCGAATTAAAGAAAGTCAAGCAGGCACAGGTTTAAGAGATGGAGTCGTAACAGGTATCTGTTCTGTAAATTCAATGCCTTTAGCATTAGCTGTTATGGATTTTAGATTTATGGGAGGATCCATGGGTTCGGTAGTTGGAGAAAAAATTACAAGGATAATTGAGAGAGCAACTTTAGAAAATTTTCCAATTCTTATCGTTTGCGCATCAGGAGGCGCAAGGATGCAAGAAGGCATGTTAAGTCTCATGCAAATGGCAAAAATATCTGGAGCACTAAAAAAACATAAAGAGAAAAATCTTCTTTATATGCCCTTATTAACTCATCCAACCACTGGAGGAGTAACAGCAAGCTTTGCAATGTTAGGTGATTTAATTTTGGCGGAACCCAAAGCTCTTATTGGATTTGCTGGAAGAAGGGTTATAGAACAAACTTTAAGAGAAAAATTACCCGATAATTTTCAAACAGCTGAATATCTGCTTGAGCATGGTTTTGTTGATGTAATAGTTAAAAGGAAAGATCTCAAGGATACTCTTACTAAAATTTTAAAAATTCATGGTGTAAAAGAACTTGCAAAAGCAAAGATATAAAATGAGAATTATTTCAAATTTCTTTTATTTTTCTTTAAGCCTTTTGTTCTTTATTTTAAATTTTGCGCCATATTCTTATGGGATAGGAAATGTTGACTGGGTCCTACTAAAAGAGAATAATGCAGGGAAAGAATGGCTTGATAAAGGAAGTATTAAACCGCTTCCAAATGGTGAAATAAGTGTCTTAACAAAGTTCTTCAAAAATCCAACCAATTCTGATGATGATGGAGAGTTAACGCTTTATGTAATGAGAATTAATTGCAATGAAAAAAAGTTTAAAGATACTTCCATAAATGGAATACCTCAATTCAATTCTAAGTGGCAAACTTCCAATAATGATGAACTAATAGATTTAGTTATTGAAAATAGCTGTTCAGAGTTTAATAGCGGATAAGAATGTATTCTAAAAATAAAAAATTAAAAATAGCAATCGCTGGACTTGGGTTTGGTAAAAAAGTACATTTAGAAGCGTTAAAAGAGTCGAATTATTTAACGCCTGTTGCTATTTATCATTATGACAAAAAGCAAAAATCAATTCTAGAAAAAGAAACTGGATTAGATTTTTTTGATGATTGGGAAGACTTAGTTAAATCTCAAGAAATTGATGGTATTATTATTGCTACTCCTCCTGAATCAAGATTTAAATTAGCAAAACAAGCTCTTGAGAATAATAAAAATTTGCTATTAGAAAAGCCTGTTTCAATATCATCCTCTGAAATAGAAGAGCTTCAGAGGATATCTTTGATTAATAACTTAAGTGTATGTGTTGATTTCGAATATAGAGCAGTACCCCTTTTTCTTCAGACAAAAAAACTTATTGATGAAAATATTTTAGGAGAAATATATTTAGTCAAATTAGATTGGTTAATGGGTAGCAGATCTGACCCTAAAAGAGCTTGGAATTGGTATTCTTTGGAAGAAAAAGGTGGAGGAGTTATTGGCGCCTTAGGTACTCATGCATTCGACATGTTGAATTGGTTTTTTGGAGAATCAATAAATGTATCTGGCAAGTTAGCAACATCAATCAAAAAAAGACCTTTATCTAATTCGTCTGATTTTAATTATGTTACTAGCGAGGATGTTTGTCTGGCTAATATAGAAATATCTAACTATAGCTCCAATCTTATTCCATGTCAGGTATCTCTATCATCGATTTCTAAAAATGGTAGAGGTTTTAGTTTAGAAATATATGGAAGCGAAGGTTCACTTATTCTCAAAAGCGAGAACCAAAAAGATTATGTCCATGGTTTTAATTTGAAATATTCAAACAATGAAAATAAAATACAAAATCTAACTGCAGATTCAAGATTTAATTTTGAAAAAACATGGACTGATGGAAGAATAGCTCCAGTATTAAGAATTCAAAATTTATGGGCTGAGAGTATTTTTAATCAAACACCTATCATTCCAGGATTATGTGAGGGACTTGCGAGTCATAAAGTTTGCGAAGCCATAAGAGAATCTTCAAAAAGCGGATTAAGAATCAAAATTTAAAGCTATACATTGATAAGTAGCAATTATCACCCGATAAAGTATTGGATTGATTTTATTTTTTTTTCATATTCTGGAAAAATCAATTGAATTGAATTATTAAAGAATGGCTTTAAATTATTACAAAAATGAGCTTAAAGAGAATGCTCAATTACTAGCTTCTAAAGGGAAAGGCATATTAGCGGTAGATGAATCAACTAAAACAGTAGGTAAAAGACTAGCTGGAATTGGGGTTGAGAATACTGAAGACAATCGGAAGGCATATAGAGGAATGCTTTTCACTACAGAAGGTCTTGGGAAGTATATAAGTGGTGCAATTCTCTTCGAAGAAACTCTTTATCAGAATCACCAAGATGGTGAGTCAATGGTTAAGAAACTAAATGATTTAGGTATTATTCCAGGTATAAAGGTCGATAAAGGTCTAAATCCACTTCCTGGAGGAGGAAATGTAGAAACTTTTTGCTCTGGCCTAGATGGATTAGTTGAAAGAGCAGCAAAATATTATGAACAAGGTGCAAGATTTGCAAAGTGGAGAGCAGTCCTGCAAATTACAAATGATGGTTGTCCTTCAAAACTATCAATTCAAGAGAATGCCTGGGGATTAGCAAGGTATGCAAGATCCGTTCAAGAATCTGGTTTGGTACCTATTATTGAACCAGAAATCTTAATGGACGGTGACCATACTATTGAAAAAACTGCTGAAGTCCAAGAAGAGGTAATAAAACAGGTTTATATTGCCTGTCAAGCAAATGGAGTTTTTCTAGAAGGAACTCTATTAAAACCTTCTATGACTGTTAATGGAGCAGATTGTCCAACAAAGGCTGATCCTATGAAAGTTGCTGAAATGACAATAAAAACTATGGAAAGATGCGTTCCTGCATCTGTTCCTGGAATAGTTTTCTTATCAGGAGGGTTAAGCGAAGAAGCTGCTTCTGTATATTTAAATAATATGAACACTCTTTACAGGAAAGCTTTATGGAATATTTCATTCTCCTATGGAAGAGCATTACAGCACTCATGCTTAAAGGCCTGGAAAGGAAGCGACGTTGAAGGGGGTCAAAAAGCATTAATAGCAAGAGCCCAGGCAAACTCTGAAGCTTCAAAAGGTGTCTATGTAGCAGGATCTCAACCTTCATCTGATGAGCAATTGTTTGTGGCAGGATACACTTACTAACTAAAAAATCCTAAAAATATACTCTGGGTCATAAAATTAGTTTCTTAAATTTAGTATTTTGTATATCTAATGACGTGACATTTGATACCTCTTTATACTAAACTCTCGGAAACATATGCTTTATACAGCATTTAACTTATTTTAATTATGGCCCTCGTTCCACTAAGACTACTTTTAGATCACGCTGCTGAGAATGGTTACGGTATTCCAGCTTTCAATGTCAATAACCTTGAGCAAGTTCAAGCAATTATGGAAGCAGCATATGAAACTGATAGTCCTGTAATCCTCCAAGCTTCAAGAGGGGCAAGAAATTATGCAGGAGAAATTTTCCTACGTCATCTAATCCTTGCTGCTACAGAAACATATCCTAATATTCCAGTAGTAATGCACCAAGACCATGGTAATGAGCCATCAACATGTTATTCAGCAGCAATAAATGGTTTCACATCAGTAATGATGGATGGTTCTCTAGAAGCAGATGCAAAGACACCTGCTAGTTACGAATATAATGTTGCAGTTACTAAAAAAGTAGTAGATTTTGCACATTCAGTTGGAGTTAGTGTTGAAGGAGAATTAGGTTGCTTAGGTTCATTAGAAACAGGAAAAGGTGAGGCAGAAGATGGTCATGGATTTGAAGGTGAACTTTCTACAGATATGCTTTTGACTGATCCTGAAGAAGCAGCAGATTTTGTTGCTAAAACAAAAGTTGATGCATTAGCAATTGCTATAGGTACAAGTCATGGTGCATATAAATTCACAAGGAAGCCAACAGGAGAAGTTCTTGCGATAAGTAGAATTGCTGAAATCCATAAAGCACTACCAAATACACATCTTGTAATGCATGGATCTAGTTCAGTACCTCAGGAATGGTTGGATATCATTAACAAATATGGTGGTGATATTCCACAAACATATGGTGTTCCTGTTGAAGAGATTCAAGAAGGAATAAGAAATGGAGTTAGGAAAGTCAACATTGATACCGATAACAGACTTGCTTTCACTGCCGCGGTTAGAGAGGCAGCATTTGCTGACAAGGCAAACTTTGACCCAAGACATTTCAACAAACCTGCTAGAAAATACATGAAGCAAGTTTGTCTTGACAGATACAAGCAGTTCTGGTGCGAAGGTCAAGCAAGTAAGATCAAACAAAACAGCACTAATTATTTCGCTGATCTATACGCTAAAGGTGATTTAGATCCCAAAGTAAAAGCTACTGTTTAATTAATAACGGAATCAAACAAAAAAGACCTCCAAAATTGGGGTCTTTTTTTATTTCAATATTAAAGATTTTAATGTAAAGAGACCATCAGTCCCACCAATTGTCTTGTCACATGCCCTCTCTGGATGAGGCATTAAACCTAGAACATTTCCCTTTTCATTAGTTATGCCGGCGATATCAAATGAGGATCCATTAGGATTATTTTTATATCTCAAAGCGATCAATTCATTATCTAAAAGTTTTTTTAAAGTATCAGAATCACAATGATATCTTCCTTCCCCATGCGCTATTGGCAACTTAATAGTTTGTTTTTCATCTCCATTATTAAACCAACCTCCTTTTGAAGAAATAATATCCAGTTCAACGTCATCACAGATAAAATTAAGATTTTTATTTGCAACAAGAGCACCAGGCAAAAACCCTGATTCTGTCAAAATTTGAAACCCATTACAGATTCCTAAAACTCTTTTCCCGCTTTTAACAAACTCATCCAAGGCATTTATTAATGGAGAGAATCTCGCAATTGCTCCGCATCTTAAATAATCACCATAGCTAAATCCTCCAGGTAAAACTATGGCATCTACAACACTTAAATCTGAAGACTCATGCCACAAGTATTTTGTTCTTATGTCAAGACAACCTTCCAATGCCCATGAAACATCACGATCACAATTAGAACCAGGGAAGACAACAACTCCTACAGTAAAATTATCCATCTTATAATTTTTCTAGTGAATACTCATAATCTTCAATAACAGTATTTGCGAATAACCTATCACACAATAAATCAATTTTTCCTCTTACTTCGTTTTCATCATTACCTTCTATTTTTACTTCAATCATTTTTCCTATACGTAGTGATTTTATTCCCTCGGCTCCAAGTTTTATAGAAGCAGATTTGGTGGCTTCTCCTGCTGGATCTAAAACTGAGGGTCTTAGTCTTACAAAAACTTTTACAGCAAATTGGTCCAATTAAAAATTAATTTCTATTAAAAGATTAGTTTAAAATTTATTAAAAAGTAGTCTTGATTAATAAACAAATATTTTTAACCTAGGATAATCTGAGTTATTAAATTTTTATATAGCCTTTACCAAAACAAACTAAGCAAGTTCTTCTAGAATTTTCAGGAGTTTTAAAATTTCCTGCCCCTCCACATTTTGAACATTTTATTTTATCAATTGATGTAACGTCTTCAGAGATTATTTGTTTTAAAGCAATTTTTGGATTTTCCATCTTGGACTTTCTACTGAAGTAAGTATCCCGACAGCTAACTATAAAGTCAAATTGCTATTTTTGGGTCACTTAAAATCTTAAATTTCTCTTTAATTTTTCTGTTGAAAGTTTTTATAGATTTTTCATCAAAGGAAATTATTACTAATTCAAGCCCAGCATTATCATTTGGTCTCCAACAATTGTCTGGAGCTTCTTCAAACCAAGTATTAATTTTCTTTCCAACAATTTGTATTTGTAAAGGCAATGATTTGTTTGGTATCCAAATACGTCCTTTTATTCGAAGAATATTTAATTCATCCAAGATTTTTGACATCTCCTTTTCAAAATCATTTTTTTCAAGGAAATAATTTAATTTAAATGAATCTGATACAAGTTCAACATGATTATGGTCATGTTCTTCAGTTAAAAATTCTTTATAAGTCTCTTTTTTAAAATTAAAATCAAATAAATAATTTAAATCAATTTTGCCATTCTTTGATTTAAGGACTGGTGTAGATGAGTTTAGACTTCCTTGAATTTTATTTTTTACAACGTCAAATTGATCATCATTTAAGATATCTGATCTTGAGACTAAAACGATATCAGAAACTTCTAGTTGCTCCTCAAAAAGTTCATCTATAGTGACGTTGTGATCAATTTTATCTGTTTCATTATATTGTTTTGTTATTTTGTTTAAATCATTAATTGGTGAACCATTGAGCATTGATTCTCCATTAACGATACCAACAACTGCATCAAGAAAGATCGAAGACCTAATATCAGGCCAGTTAAGTGCTTGAATTAAGGGGATTGGAAGTGCCAAGCCACTTGTTTCGATAATTATTGATTCAATAGGGGGATTAAATTCTAGGAGAGCTTTTATTGATGGAACAAAATCATCTTGAACAGTACAACATAAACATCCATTGTTTAATTCGATAACGCAGTCGTCTTCAGATTCCTCACATTTATAACAACTTTTAATCAAATCACCGTCAATTCCAACATCACCAAATTCATTGATTATTAAACCAAATTTTTTATTACTCTCCTTTAACAAATATCTAAGAAAAGTTGTTTTACCTGAACCAAGAAATCCCGAAACAACAATAACTGGAATTTTTTTTTTCATCTTTGATGATTAACAACCTAAGCTATATTCTGTACTCTCTCCTGTAGAACTATTTGTGCCATTAGCAATCGCACACAATTGTTTTTGTTGTGTACGACTAAGAACAGCATCAGTAAAATCTGCACCATCTATTTTTGCACCTTCAAAATTACTCTCCATTAATAAGGCATTAGTAAAATTAACATCCGAAAGATCAGCATCTGTAAAGTCTGTTGCATAAGCTAGTGCATCTCTTAAATTTGCTCCAGTAAACTTTGAGTTTTGCAATTTACTATTATTGAAAACCGCCCCTTCCAAATTACTTTCACTGAAATTAAACCCATTCAAATCAAACTTAACGTATTCGTTACCGCTTAAGTCTTGACCATGCATATCTGGCTCTAAATTAAGGTCTTGCTGGTTTCTAATCTCAGGAGGTCTTTTAGCCCATGCAGAATTTACAGAATTAAAAAATATAATTCCAACAAGCAATAATGCAATTAATGCATTTTTTAGTGAAGGGAAAACAATTGATTTAATCATAATAAAACTGTATTTTAGAACTTAAGTATTTAAAGTTTGTAAGAGTATCTTAAAGGAAAATATATGGCAATGTCACTAAAGGTTATTGTTCCTCCTCATCCATTAATAAAACATTGGCTTTCAATATTGCGAGAAAAAAATACTCCAAATATTTTGTACTCAACAGGATATGAGCAATTAGGGAAATGGCTTACATATGAAGCATTACGTAATTGGCTGCCATATAAAAAAGAAATAGTAAA
Organism: Prochlorococcus sp. AG-347-I21; assembly: GCA_003279055.1. Classification (GTDB taxonomy): domain Bacteria; phylum Cyanobacteriota; class Cyanobacteriia; order PCC-6307; family Cyanobiaceae; genus Prochlorococcus_A. The sequence continues at coordinate 102,543 of QCBP01000003.1, read as the reverse complement.
TACTGATAATGGAGACGCAGATGGATTCTTTATTAATAATGATTATCCAATAAAAGTGCTTGCAATGTTGCCCGAAGGGTTATCTCTTTGGTTGGGATCTAAGGAGGTTATTCCTAATGGAACTCTTTCATTAGGAGAACTTCCTAAAACTATTGAATCAAATGAAGGAGTTATATTTTATTCAGAACAAATAACAACAAAATCAGCAACATTAGAAACTTTAATTAAATTAAAGGAATTAGGTGTTGATTCAAATAGGATTCTTTTAATAACTGCTATTTGCTCAAATAAAGGGTTAAATGAAATTGCAAAAATACTCCCTAGTCAGGTAATTTACACTTCTTGCATAGATGAGGAAGACGAAAAAACACAATTATTAGTACCGGGTATTGGGAATCCTCTATCGCGTTTAAGTACTATATTTCAAGATAAGAACTAATATAGAATATATGAGTAAATATTTTACCAATGTCTGAATACAGAGATTCGTCTTCAAATAATCTTTTATCATTAATAAGCGGTGCTTTTATTGGAGCAGCAGGTCTAGCTTTGTGGTTAATATCCGAAGCAGACAAAAGAAAGGAGGAAAAAAAACAAAAAGCAATGATGTATTCCTCTAGAATTCAAGACGGCTCAGAAGCGATTGATTCAAATGAAAATATAAATGAAGCTGAAGGAGAGAATTTGGAGAAGAAAGTTGAGCAACTTAATTCTGCAATTGCTGATGTGAGGAAGCAACTTGAAGAGTTGGGGCAATAGAATAAAAAAGGTTCTCAAATAATATGAATAAACTCAGATCATCGGCAATAACCCAAGGTGTGCAAAGATCCCCTAACAGATCAATGTTAAGAGCTGTTGGATTTAATGATGAAGATTTTAATAAACCTATTATTGGAGTTGCAAATGGATACAGCACCATAACACCATGCAATATGGGTTTAAATAAGTTAGCTCTAAAAGCTGAAGAATCAATAAAAAGATCAGGTGGGATGCCTCAGATGTTTGGGACTATAACAGTAAGTGATGGCATTTCTATGGGAACAGAAGGCATGAAATATTCCCTAGTTTCAAGAGAAGTTATTGCTGATTCAATTGAAACAGCATGCAATGCTCAGAGTATGGATGGAGTACTTGCTATAGGTGGATGTGATAAAAATATGCCGGGTGCAATGATTGCGATTGCAAGAATGAATATTCCCTCAATTTTCATTTATGGAGGGACAATAAAGCCTGGGAAATTGCATGGAGAAGATCTTACTGTTGTTAGTGCTTTTGAAGCTGTTGGTCAATTAACATCAGGCAAAATTAATGAAGAAAGGCTAATCCAGGTTGAGAAAAATTGTATTCCTGGTGCTGGTAGCTGTGGAGGAATGTTTACAGCTAATACAATGTCTGCGGTTATTGAAGTATTAGGGTTAAGTCTTCCTCACAGTTCCACTATGGCTGCTGAAGATCTTGAAAAAGAAATAAGTGCAGATAAAAGTGCTGAGATATTAGTATCTGCAATAGAAAAAGATATAAGACCTCTAGACCTAATGACAAAGAAAGCATTTGAAAATGCAATATCAGTAATTATGGCAATTGGCGGATCAACAAATGCGGTATTGCACATCTTAGCTATTGCTAATACTGCAGGAATAGATATCAACATTAATGATTTTGAGAGAATCAGACAAAAAGTACCCGTAATTTGTGACCTTAAACCGAGTGGGAAATATGTGACGGTTGATCTTCACAAGGCAGGTGGGATTCCACAAGTAATGAAAATACTTTTGAATGCAGGATTAATTCATGGCGATTGCAAAAACATTGAAGGCAAAACCATCTCAGAATACTTACAGAGTATTCCAGATAAGCCTCCAACAAATCAAAATGTCATAAGAGACATAGATGACCCTCTTTATAAAAAAGGACATCTAGCGATATTAAAAGGTAACTTAGCCAGCGAAGGTTCTGTAGCCAAAATTAGCGGAGTAAAAAACCCTGTATTAACTGGTCCCGCAAAGATTTTTGAAAGTGAAGAAGATTGTTTAAAATCGATATTAAATAACGATATCAAAGATGGTGATGTTGTTGTTATTAGAAACGAAGGTCCTGTAGGAGGTCCAGGCATGAGAGAAATGTTAGCTCCAACATCTGCGATTGTTGGTCAAGGGCTAGGAGAGAAGGTGGCTTTAATTACCGATGGCAGATTTAGCGGGGGGACCTATGGTCTTGTTGTGGGTCACATAGCTCCAGAGGCTGCTGTAGGAGGAAATATTGCGCTAATAAAACAAGGTGATCTTATTACAGTAGATGCTGTAAAACAACTAATTGAAGTTGATTTATCTGACGAAGAATTAGAAAAAAGAAAAAAAGATTGGGTAAAACCTATTCAGAAGTACAAAAGAGGAATTCTTTCAAAATATTCGAGAATCGTAAGCACATCAAGTTTAGGGGCTGTTACTGATTTATAAATCAGATCAAATTTTATTTTCTTAATCAATAAAACTTTTTATCCTATTTGCTAAATTTTCCAATCTAGCGCTGTATTTTGGTGAGTTACATTTTTTCCCATTATTGCTATCCATCCATAATGTCTTAACTCCACACCATAATATTGGTTCATCAGGGAAGTTAAGCTTAGAGATTACTAAAACCAACTCTTTATTTGATTTAAAAAGTTCTAATTCAAGATCATAAATTTCTAACCTTTTACCCTCTTTATCACGACATAAGATATTTACTGTTAAATCAATATCTTCTTCTTCGAATTCGAATTCACCATTTATTTTTACTACAGAATGAACAAAAGGCTTATTTGTTAAATCTGCTGACTTAGCGATTAAGCTCTCTATATTTTTAGGTGGATTTTCAAATAACACTTATAGATTTAATTAAAACTTTTATGGAACCCTGTCTAAACTCATTATTAAGTAATCCATCATCACCAAACTTAGAGTGTAATAGTTGCAATCTTTTAATTTTAGATGGCTTGAATTTAAATGGGAAACGTACTTTATTAGCTCTTACTGAAGGGTTTAACTCACTAAAAGGAATTTGAACATTTGTTGTCCCGAATTTTTTTGTTGGGAATGATTTAATCCATCTAAGTCCACCAGGAATAAATTCGGTTAGTCCTAGTAGATCATCTTCACAAGCGACAGCAAATTTAAAAGTTCTTCCTTTTCCATCAATATTTAATTCAAAGGATGAATACTCAGAGACATTTAAAGCAGGCTTATATGTAGAGGATCTACAACTAACAAATCCTCCCGCTTTCTCGACAATATTTCCCTTTAATATCAAACCCGAATTTGAAATTTCACAAAAAGCTGAACTTGATCCGCCCATAACAGTATCATTTAATGTTTTCCAACCATCAAACTCCTTTTTCTGAAATAAAAATTTTTTCTTACTCATTAAATAATTTAAATTATTAATAGACTTTAACTAAATTTCTAATTCTTTTGCTGATTCTTGATCACAAAAAATTGAAATTTGATAAATAGATTTTATTAATTTTGATGGTGTTCTATCTGGTGGCTCTTTTTCATCTAATAACCTCTCAAGAGCAATTCTTTTAGAAGCTCCACTAACTAAAAAAACTATCTTTGAAGAAGCTGAAAGAACTTTTGGAGTTAATGAAATTCTTTTTAAACCTTTACCTTCGTTAAAAATAACAAAATCATCTACATTATTATTTTTTTGATAAGGGAATAGTGAGGCTGTATGACCATCGTCTCCAAGACCTAATAATGTTAAATCAAAAGTTGGAAGGTTTGATCCGCATTTTTCAAATAATTTAGAAATAAATTGATTTTTTGTAGCTTCATCATCAGCATTTAAATCATTGAAAATTTCATAAAAAAAAGCTTTAGATCCAAAATTAGTTAACAAAGAATTCTTCAACATTAACGAGTTACTCAATTCTGAATTTGGATCAACACATCTTTCGTCCCCTAAAAAGACATCAACCATATCCCATCTAAGATCACTTTTTGAAAGAAGCGTATAGACAGATTTAGGAGTTGAACCTCCACTTACACAAAATTTGAACCTGTCTTTCTTTTTTAAAGTATGAATAATGTTACTTTCAATAAACTTAAAAACTGCTGTAGATAGCTCTAACTTGTCTTTGTAAATGTTAAGTGTATATCCATTTTTAACCTTTTCAATCATTTCATCCATTCAGTATGAAAACTACCTTCCTTATCAATTCTTTCATATGTATGAGAGCCAAAACAGTCTCTCATTGCCTGAACAAGGTTCTGAGGAAGTCTATTGGTTCTATAACTATTCAAATAATCTAAGGTACTAGATAGACATGGGACTGGTATACCAGCTTTTGTGGATGAAGAAACAACTTTAGCTAAGTTATCTAATCTTGTCGCAATTTCATTATTGAACCAAGCATCAAAAATTAAATTTTTTAGATTAGGATCTTTGTTATAAGCATCTTGAATTTTACTTAATAATTTTGATCTAATTATGCAACCACCTTTCCATATTTGAGCAATTGACGGCATATTCAAACCATAGTTATATACTGCAGATGCTTCTCTTAAAATGTCCATTCCCTGGGCATAGCTAGCTATTGTGGCAAGGACTACAGCATCAAATAAAGGTTTCATTCCATCTGATATATTTCCTAAATCAAAATCCTCTATCTCTTTAGATGGAATAGTATTTTCAATCTCACTACGTTGCTCTTTTAAAGAACTCATTACTCTTGCATTTAAAGATGCATAAATAGTTGGGACTGATACCCCCAGTTCTAGAGCACTTACAACAGTCCATAACCCTGTACCTTTCTGACCAGCTTTATCTAATATTTTTTCTACGACATCATCTCCAGTTATCTCATCTTTTGTATTTAGACAAATCTCTGTTATCTCAACAAGATAAGAAGCTAATTCATCAGTATTATTCCAAATACCAAATACCTCTGACATTTGCTGACCGTTCATACCTTTGACTCTCTTCATAAGGTCATAAGCTTCTGCAAGTATTTGTTCAATTCCATATTCAATTCCGTTATGAACAGTTTTCACAAAATGACCTGAGCCCCCTGGCCCAACATATGCAACACATGGTCCGTCATCAACTTTGGCAGCCATTTTTGTTAATAAGCTTTCTATTGCATCATATGAAGCCTTAGTACCACCGGGCATCATACTTGGACCCTCTAAAGCTCCTTTAGCTCCTCCAGAGACCCCCATTCCAATGTATCCAAAACTTTTACTTTCAAGAGTATTCACCCTTCTTTCTGTATCTTTAAATTGAGAGTTGCCGCCATCTATTAATAAGTCTCCTTCCTCGAGATATCCAGAAATACTATCGATGACAGCATCTGTTGCGGGCCCAGCTTTTACCATCATTAGAATTCTTCTAGGTCTCTCTAGCTTATTAACAAATTCTTGAAGAGTTTCAGCTCCTTCTATATTCTTCCCAAGGCCACGACCTTGTAAAAATTCTTCGGTTTTTGAGTAAGTCCTATTAAAAACTACACTAGAAAATCCATTTCTCTCTGCGTTAAGAACTAAATTTTCGCCCATAACACCAAGACCTATTAAACCAAAATGTGCCTTGGACATAAAAAATTAAAAAAACTCAATAAATACAGTGTGCCTGTAACTCAACAAAATTGCTCAAAAAAAATACTTATGTCAGCGAAAAATGATGGAAAAGATTTAAATAACAGTTCCGTTTGCAATAGTTGCATTTTTAACTACTACAACAATTCCATTTCTGATATAAAAGCCTAATTCTGGCTTATCTGCTTCTTCTACTCGATCTTTATTAATGATCACGACATTATCGCCAATTCTCGTATTCTTATCAAGAATTGCTCTTTTTACAGTAGTTCCTTCACCTACTCCAAGAGGCGTTCCACCTCCTTTTCTTAATTCAATCCTCTCTTCAGGGGATTCAAAGAAATCCGCTCCCATAACAAGAGTATCCTCAAGAACCGAGTCACTTTCAATCCTGCTTCTTACACCTAAAACACAATGTAAAATACTGCATGACTTCAAGATGGTGCCTTCACAAACAATTGAATCAGTAATTTGAGCATCTACAAGTTTAGAAGGGGGTAAAAATCTAGGTCTAGTATAAATTGGAAACTTCTCATCATAAAAACTAAATGGAGGTTTTGGTTGCTCAGTCAATGCAAGGTTTGATTCAAAGAATGCCCCAATTGTGCCGATATCTTCCCAATAATCATCGAATACATAACTTTTAAGAGTATCTCCTCTATTGAGGGCTTCTGGAATTATGTCCTTACCAAAATCCGTATAATTAGGAAATTTATTTAGAAGATCGAAAAGAGTATTTCTGCTAAAAACATAAATACCCATAGAGGCTAGATATGGTTTTTCGGCAGCTGACTCTTTACTTAATCCAAATTTTGAAGTATCTACTGCCATTGCCTTCAACTTCTCTCCAGTAGGCTTTTCACTGAATTCTTTAATATTTCCTACATCATCGGTTCTCATTAGTCCAAAACCCTCTGCTTGAGCTTCATCAACGGGCAAAGCTGCAACTGTTAAATCAGAGCCATTATCTCTATGATGTTGAACAAATAAACTGTAGTCCATTCTGTACAGTTGATCACCTGACAATATTAAATATTCATCAACATCCCATTCTTGAAATAACCATTGGTATTTTCTTACAGCATCAGCAGTACCCTCAAACCATTTCGGACTATCAGGAGTCTGTTGTGCCGCTAAAACCTCCACAAATCCTTGGCCGAAAGGGCCATTTAAATTATAGGTTCTTCCTATATGTCTATTTAGAGATGCACTATTGAACTGGGTCAATACGTACATTTTTTCAATGCCTGAATTTATACAGTTACTAATGGGAATATCTATCAAACGATACTTACCTGCTAATGGCACAGCTGGTTTAGCCCTCATTTTTGTTAGAGGGTAAAGTCTAGAACCTTTTCCTCCTCCGAGGATTATGGCTAACACACGCTTCATTCAATCTAATGGAGGTAGATATACAACTACTTAAAGTAACTGATTATGGGCATATTTAGAAATACAAATGGTCAGTTTACAAAGGTATTTCGATAAATCACTGGAAAAACTTAATATAAATCGAAAAAGTTAGTTATTTTTATCCTCTTCTACCAAAGAAAACAATTTTTCAACGATTTTCAAAGAAACTTGTCTTTCTTCTCTTGATTGAGGACTTCTCAACTTGGTGACCGGCGTATGAAGTATTTTATTAATTATTCCTTTAGTCAAAGCTTCCACAACTTTTCTTTCTCGAGCCGAAAAATCTGGTCCCATTCTGCTAAGTGCTTTTTGCAATTCCTCTTTTCTAATTAACTCCAAATCTGATCTAAGTTTGTTAATTACTGGAACGGCCTCTAAACTTGCCCACCATTCTAGAAAAATGATCCTTTCATCTTCTACTAAAGATTCCGCTTCCTTTGCTATTTTCTGTCTAAATTCTTGATTTCTTGAAACGACCTCTTGTAAGTCATCCACATCAAATGATTTTACAAATTCATGTTGTTTGACATCATTAGATATATTTCTCGGTACACCAATATCAATAAATTTAAGTCTATTATTCAAATTTAATTTTTCAATTTTAGCGAGATCAATAATTGGCTCTTCAGCGGCAGTACTGGTGAAAACTATGGAAGATAGTGATATGTTTTCTTGTAATTCGTTTAACCCTCTACAAACAATCTCTAAATCAGGGAAATCTTGAGCAAGATTCAATGCTCTATCAATATTTCTATTTAAAAGGATAAGTTTATGGCATCCTTTTGATTTTAAATGAGTTATTAAAAGCCTACTCATTCGTCCGGCGCCAACAACAAGAACATTCTCTGATTCCAAACTTACAAGAGTATCAAAACCCTTTTCTTGTCCAATTTTTAATTGAGCAAGTTCTACAGCTGCCGAACTGATTGATACAGCTCCTGTTCCTAAATTTGTTTCGGATCTAACTTTTTTACCTGTACTAACTGATTGAGTTAATAATCTATTAAGAATAGGGCCAGTAGATTGATTTTCTTGACCTAATCTCATCATTTTTTTTACTTGGGAAAGGATTTGTCCTTCGCCTAAAACGAGGCTATCAAGTCCTGCAGAAACTTTCATCAAATGCAAAACTGCATCTTCTTGTTTAAAGCAAAAAAGATGTGGATTTAAATCTTCAAAAATAATTCCAGAATAATCTGATATAAATTCTTTAATAGATGAAATTCCAGTATTTTTATCTTTTACTAGCGCATATATTTCTAGCCTATTACAGGTACTCAAAATTGAGACCTCCAATACATCAGATAAGGCTTTTAATGCTTTTAGTGATTCTGTTATGGATTGGTCAGGAATACTTAACTTCTCACGCACTTCCACAGGTGCCGTGCGATGACTTAGTCCGACGACAACAATATGCATAAAATCAAATGTGAATTTTTAAAGGCTGATACTTTTAGCACCATCTTTTATATGGACAGTATTTGTGAATCTTGCAGTACTATCTAATGTACTAATGACTAAACTGCTTGTTCTAACACAATCCCTTTCAAATTTAACTCCGTCAAATAATAGTCCATCAGTTATTCCACTTCCTGCGAATACAACATTTTCTCCCGATGCCAGTTCATTAGCTTCATAGATTTTATCAATATCAGTTATACCCATTTCATTTAGACGTTTTATATTTCCTTCTTTAGTGTAGTCTGCCCATTCAGAAGTTTGAGCAATTGCTGGATCATAAACTAATTGTCCTTGAAAGTGTCCGCCTAGAGCTCTCATTGCAGCAGCTGAAATAACACCCTCAGGAGCTGCACCAATCCCCATCAAGCAATGTGTTCCAGTTCCTGCAAAACCACATGCAATCGCAGCTTGAACATCACCATCAGAAATCGGTTGTACTTTTGCACCACATCCTCGAATCTCTTTAATTAAATCTTTATGCCTAGTTCTATCCATTACAACAACAGTAAGCTCATCAATAGAAAGACCCAAGCAATCACTTAGTATCTTCAAGTTTTCAGTAGCTGTATTTCTGATATCTACTTTACCTTTGGCAGCAGGAGGCGCTGCTAATTTGTTCATGTAAAAATCAGGGGCATTGAAAAGACCACCCGTATCAGAGGCAGCTAAAACAGCCATAGATCCTCTTTGATTATTCGCACAAAGATTTGTTCCTTCACAAGGATCTACTGCAAAGTCGACCCCTGGACCAGTTCCACTACCAACCTCTTCACCTATATAAAGCATAGGTGCTTCATCTCTTTCACCTTCTCCAATAACAATTTTCCCTTTCATTTCAATTTTGCCCATTCGCAATCTCATTGCTTCGACAGCTGCAGTATCAGCTTCATCTTTTTGACCAAGTCCAGTAAGTTTTGCTGAAGCAATAGCAGCTTGCTCGACAACTTCGAGAATTTCTTGAATTAAAGTTTGATTCACAATTAAATTTTGAGGATTTTCTAAAAGGTTTTGAGTATGATCTCATAAAAATGTGATTTTTTATGAGAATTATTATGCTAGTAAGCTTTTTTTAACTCTTTACAGCTGTTACTTTATCAGGCCGTGACTTGAAATTAGGAATAAACAACTAAATATAGTATCTTTATTAAATATTTTAAAAATTAAATGACTGAGTCAAATCAAGCAAATTTTACTGGTGCTAATAGACCAATTCAAATAATTCCTTCAGTTTTACCAGCAGATTGGGCAAATATGGGTGCATGTGTGAAAGAGCTCGAAGAGGCTGGAGTAGATAGAATTCAATTTGATGTGATGGATGGAAATTTCGTGCCAAATCTTACATTCGGTCCTGAAATGATTGCTGCATGCAGGAAATATTGCAATGTCCCTTTTGAAACTCAATTAATGGTAAGCCAATACAACTGTGAAACCATGCTTGAATCTTATGTAAAAGCATCAAAAGGGGCGAATGGCGAACCAGGAGTAGTAATAGCTCACGCCGAATCGAATATTCATTTGCATAGAGTTCTTGGAAGAATTAGAGATCTAGGAGGATCTCCTTCAGTCGCATTAAATCCACACACTCCGTTTGAAATGATTGAAAATATTATGGATATGGTAGATCATGTTTTGGTCATGACAGTTAATCCAGGATTTGGTGGACAAGCTTACATACCTACCATGCTCAATAAAATTAGGAAAATAAGAAACTTTGTAATCGAAAAAAACTTAAATGTTGATATTGAAGTTGATGGGGGAATAAAAGCAAATTGGACTATTTCACAATGTGCTGATGCTGGTGCTAATTGTTTTATTGCAGGCAGTGGAATGTTTGCGTATCCAACTTTAAAAGAGGGATGTGATGACCTGAGAAAAGTTGCTCAAGAAGCACAAAATGGGAAGGTGCTTTCAGAACCACAATAAATATTCCGAGAGATCAACAAATCAACCAAATATCCAGCCATAACTATGTAAACCTATTCCTAAAAAATTAACTCCTAAATAACATATTAAAACCACTAGGAAACCCGTCGTAGCTAATAATGCGGGTCTTCTTCCTTGCCATCCTTTACTTATTCTCATATGCAGATAGGCCGCATAAAACAGCCATGAAATAAATGCCCATGTTTCTTTTGGATCCCAACTCCACCATGTGCCCCATGCCTCATTAGCCCAAACTGCGCCTGATATTAAACCAAGAGTTAAAAGAACAAATCCTATTAGTATAGAGCGATAACTTAATGTGTCTAATTCTTCTGAATGAGAAAATTCAATAGGATCAACTAAATCGTTTAAAGAATAGTTATTTGAAATCCTGAAACCTCCTATTCCAGTAGAACTACTTCTAATTTGAAGAGGTTTATTATTATTCACGAATAAGACAGAAGCTGAAAGTAAAGAACCTATAATTAGTGCAGCATAACTTAGCATTACGACACTAACATGCATTACTAACCAACTGGATCTTAAAGCTGGGACCAAATTAGATGATGATTTCAAATCATCAGGCAAAACGAAACAAGCGAAAGCTACAGTAAACAGTTGGGTAGGTATAGCTATTGAGGGAATTATTGGAGATTGGTATTCCCTCTCAATCAATAGTTGTCCTACTGAGATTCCCCAAGTCAGAAAATAAAGAGATTCATACAAATTGCTAATTGGGAAATGTCCAGAAATTGACCATCTGAAAAGCAATTGTACCGTTATTAATAAATTCACTAAGATAGTGAGAAATCTTACAGTAGATGAAGACTTTTTTTTGAAAACTGCGCCTAAAGATATTGGCAAATTAATTAATAAAAAATAAAATACTAAAATTCCTAATAATGAAACTGGATCGTATATTAAATTTTTAAAAAAATTATCTATTATCATTTCTAGAATTTAAACAATTTTAATATTCAAAGACAATTAAATAATAATTTAAATCAATCTTTTATGAGTAAATCTTTAATAATACAGTTTTAATTAATTTTGCGAAAATGATTTCATAGTTTAAAATTATCTCCCAAATAATACTTCTTGACTATTGGATTATCTGCTAATTCACTTGATGATCCATAAGCTAAAATTTTACCTTCACTTAAAACATATGACTTATTAGTAATTAAAAGGGTTTCCCTCACATTATGGTCTGTAATAAGGATTCCTACTCCGTCAGCACTTAATTTAAGAATTAATTTCTTTAAATCATTAACAGCCAGAGGGTCGATCCCAGCAAATGGTTCATCTAGTAAGAAAAACTTAGGACCTTTTCTGCCTACTGTAAGGGCCCTTGCTATCTCGCACCGTCTTCTCTCTCCCCCTGAAAGTTGATAACCATAATTATCTACAAAATTATTCAAATTAAATTCATTAATTAATTGTTCTCTTCTATTTCTCATTGCCGCTCGACTATAAGTTGAATTCTGCAAAGCTAAATCTATATTTTCCTTAACTGTGAGATCTCTAAATATACTAGGCTCCTGAGTTAAATAGCCCAGCCCAAGTCTTGATCTAGTTGGAAGGGGAAGATTAGTTATATTTTTACCATTCATTGAAACTTGCCCTTTATCTGGTTTTATATTTCCAACTGCAAGATTAAAAGTAGTAGTTTTCCCTGCACCATTAGGGCCCATTAAACCTACAACTTCTCCTGGATTTACTGTTATGGAAACATCTTTTACTATTGATCTTCCATTAATTGAAAGAGATACATTTTGAATTTTTAAATTCATTTTCCTTATAATAAATTAGTTTTTTTGTTTTCTTGAAAAAAAAATGAAATTGAAAATAATAATTTAATTGAAGATAAAAAAGATATATTCATATCCATCAAAGAGATTTCAAAAAAGGCTTATCATTCTCATTTATGAGCTCTTTATATTGTAATTTCCTCAATAAATTTTCCAAACATAGGCAGAAGGATTCAAGATCAATCCCTAAATTAATCTTGGTTCTAGTTTTTATTCTACCTAAACCCTCTCCAAGCAAAATAGTAGCTCCATTTAAATTACCCTTACTTAAGTGAAACTGAGAAACAGATACTTGTAAAATTCCCTGAATAACTTGTCTTTCGTCACCATCAACGGTATTCCATATTTCTTCAAAAGCATCATGAGCCTCATACCATTCATGATTGTTAAAAAGATTTAAAGCAGTAAAAAGGGAATCCTTAAAACTTTTTGTACTTTCTTGGTTCATGAAGCTAATTATTAATTTTTTTTCTTTTTATTTATTTTTCTCATTCTTATTGAATCCGGTGTTACCTCTAGCATTTCATCTGGGCCAATATATTCGAGCGCTCTTTCAAGGGTAATATCAACAGGAGACTGTAAAGTGTCAAGTTCTTCTGCCCCTGCAGACCTCATATTAGTCAACTGCTTAGTTTTACATATATTCAACTCAAGATCTTGAGGTCGATTATTCTCTCCAATTATCATTCCCTTATAAACTTTAACTCCAGGTTTAATGAAATAGACTCCCCTATCTTCTGCATTCTTCAAAGCATAAAATGTGGCCACACCTTCCTCAAAAGCTATAAGTACTCCATTTCTTCTAGTTTCAAAATCTCCTGTTTTGGGTTTATATTCATAAAATGAGTGACTCATGATACCCTCACCTCTTGTTATTCGAACAAATTCACCACGGAATCCAATAAGTCCTCTTGATGGTATGAGAAACTCTAATTGAGTTCTCCCATCTGAACTTGTCTGCATGTTTTTCATCTCAGCCTTTCTCGATCCAAGTTTCTCTATACAAGAACCAACGGATAGTTCAGGCACATCTAAAACCAAAGTCTCTATGGGCTCACATTCAACATTATCAATTTCTCTGAAAATTACTTGAGGTTGTGAGATTTGAAACTCAAAACCCTCTCTTCTCATAGTTTCAATCAATATACCTAAATGTAATTCTCCTCTTCCTGAAACTGAGAACCTGTCAGGAGAATCAGTTTCTTCTACTCTCAAGGCAACATTTGTTAAAAGTTCCCTCTCCAATCTATTTTTTAATTGTCTACTAGTAACAAATTTCCCTTCCTTACCTGCAAATGGTGAATCATTTACAACAAAAGTCATATTTAAGGTAGGTTCATCAACTTTGATTAATGGAAGAGGATGAGGAGAATCGGGACATGCTATGGTCTCACCAATATTGACGTCATCGAAACCAGAAACAGCAACAATATCACCTGCAAATGCTTCATTTATATCAATTCTTTGTAATCCTTCAAATCCCAAAAGTTTACTAACCTTACCTTTAATAGTTTTTCCGTTTTCTTTAATTAAAGTAGCCTGTTGTCCGTTTTTTATAGTCCCATTGTGGATCTTTCCAATTACAATTCTGCCTAAGAAATCAGAATAGTCCAAAGTTGTTATTTGTAGCTGAAGAGGCTTATTAGAGTCACCTACTGGAGGAGGAACGTGTCTGATAATAGCTTCAAAAAGAGGCATCATATTGTCACTATTAGATTCCATCTCTTCTTTTGCGAAACCAGATAAGCCACTCCCAAAAAGATAAGGGAAATCACATTGATCATCATCAGCTCCTAACTCCAAAAACAAATCAAGGACCTTATCAATTGCTATTTCAGGTACTACTCGTGGTCTATCAATTTTATTTACAAAGACTATAGGTCTAAGGCCTTTTTCTAATGCTTTTTTTAAAACAAATCTTGTTTGAGGCATAGGCCCCTCATTTGCATCAACAATAAGCAGACAACCATCAACCATTCCCAAAACTCTTTCAACTTCTCCTCCAAAATCAGCATGTCCAGGTGTATCTATAATATTAATTCTGGTATCTTTATAGTTAACTGCAGTATTTTTTGAGAGAATTGTTATCCCCCTTTCTCTCTCAAGATCATTTGAATCCATTACACATGTAGGGATAACTTCATTATCTCTAAATATTCCTGATTGAGATAACAATGCATCTACAAGTGTTGTCTTCCCATGATCTACGTGAGCAATAATTGCAACATTTCTAATTTCTTTTATCGAAGATGACATTTAAAGAATTAATATAAATAGTAGTTTGACTTTATTAAGGCTAACTCAAAGTATGCTTAATATGAGAACTTTCTCTTTAAGAGTTTGAAAAATATAATCTAATTGAATAATTAAATCAATCAACATGATTTATAATTTTCTATTTGCGCTTTCAAAAATTTTTAATGCTTCAATTGACCCCTCATATCTCCAATGCCAGGGTTCGTAATCTATATATTTATTATCTTTGTTGAACGATAACTTAAAGTGAAACTTAGCTGCATTTTTTATGAGCCATTTAAAGGCGTCAGTATTTTCGAAGTCGGTTTCAAAGTCTGTCTCTCTTTTAGTAGCATCACCAATATCGATTGCGAAACCTGTACTATGTTCAGAATATCCTGGAGGGGCTGAAACTCTAGCTCTTTCAGCCGCTTCTTGATTTCTTATAGATTTTAAAGAATAAAAGATATTGTTTTGCAAATTTATTGATCTATAACCACTCAAGAAGACCAAATATATCCCATCCTTTTTGGCTTCTTCTCTCATCTTTAGTAGAGAATCGCGCATATCAATATGAACTTCAATATTAGGCTCAATTAAAACTAGTTTATCTTTAGAAGTTTCGTTATAGGGAAGATGGCCTAAAATTCTGGCATCATGATTTCTTTCAACCTGTAATTTGAGATTATTAAGTGGTATTAATTCTACATTTCTAATTAGTCGCAATGCAACGAAAGAAAACATAAGAAAAAGAAATGGAGAAAATATTAATAATTTTTTTAATAATGTTGAATTTGGATTGTTTAGGTAAGTTCTTTTGGCAAGCGGTATATCAAATTGATCGATATCTTTGTTAAGTTCCAATATTTAGATCTGAATTTGGAAAAGATATTTCGATATTAACTATTATTTTAAGAAATGCACTTTTATAAGCAAAAAAGATGTAGTTTTTATATACAGTATTATTTTTTTTTCATATGTTGAGGGTAGCTGTTATTGGTGGAGGTCCAAGTGGTTCATGTGCGGCAGAAATACTTGCTAAAGCTGGAATAAAAACTTGGCTCTTCGAGAGAAAATTAGATAATGCAAAACCATGTGGAGGAGCAATTCCACTTTGCATGGTCGAAGAATTTGATTTGCCTGAGTCTATTATTGATAGAAAAGTAAGGCATATGAGAATGATATCTCCATCAAATAGAGAGGTAGATATAAGCTTAGATAGAGTTTATGGGAAAAGTGATAATGAGTTTATTGGAATGTGTAGAAGAGAAGTTATGGATGCCTTTATGCGCAATAGAGCATCAGATCTTGGTGCTACATTAATAAATGGATTAGTTACTTCTATTGATACTGGCGATAATAATCAAGGGCCATATAAGCTTTCCTACTCAGATTTTACGAATGGAGATAAAAAAGGGGAACTCAAAGAGCTTACTGTTGACCTTTTAATCGGAGCTGATGGAGCCAATAGCAGAGTTGCAAAAGCAATGGATGCAGGAGATTACAAAGTTGCCATAGCATTTCAGGAAAGGATTAAATTGCCTAAAGAAGAAATGAGTTACTACGAAGATCTTGCTGAGATGTATGTCGGAACTGATGTTTCTCCTGATTTTTATGGGTGGGTATTTCCTAAATATGATCATGTTGCTGTGGGCACTGGAACCATGCAAAAGAATCAGTCATTAATTAAAGGACTTCAAGAGGGTGTAAGAAATAGGGCAAAGAAAAGACTTGTTAATGGTGAAGTAATAAAAGTAGAAGCTCACCCTATTCCTGAGCATCCAAGGCCAAGAAGAGTAGTTGGGAGAATGGCATTGGTTGGTGATGCAGCTGGTTATGTTACAAAAAGTTCTGGAGAGGGTATTTATTTTGCTGCAAAAAGTGGAAGAATGTGTGCCGAAGAAATTGTTGAAGCATCAAAAAACGGTCAAATAATTCCATCAGAAAAAGATTTAAAAAACTATCTTAAAAAATGGGATAAAAAATATGGCACAACTTATAAAGTGCTAGAGATCCTTCAAAATATTTTCTATAGAAATGATTCTGCTAGAGAAGCCTTTGTTGAGATGTGTGATGACATGGATGTACAAAGACTTACTTTTGATAGTTACTTATATAAAAGAGTTGTATCTATGAAACCATTACAGCAACTTAAAATTACAATGCTTACACTTGGTTCGATTTTAAGAGGGAAAGCCCTAGCACCTCTAAAATATAAACCTGTTGATAGTGCTGTTAGGGAAAATAAAGAAGTAGAAAAAATGCTAGAAAATTATTCAATAAAGGGAGGAATTAAAGTTAAGAGTTCAAAAGTGTAAAGTCGGCTATTTTTAGAGAATAATTTCTAATTAAGCTCAACAAATTGAGCCTATTATTTCTTATTTTTAAATCCTCTGACATAATTAGGACTCCCTTTTCATTATCAAATAAATCCTCGATAGTGCTTACATTAATCTCAAACAAATTTAGAAGTTCCAAATAATTGCAATAACCTTCTGAAAAAAGTTTTTCTAATTCTCCAATAAATTCAAAAACCTTCAATTCACAATCTTTTTCAAAAAGATTTGTGTTTACACAATCTCTTGTTGAGAGAATGTTTCTTGAAAGATCACTATTATTTGCTAATTTGCTTACCCTTGTAATTACCTTCTGGATTTCAAAAAAATTATCCTTTTCGATAAAATTATTAATAGATTTAACCCTATTTTTAAGGTCAACAATATTCAATACTCTTTTTTGAGATAATTCATCAGAAGAGCAAACGGCCTTTATTAATTCTTTACTTAGTGATATTTCTTCTAGATGACTTACAATTCTTTGACCTAAAAATTCATTTAGATCATTAAATACTTTGTCTCTTGAGAAGTTTAAATTCGGAAATACGATTTTCCAAAAATCAATAAGTTCGTTGAATAATTTATCTAAAGGTAAATCAAGTTCATAATCCCAAATTATTTTAATCACTCCATTCAAATTTCTTCTCAAAGCATAAGGATCAGATGAACCACTGGGGCGTCTACCAGAAATAAATATACTTATTAGAGTTTCGACCTTATCTGCTATCGAAACTATTGCACCATATTTTGTGGAGGGCAAAGCATCTTTATAAAAAGAAGGTAAATAATGTTCAGCGACAGCCAAACAAACATCCTCACTAAATCCCTCATATTTAAGATATTTACCACCCATTATTCCTTGCAGCTCAGGGAATTCGAAAACAATTTCGCTACATAAGTCGTTTTTACAGTATTTAGCAGCTTCTATTATTTTTTTTTCTTCTAAAGACTTATCATTTAAAAATTTAAGAATTTTTTTAGTAATTTCCTCTATCCTTTCTACCCTCTGAAATATATTTCCAAGTCCCCTCAAATATGAAACAGATTTAAGCTTTTCATTTCTTTCGATTGAAGCAATTTTTTTGTCACTTTCAACGAAAAACTTTGCATCTGAAAACCTTGCCCTTAATACTTTCTCATTACCTTTGGCAATATTATTATTTGATTCTTCAAGACCATTTGAAATAACGCAGAAAGTTGTACTAATATTTTTTTCAGAGTTTAAATCTAGTTTAGAAAAACTTTCGTTTTTCAATAAAAGAGGAACGTATCTCTGATGATTTTTCATGACTGTTGAGAGAACTTCAACAGGAAGATCAAGAAATTCATCACTAAATTTGCCCACAATTAAGTCTGGCCATTCAACTAAATCAGTTAGTTCATTTAGTAATCCTTCTGAAAGGTCAGGTTTCAGATTTAGAGATTTAGATGCCTGATTTATTAAACTTTCAATTTTTTCTTTTCTTTCTTTTCGAATAGCTATTACCCTATTTCGTTTCAATAATTTAAAAAAATCATCAGGTTTCTGAACTTCTAAAACTTCATTGATTAACCTATGACTTTTTGTTTTATTACTTATTTTGATCTTTGGATCACATTCATCAAATTCAAAATCAAGAATTTCATTGTTATAAATAGAGGCAATCCACCTAATAGGTCTTGAAAATTTTATGTTCCCAGTACCCCATTTCATAAATCGAGGGCCTTGAAGACTCTTTATTAATTTTGGGATAATCGAAGACAAAGAATTTTTTGTTGATAGTCCCTTCTCAATTTTCTTTCCAAATACAAAATCACCCTTTTCTGTACTTTTTATTTCTAGCTCACCTACATTTATATTTAAGCTATTAGCAAATCCTAAAGCAGCATTAGTAGGACATCCATTTAAATAAGCTGAATTTGCTTTAGGCCCTTTTCTTACTATTATCTTATCTTCTGCATAATCAACTAAACCTTCGAGAAGTAGAACTATCCTCCTTGGTGTGGAGGTAACAACTATATGTTCGAATTTGATTAACTTTTTATCCAATTCAAATTCTATGAGAGATTTAAATTGCTCTAGAACAGAATGAGAAAATTTTGCGGGCAACTCTTCTGTTCCTATCTCAAGTAAATATTTAGACAAGAAAAAAATATAACTTCACTTACTATAATTTACTACCAGTTAAATAAGCTTTTCGCTAATGTATAAAAAGAGATATGTTTTGGTCCTTTGATCAAGGTTGAGAAAGTAAAAAAGAAAAAAGATTCTGCAAATGTAGAGACTGCTTGTTTAGCAAATGGACTAGAAGTTTCTAAATTTGAAAATTTTAAAAAAAGTAGCCAATTTCTCAAGGAACCACTCGCTACGGAATTAGTCAATGAGAGTGATCATTTTACTAATGATGCAGTTCAGTTATTAAAATTTCATGGAAGTTATCAACAAGATAACAGGGAAAATAGAAGGCCTGGTAAAAGTAAAGATTGGCAAATGATGCTTAGGTTAAGAAATCCGGGCGGTGAAGTCCCTGGGAAATTATTTTTGGCATTAGATGAATTATCTGGCAAATTAGGTAATGGAACACTTAGGGCCACTACAAGACAAGCGTTTCAAATGCATGGAATCAGAAAGGAGAACCTAAAGGAAGTAATTCAAACAATAGTAAATTCAATGGGCTCCACATTAGCTGCATGTGGAGACATAAATAGAAACGTTATGGCCCCTGCTGCTCCATTTGATTCGCCAGACTATAACATGGCAAGAGAATTGGCGAAAAAAGTTGCAGATCTTCTTACCCCAATGGCTGGCCAAGGCACTTTTTTAGAGCTTTGGGCTGATGGAGATTTAGAGTACACCATAAAGCCTGACAAAGATATTGAAGAAATTAGGAAGCTCCAATTCAAAGATAATGTTTTTAGTGGGATAAAAGATGAGCCTCTTTATGGTTCAACTTATTTACCAAGAAAATTCAAATGTGCTGTGACAGTTCCTGGGGACAATTCTGTTGATCTTCTTACCAATGACATAGGAATAGTTGCCTTTACATCTAAAGATGGAAACTTAGAAGGGTGCAACTTCTATGTTGGAGGTGGTATGGGTCGCACACATAATAATGAGGAGACCTTTGCCAGAATTGCAGATCCACTTGGATATGTTGAAGAACCTGATGTTTATGAATTAATACAAAGTATTGTTGCTATTCAAAGAGATTATGGTGATAGAAAATCAAGAAAAAATTCGAGAATGAAATATCTTCTTCATAGAAAAGGTATTAAATGGTTTAAAAAGATACTTTTTGAAAAGTATTTCAAAAAAGAAATAAAAAAAATCAGAAAAGAACCGGATAAGGTTCTTATTGATTACCTAGGTTGGCATAAACAAAATAAAACCTCCTATTTCGTAGGTTTACCATTATTATCAGGAAGATTATATGGAGAAAAAAAGAATACCATCACAAGTATTGTTAAAAAATATAAGTTAGATTTAAGACTCACTCCTAATCAAGATATTTTACTTTGTAATATCGCCAAAGAAAACAAAGATGAAATTCAAAAATCTCTATCAAATATTGGATATGAAAATTTAGAAAATATTAATGAAATACAAAGACATGCCTTAGCTTGTCCTGCTTTACCACTTTGTGGCCTTGCGATGACTGAAGCTGAAAGAATATTACCTGATGTATTAAAAAGGATTGAAAATTTACTATTAGATCTAAAAATACAAAAGACAATATTATTCAGAATGACAGGATGTCCGAATGGATGTACCAGGCCCTATATGGCCGAATTAGCACTTGTTGGAAGTGGGCAAAACAAATACCAATTATGGTTGGGGGGAAGTAAAAATCTACAAAGGCTGGCTAAACCATTCTTACAAAGAATGGAACTTAACGATTTAGAAAAAACTCTGCAACCATTATTTGATAATTGGAAGAGTAATTTGGATTTGGATTTCGGAGATTTTATAAATTCTAAAGATGAAAATTATGTACTGAATTTACTAAATAAAAATCATTAGAATTTAAATTTTTCCATAAAGGGCATTTGCTTTTTTATTTTTCCAAGCCCATAATTGATCACCATAACTAAAATGCCACCATTCATTAGGATGTTGAGCAAATCCGAATTTAGTCATAATTTCTCTTAATAAATTTCTTCTACTATTCCAAATTATTGCTTCTTCATACTTTTTGTTTGCATAAAAATAAGGATTTGAGGTTTCATCCATTTGATCAACCATGCTTCCCATTTCAACAAGATTTCCTTCTTTATCTGATAAACAAACATCTAATGCACCCCCAGTTGAATGAGGGGGAGGACACCTAGTGTCATAAGAAGGATATGCCCAAAATTTTTCAACTTTTTTTAAAATGAATGGATAAGATTTTATATTTTCAAAAGAAATATCAATATCGAATTTTTCACACTCTAATAAAAATGCTCTTTTAAACATAAATTCCTGGACTTCTAAAGGTCGCCAACTGTCATAAATTAAAAGGTTAAAACTACTCTTTTCAATCAAATAATCATTTACTTTTACTAATCTATTTACGACTTCCTCTCTTAATTTCCAAATAGAATTTTTATCTTTGTAAGGTGCTCCTAAATGAGAGTAAGGGTGGGGATCTAAAAACTTTAGGCAGCTAGGTATAACTATTAATTTATCTCCATTATCTTTAATTGGTATTTTATTCCAAATTTTCAATTGAAATTTGCTATTTATTTATATTGGCATATATATCAAAAATTACAATGATAGTTTTCAATTTAAGAAATCATGAATGAATTTATTATCAGAATTATCAATAAGTATATTCCTTAAAACAATATTTTCTTTCAAATCAGGATCATCACTAACAATCTTAATAGCCTCTTCACGAGCCTTATCAATAAGAAATTTATTATTAGGTAAATTATCCAGTACAAAATCAGGCAATCCGGATTGTCTATATCCTAAAATCTGGCCTGGTCCTCTAAGCTCCAAGTCTTTTTCAGCGATATAAAAGCCATCGTTAGATTTTTGCAAAACACAAAGTCGTTTATTTTCTAATCCATTTTTATCGGGGGTTACCAGATAACAAAAAGATTTTGTTGATCCTCTACCAACTCTCCCCCTTAATTGGTGTAGCTGGGACAATCCAAATCTGTCAGAATTGTAAATAATCATAATTGTGGCGTTAGGTACATCAATGCCAACCTCAATTACTGTGGTTGAAACCAATATATTAATTTCATTCTTTAAAAAAGAATTAATCACTTCATTCTTTTCATATGAACTTAATTTGCCATGTAATAATCCAACTTTTTTGTTAAAAAAGACCTCTTCTGATAAATGTTTGAATGTTTTCTTTGCAGAGCTTAAATTCATTTTTTCTGAATCTTCTATAAGTGGCAAAATAACATAAGCTTGTTTTCCCTTATTGATCTCATCTTCAACAATCTTGAACAAGTTAGTTAAATCGTCTTCTGAAATTATTTTTGTTGTTATAGGAACTCTCCCAGGAGGGAGTTCAGTAATTTGACTCACATCTAAATCACCATAAATTGAAAGCGCAAGAGTTCTTGGAATTGGTGTTGCTGTCATTGATAATAAGTTAGTATTTTCTCCTTTATTTAGTAATCTATTTCTTTGAGTAACTCCAAATCTATGTTGTTCATCAATTACGACTATGCCTAATGCATTAAAGATGACTTTATCCTCAAATAATGCATGAGTACCTACGAGGATATCAACTAATCCATTGTTCAAATTAGAGAAAATTTCTTTTCTCTTTTTTTGAGGAGTATTCCCAGTAAGTAGTTCAACAGAAACTAAAAGGGGGTTCAAATATTTTAATAAATTTTTATAATGCTGTTCTGCCAATACCTCAGTTGGGACCATAAATGCACCTTGAAGGTTTTTTTCAATGACAAGCAAAAGAGACGCTATTGCAATTATGGTTTTACCGCTTCCCACATCTCCCTGAAGCAATCTAGACATTGGTACGGTATTAGATAAATCTTTCTTAATTTCATTTAAAACATTTTCTTGAGATTTTGTTAATTCAAAAGGAAAAGTATTTAAAAATTCTTTTAATAAAGATTTCTTTTGAGGTAATTGTTGGGAAGTTACATTTTTATTCGTCTTTCTTTTTCTAAGTAGGAACTTTATTTGAAGTAGGAATAACTCATCAAAAACCAAACGTTTTTTTGACTCAATAAGGGCCTTTTGAGTTGGTGGAAAATGAATATTAATCAACGACTCTCCTTTTGATAATAAAGATAATGAATCAAGTTGCTTTTTATTTAAAATTTCTGGATATTGCTTTGCATAAATTAGTACCTTTTTCATAAGTTTTATAAAACTCATATTTGATAATGATTCACCTAATGAATACAAGGGTAATATTTTACCTGAGAAATTAAAATTATCATTATTGCCCTTAAGAATTTCAATTTGCGGATCTACAAAAGTTTTGCCATACTCTGTCAATTTAACTTTACCGGAAATTGCTAATTTGGTTCCAGGAGTATACAAAGATTTTTGAGATGTGAAGAAGGAGTAAGATCTAAATCTTCTTCCTAAAAAAAATTTTGTAACCTTTATTGAAGACGTTTCATCAAAAACCACAATATTCATTATTGATAAATTGCTATTTTTTTTACTCTTATGAATATAAAATCTTTTAACGTTTGCAATGCAAGTGTATAAATTATCTGGTTTTAAATTTATTATCTTGACTCTATTCGTATAGTCTAGATATGTTCGTGGAAAATAATTAATTAGATCTTTTATATGAAATATCCCTAATTCATTGAGCTTATTTTTATAAACTTTTCCTACATTTTTTATTAATGAAATATCTGAATCAAATGACAAACTTGAATCAGCTTTATTCAGAAAAACATTATTAGAAATATTATTAGAACTTTCTATTTCTAGAGTTTTACCTAGTTTATAAAGATTTCTTCTTGTATCTATAACTAACCTTTTTCTCTGATTTTCATCTAATTTATTATATTCATTATATTTTTTTGAAAATTCATAAAATATCCTTAGATATTCGTCTGAGAGATTTAGATTATCTAGTTTTTTTAGTGATTCATGCAAATAATCATTAAAATATTTTTCTCTTCCTAAGGTATTAATAAATTTGTTTTCAGTTTCAATAGTAAGAGATTTTTGAAGAGGTCTTATCCAATCTTTTATTAATTTATTATTATTCCCGCTAATAGTCACATTTGAAAAAAGTATTATTTTTTCAACGTATCTTATTCAAAGTTATTTCTTTTTGCCTCCAATATGTCTCTTTTTTAATCAAACGCTGAAATTGGTTTTTTAGCTCATTTATTTTGTTTCTTTGAATAGAGAGATTTAAATTTTTAAACTCTAACTCAACAGTAGATATATTGAAGAAAATAATACTTGGAAAATTATTGCCGGTTAATGATGACCGATTTAAGTTTAATTCGAAATTAATAACAAAAGGATAGGGATGTTTCATCATAAAATTTTTGCCTACTAAGTAATCAAAGGAATCTTTAGATATAATCTTTTTTATTAGATTTGCCTTGAATAATTCTTGGTTAATATTAAATGAAAGATTCAATAGTAAGTTTTCCAATGACTTGTCTATTAAATCAAAATTTTTAAGAATCTGATTTTTTGGTAAATTATCCATTTCATTGATATTTTCTTTTTCTGGATGTTTTGGTTTTTCCGACTTTTCTTCTTGTATCAATTCAAGTAGGGAGGTAATAAATTGTTTTTCAACTCCTAAATTTTCAAAAATATTGTTTTTAGATAAATAATTATTATGATCTTTATTATCTAAATCAAGTGATACGAATTTCTCATAATTATGAACTTGATAATATTCAGAAGTATTTGAAAAATCTTTATTAATCTCTAACTGAGTGGATTCATTTAATTGAAAACTATCTTTATATTGAGATTTTTCTTTTTCGTCATCCTTTTTGTTTGTGGAAATACTTAAATTATTGAAATTGATTTCCTTATTTATGTTTTTTGGAATTTCATTTATTTTTAATTGTTCTACTGTTATTAAAGGCAAACTACTATAAATGAGCTTACTTATTTTTTTTTCAACGACACAAAAAGATTCATTTTCATTTAGGAAATTATCATTAATTGATGAATAACTATATATTTCGTTAAGCCCTTTTTCTGCCGAAATATAAAGTAGATCTCTTACGAGGTTAAGATAAATTTCATATTCCTTATAAATATTTCTAATTAATCTTCTTTTTTGTGTACAAGCTCTCTCTAGTTGAGAATTGATTTTATCTATATCTATGTAATTGTTAAAACTATTCAAATCATTCAAGTAGCTAATTTGATTGCATTGATGCAACCTCTTCAGCAAAGTCCATCTGATTTTTTTCGATACCTTCACCCAATGTATATCTTGTAAAGCGTCTTACTTTAATATTTTCCCCAATTTTTGCCGCTGCTTGTTTAACGAGATCTTCCACAGTAAGAGAACTATCTTTAATATAAGGTTGTGAAAGCAAAACCAGCTCATTAAGTCTTTTCGCTATTCTCCCTTCAACTATTTTTTCTTTAATTTGTTCTGGTTTTCCAGATAAATCATCTCTCCCCATTTCAATCTGCTTCTCTTTTTTCACAACATCTTCGGGAATTTCATCAATTGATACGTACTCAACATTTGGGCAAGCCGCTACCTGCATTGAGACATCCTTCAATAGAGATTGAAATATATCACCTCTAGCAACGAAATCAGTTTCACAATTTAACTCTAGTAAAACTCCGACTCTTGATCCTGTGTGTATGTAACTACCAATTGAACCTTCAGCTGCGACTCTTCCAGATTTCTTTTCAGCACTAGCGATTCCTTTCTTTCTTAACCATTCCAAAGCTTTTTCGACATTTCCGTCAGTTTCGTTAAGTGCTTTTTTGCAATCCATCATTCCCGCTCCAGTCTTATCTCTAAGATCTTTTACAAGTTTTGCTGTAATGTTTCCCATTGAAGTAATAAAAAATAGTAAAAAGTAAGTTTAAAATAAGAATTTAATTTTTTCTTTCAGCATTAGAACCCTTTCTGCCTTCGTTTATAGCGTCTGCAAGTCTTCCTAAAATAAGTTGAACAGATCTAACGGCATCATCGTTACATGGAATTGGTACCTCACACAAATCCGGATCACAGTTTGTATCCAGCATTGATACTAAGGAAATATCTAGTTTTCTAGCTTCTAGTACTGCATTAGATTCTCTTCTCTGATCAACTAAAACAACTACGTCTGGTAATCTTCTCATGCCCTTAAGTCCACCTAAGTATTTTTGTAATCTTTCAAGTTCTCTCCTTAAGACTGCAGCTTCTTTTTTAGGCCTCATTGCGATTGAACCACTACTTTCCATCCTTTCTAGATCCTTTAATCTTTCTATCCTGGCTTTCATTGTTGTCCAATTAGTAAGCATCCCTCCAAGCCATCTTTGATTTACATATGCAGCTCCACATCTAGTAGCTTCCTGAGCTACTACGTCTGATGCCTGTTTTTTTGTACCGACAAATAGGAAACGTTTACCACTTTTTGCTGCGTTTCTTGTCCATTTATAAGCATTGTTCATACACAATGCTGTTTTCACAAGATCAATAATATGAACTCCATTTCTTGCACAATATATATATTTAGACATTTTGGGATTCCAACGTCTAGTTTGATGCCCAAAATGAGCACCAGCTTCCATCATTTCAGATAGTGATACAACAGCCATAATTTAAAAAGGTTTCGGGTTAGCCTCCATCTGACGGGGAATTTTGTTAATAAATCACCCGAAACTGTCAGATGTGTGGAAATTAATTTGAATATTCTAGCAAGTGATGTGTATTTCTAAAAGTATTTTATCTTGATTTGGTTAACTGTTTAATGTAAATCATATTTAGGGGAATTCTAAGTAACTCAAGTGCAAGTCTATTTCTTCTTCTATTTACTAGAAATTTTAATAGAGGAAGGATTCTTTCAATACTGATTAGTCCTCCAAAGCAAAGAATTTGCCAAAGTAAATTATGTAGAGGAGTTAATTGAATCATAAATCTAACCCTTAAATTAGGATGTTTCTTATAAAACACTAAAGCCATTTTTGCCCTTTCTTTTTCTTGAGCTATTAATGAATCTATTTGTTCACATTTAAAAGGTGGATGCCAATGAAAACCTAATGCATTTGGACATTTAATTAATTTTGTCCCAATTTTTTTTAATCTTTCTCCAAGTTCTAAATCCTCCCAACCGTAAAGACTAAAAGAAGTATCAAATAATCCCACACTTAAAATCAATTCTTTTGATATCGCAACATTCCCAGTAGCGAAGTAAGCAAAAGAAGTGTCCATTATTTTATATTTTTCACTCTGAGGATTTTGAAAATTAGATGTATTGACCACCGAACCATAGGTAAAACATTTTTTATTATTTTTTCTCCAAGAGGCGAGTAATTTATCTACGTGGCAATTTATAAAATCATCTAAAACAATAAGATCACTATCAATAAATATAATAATTTCATATTTTGATTTAATTATCCCAAGATTTCTTCCCATTGCAGGGCCTCCATGTTCTTGCTGAAACAGAATCACGTGTGGAAGATTAGCTTTATTTTTATTTATCCATGCGCTTGTTCCATCAGTGGATCCATCATCAACTACTATTACTTCATAATTACTTATATTTGTATTTAATTTTTGATTCTCAAGCGCAACGAGACATTTCTCTAATATAGGTAATCTATTGTAAGTCGGGATAACAATACTTACATTCATGATCACTACTTAAGTATGCATAATATATTGGACTCCAAAAAGATAAAATAAAAGATATTCCCTAATCAGCTGCACCGCCATTATTTGCTGTTCCTGTAACGTTTCCACCATCAGGTCTTCCATCAGTTCTTAATTTCCTTTTTTTGAATTTTCTTGCATACGCTCTATTACGTTCCTGCTTTTCTTTTTTTAGATTCCTTCTCTTAGACATGAAATTTTTAGCTTTTAATTATATTAGCTCACTATGAGCACTATATATTTTACCATCTTCCATATTTAATATCCTATCCGCCATATCAGAAATTCTTGGATCATGAGTAACCATAAGTACAGAGCAGTTTTGTTCTTTTGCTAGTTTTCTTAAAAGGGTTACAATTTCTCTTCCTGTTACGCTATCTAAAGCAGAAGTGGGCTCATCAGCTAATAAAAGTTTAGGATTAGCAGATAAAGCTCGAGCGATTGCTACTCTCTGTTTCTGCCCGCCAGATAAGTCATTTGGCAACTTTTTATGATGCTCTTCTAATCCTACTGCTGACAACCAATTACGTGCTATTTCACGTCTTTGCAAATATGTTAAACCTTTTATTAAATCGGCGCCCATCTGAACATTTTGTTCTGCTGTTAAACATCTCAGAAGATTGTGACCTTGAAAAATCATTCCAATACTTCTTCTGAGGATCTGACGAGTTTTCCTTGATGCTCCATTTAATTGTCTATTTAATACAGTAATATCACCACTTTGACAGGTTCTCAATGCACCAATTAAGGTTAAAAGAGTAGTTTTACCACATCCAGAAGGTCCTTTTAAAAGAACTAACTCTCCTTTATCAATATTTAAATTAACGTCATTAAGAACTTGTTTCTTATTCTCATTTTTTCCATAAAAGTGACTCAAATTATTTATTGAAACTGTTTTTAAATTTTTAATATTTTTTTTTAACTTATTAGCTTTAACCATTTAAATTTAATTATCAAAAAATTTCAGCAGGATCAGCGTCAACTAATTTACGCATCGCAACAGCAGCGGACCCCATACACATTACTAAAACCAAAAAGAAAATTAAAATCGTTTTATCTGCATCCATTATTATTGGAAGTTTGGTAGATTTCCTTATGACCGAGTAAAGCACTTGACCAGAGAAATAAGCTGGTAAATAGCCAAATAATGCCAACAAAAAACCCTCTCTAGCTACTACAAAAAAGAGGGACTTAAGTCTATACCCCATTGCCAATAAGGTGGCATACTCAGGAAGATGATCAGTAACGTCACTATAAAGAATTTGATAAACGACCACGCACCCTACAACGAAACCCATCAATGCTCCCAAACTAAATATAAAACCTATTGCAGTACTATTTTTCCAATAATCCTTCTCAAAATCAATAAATTGATTTTTTGTAAGAACTCGAACATCATTTGGAAGTGAGTTATTTAATATTCTTGAAATCAATTCAGGATCAGATCCTTTTTTTAGCTTTACCAAACCAATTTCTATACTACCAGGTGGATTAGCAGGAAAAAGTTTTAAGAAGGTTTCTCGGCTAGTTATCAAATTACCATCTGCACCAAAAGATGGTCCCAACTCCACAAGGCCTTCGACAATTACTCTTTTCCCAGCGACCTCAGTCTCAACTTTTTTTTCTGATAAAAACCATTCTTCAATAGGTCCAAACTCAGGTCTAGATAGTTTGTCAAAAAGAACTCTTGATGGATTTCTCAATTTATAAGCTTTCCTTGCGAATCCATCATCTAAAAGAAGTGAATCGTAGGGATTAAAACCTAGTGCAAGTATCGATCTGGTTTTAAGATTTTCGGGATTTCGCCAAAGTAAATAATTTAGATTAACTGGAGCCGTTTTTTCAACATCTTCCACTGCCAGAGTTTGAATTAGCCTTCTTCTTGGGAATCCACTCATGCTTATAGAACTTTTTGATCTAGGACTTATCAAAACGAGATCAGCATCTAAAAGTCTATGAATAGTTACGCTAGTGTCAAACAAACCATCTCTGAAACCCAATTGCATAAACATCAAAATCCCTGCAAAACTTATTCCAGCGATGGCAACTGCGAGCCTTAATGGTTGCCTAGTTAATAACAACCAAGCTAATGGTATTTTTCTGAATTTTAAAAAAGAAAAACTCATTAGGGAATAAATGTTGCGATCACTTTCATTCCTGCATAATTTTGCACGATATCTATAGAATCTTGATCTAGCTTTACTAAAACCTCAATAATTCGCGAATCAGCATCCCCTGTTGGATCAGTCGATAAAACTTTTCTTTGTTTTACCTGAGGGCTAATCCTAATCACCTTTCCTTTAAGATTCTTTTGGAAACCTCCATTCTCACTGCTCAATTCAACATTCTGAGAGATAAATACTCTATCGATATCAGATTCATATACCTCTATCAAAGCTTCCATTTTTTGACTAGAACCAATATCCAATATCCCTTCATTCTTTGGTCTCTCCCCAACTCTCGTATTTATTCCAAGTATAAAACCATCAATTGGACTCCTTAGTTTCGAATTAAATAGATCTATCTTGATATTTTTTTGATCTCCTATAAGGTTTATTTTCTGTTTTTGCAATTTTAGTAATTCATCTTTTTTCTGGGATAACTGTACAAAAGGATATGCATCTTTGCTCAAAGCTAATTCATACCTTTGAATTTGATCTTTCTTAAGGGCAATTTCATCTTTAATGATATTAATTAGATTTTCATTTCTTTCAAGATCAGAAATTAACTTTTCTTTATTTTCAAAAATTGCGAGGATATCTCCTTTTTTTACAAAATCTCCTTCATTTACTAAAATTTCGACAACTCGAGGGGACGAGCCAAACTGACTTATCGGAGCTGCTAATTTCCTAATCTCTCCTGAAGGAGAAAGTTGACCTAGTGCAGCAACGGCTGTGATAGGAGGAATAATATCTGTAGTTATTTCTTCTTTAAATTTTGCATTAGATTTATTATTGCTAGAACAGGAAATCATCCCGAAAGATAATGGTGTAAACAATAATAAATAAATAAATAAATTTTTAAATGTTTTTATTTTCATTAAAAATCGAAGAGCACTGTTTTTATGTAATTGTTGACCCATTTTTCATCAAAATATTTTAAAAGAACCATGCTAGTCTTCTCATTTTTCATTTGTTGCAGACAATAATTTTTTTGATAATCTATTCTCTCTTGGATAATTTCCTCATTAAATTCACATTTAGCTTCTTTACTTAATTTGATCAAAACAGAGAGGTATTGATCCACAACTCTGCAAAAATCATTTTTTTCAGATTTATTTTTTAAAGCAGCAAAAAATACATTTTTAGAAAAAATTTCACCCCATTTAGGAATTTCTCTCAGTGAAGTGAAAGAACTTTTGTCAACTTCAGAAAGAGATTTTTCGTATTTTAAACCTTGATTTTGACATGCCGGTGATAAATCAACAATGGCAGCAGAAACAACATCATTTATTTTTACTAAATCCATCCCAAAGATTGGAATATCAAACATTGGATCAGGAAAAAAAACACAGTGTAAAATCTTAAGACTCTTTGAAAATTCAGCTACTTCAATATGTAATTTTCTAAATCCTTTTGCCTTGTGAAACTCATTTTCTATATATAGTTCTCTACCTATTTCGTTAGATATTATATTAGAAAGGTTTGGATCTACTTTTATAATCTCAAGATTCTCAAACATGGATCTACGATCTCTGATATTTTGTAGCAAGTCCAAAATAAGAGGGTCTTTTAATTTTGTTTTAGTAAAAGATTCAGACAACAAGGTTAAAAAGTACCAAAATAGAGTTTAAAGAAAGGCTTTAAATGAAAGTAGGAGATGTTAACTACTATACCCATTCAAGCAAAACTAAATGTGTATTTGTGGATAATAAAGAATTACCGCTTATAAGCATTGATATTTGGTGCAAAGCAGGTTCTTCATTTGAGGAGGTTGATAAAAATGGCACTGCCCATTTTCTAGAGCATATGATTTTTAAAGGATCTAACAAAATAATGCCAGGTGAATTCGACTATAAAATTGAATCACTTGGCGGTTTAAGCAACGCTTCAACAGGTTACGATGATGTACATTATCACGTCCTTGTTCCACCAACTAACTTTAGAGAATCACTTGCTCTTTTGACAAATATTGTCTTTTCTCCAAATTTTAATCCTGATGAATTTACAAAAGAAAAAGGGGTGGTTATTGATGAAATAAAACAACAAAATGATCAGCCTGAAGAACGATTATTTAATTATTTTTTGAAAAGAGTTTGGCTAAGTCCAAATTATGCTAATTCAATTCTTGGAACTGAACATAGTATTAAAAACTTAGAGATAAGTGACCTTAAGAAATTTCATAGCAAACATTACAATATCGAAAAAATTTGTATAGCAATTGCTGGCAATCTTTCTGACGAAATTTATAGAATTTTTGAAAAAAGTGATCTATCTGAGATAAATAAAAATCTAAATTGTAAAGATTCAAACTTAATAAATATAAAAAAAATTAAACCCTCTTTAAAAATTAGGAATGGGAGAGAGTTAATTAAGTTTGATAATTTGGAGTTTTCAAGAATTTTTATGGCTTGGTTTATCCCAAACCTTGATGATCAAAAAAATATAATTGGACTAGAGATATTAGCATCAATACTCTCTGTAGGAAGAAACAGTAGGCTAGTAAAAATTTTAAAAGAAGATAGTAATCTTGTTGAATCAGTATATGTAGATGTAAACGCTGGTGAATTAGGTGGATTATTTATAGTAGAAGCAAGTTGTGAATCCAAAGATATTTTTATAGTAGAAAAGCAAATTAATAAAATACTAGAAGAAATTTCAAATTTTAAGGCCTTAACTCTGGATGAAATAAATAAAGCTATAAATATTGTCAAAAGCAATTATATCTTTAATTTAGAGACATCCACACAGCTTTCTTCATTCTTTGGTAATGAACTGCTTTGGGATAGAAAATCTTCAATCAATAATTTAGAAAGTCATTTAGAATACTGGAATGACTTGGATAACTTCAGAAAGATCACAGAATATATAGATGGAGATAAATTTACCTTTATTGCAATCCCAGGTAAATGTTAAAAAGATATTTTTTAAATAACAAAAAAAGAAATTTTTCAATTGCTTCGATTTGGATTAAAGGTGGGAGTGATATGGATATTAACGGCAAAAAAGGGGTAAACAAAATCCTTTGTTCATTACTTACCAGAGGATGTGAAGGTTTTAATAATTTAACTCTTTCTGAATATATTGAGTCGTATGGAGCAGAATTAAATCAAGAAGTATTTGAAGATGGTATTTCAATAAGCATTAAATCCCTAAATGAACATTTCAGCAAGTTATTCCCTTTATTAGAATTAATTATATATAGGCCAATCCTCTCGAAAAAAGAATTTAAAAAAGTAAAAAAATCTTCTATTGATTACATAAAAAAAGATAAAGAGAATCCATTCAATATCTGTTTTGAAAAATGGAGAAAAATTGTTTACTCAAATCATCCTTATGCTTTCAACACAATTGGCAATGCAAATGATCTTTCTAAGATTACCTATGAAGATGTTTTGCTAGAGTTTAATAATTTTAAAAGTAGAGAAAAGTATTTAATTTCAAATAATCCCGAAATAAATGGACAAAATTTTGGATCATTAGAAAAAATAATTCTAAAAGAAAAATCACTACGTGTAAATAATAATTTAAATGCTAAGAATAGATTTGATTACATCAAGAATGATTCAAATCAAACAATAATAATGATGGGGGACCAAACTTGTTCTCGAAGAAGTAGTGAATATTTACCACTTAAAGTTTTGGAATCATATTTATCTTATGGAATGAGTGCAGCTTTATTTAAACTTTTTAGAGAAAAAAATGGCATCACTTACGATTTAGGTGTTTATTATCCTGTCAGGAGTGGAAATGCCCCATTTTTGATTTATTTATCAGTATCGAATACAAAAGCCCTTTATGCTTTTGAACTTTTAACATCATTTTGGAAAGATTTACTCTTGACTCCCTTGATTGATAGTGAAATATTTTTAGCCAAAGAAAAACTAAAGGGTTCTTTTCTTTTAGGAGATCAATCACTAGATGAGATTTTACAGCGAAAAATACAATTAATAAGTTATGGTATCCATCCAATTTCTGGGCAGGATTTAAATTCACAAATAGACCAAATATCTTCTCTAGATATTTTTAAATTAACTAATAAGTATTTTTCAAAACCTTTTTTGAGTATTTCTGGCAATAAAAAAATATGTTTAGAAATTTCTTCAATCTGGAAGAAAAACTTTTAATTCAAAAAATATTAATTCAAATTTTCTGAATCTTTTTAATATCAATTAAAAACGAACCTCTTCTAAACTTTACCTCAACAGTATCTAAAGATTTTATAGCTATAATTTCCCCAATTTCATCAATTGCCACTAGATCAGGTGGTCTAAGCATTGGCATATTATCCGACGTTTTAAGATAAGAAACTGGGGCAATCAACTTAACCTTTTCTTTAATCTCAAATTTCATCAATAAATCCAATACATTTAAAGGTAATATAAGCACAAAGTTAGAGGAAATATCAACGAAATTGACTGATTCATTCTAGAATCATTAAATTAACTTCAAACAAATTAATGAATCAGAAATTTAAAACATTAATTTTATGGGCTTTACCTATACTTTTAGTAATTGCACTTTCATACCAATTTTTATCTAACAATAGCGTTGATTCTCTTAAATCAAATGGCACAACTGTTGCACCGAGAAATTCAGCTGTAGCAAGAGTAAGTTACGGAAGATTCTTAGAGTACATTAATTCAGGAAGAGTAACATCAGTTGATATTTTTGAAGGTGGTAGAAATGCAGTTATAGAGACAATAGATTCTGACTTAGATAATAAAGTACAAAGATTAAGGGTAGACCTCCCAGGCTTAACACCAGAACTTATTAACAACTTAAAAAACGAAGGAATTAGTTTTGATATACATCCTGTTAAAACAGCTCCACCTGCATTAGGAATTCTTGGAAATTTACTTTTCCCAGCTATCTTAATAGGTGGTTTAATTTTATTAGCCAGGAGATCGAATGGTATGCCTGGAGGTCCTGGCCAAGCAATGCAGTTTGGAAAGACAAAGGCAAGATTTGCAATGGAGGCTGAAACAGGAGTAGTTTTCGATGACGTAGCAGGTGTTAATGAAGCTAAACAGGATTTACAAGAGGTTGTTACTTTTCTGAAAAAACCCGAAAAATTCACTTCTGTGGGAGCAAGAATACCGAAAGGTGTTTTATTGGTTGGACCTCCTGGGACTGGCAAAACTCTCCTAGCCAAAGCAATTGCAGGAGAAGCTGGAGTTCCATTCTTCTCATTATCAGGTTCTGAATTTGTTGAAATGTTTGTTGGTGTTGGCGCTAGTAGAGTAAGAGACCTTTTTAAAAGAGCCAAGGAAAATAGCCCCTGTTTAATTTTTATTGATGAAATTGATGCTGTAGGAAGACAAAGAGGGGCCGGTATTGGAGGAGGCAATGACGAGAGAGAGCAAACTCTCAATCAGTTGCTTACTGAAATGGATGGATTCGAAGGTAATAGTGGAATAATTATAATCGCGGCCACTAACAGGCCTGACGTTCTAGATTCAGCCCTTATGAGACCTGGCAGATTTGACAGACAGGTAACTGTAGATGCTCCAGATATCAAGGGCAGACTATCTATACTTGAAGTTCATGCGAGGAATAAAAAGCTACAAGAGGATTTAACTCTTGAAAGTATTGCTAGGAGAACCCCAGGTTTTACTGGTGCAGATTTAGCGAATTTACTAAATGAGGCAGCCATCTTAACTGCTAGAAGAAGAAAAGATTCTATAAGTATCTCAGAAATCGATGACTCTGTAGACAGAATTGTTGCTGGGATGGAGGGATCTCCATTAACTGATGGAAGAAGTAAAAGACTAATTGCTTATCATGAGGTTGGTCATGCCCTTATCGGTTCACTTGTTAAAGCTCATGACCCTGTTCAAAAAGTAACTGTCATTCCTAGGGGACAAGCTAAAGGTCTAACTTGGTTTACTCCAGATGATGAGCAGACCCTAGTAAGTAGAGCTCAATTAAAAGCCAGAATAATGGGAGCACTCGGAGGAAGAGCTGCTGAAGATGTAGTTTTTGGAAAAGGTGAAATTACAACAGGTGCTGGTGGCGATTTCCAACAAGTTGCTTCTATGGCTCGCCAAATGGTAACTAGATTTGGGATGAGTAATTTAGGTCCTATAGCTTTAGAGAGTGGAAATCAAGAAGTATTTGTAGGTAGAGATTTAATGACTAGAAGTGAAGTCTCTGATTCAATCTCAAAACAAATTGATGAAAGTGTAAGAGTTATGGTTAAGGAATGTTATAAAGAAACCTACGATATAGTGAACAAAAATAGAGAAGCTATGGATAAGATAGTTGACTTATTAATCGAAAAAGAAACATTAAATGGTGATGAATTTATTAGTGTTCTCTCCAAATTCACCAAAATTCCTGAGAAAGAGAGAACACCTCAATTATTAAGTTAGACTTTAATAGGTTTCTTATCTAATACAAGATCAATTAAACCGTACTCAACGGCTTCCATTGGGGACATGTAAAAATCTCTGTCAGTATCTTCTTTGATAGTGTCATAATCCTTTCCAGTTCTTTCTGACAATTCAGTATTGAGCCGCTCTTTTAAGAACAAAATTTCATCTGCTTGGATCCTTATATCACTGGCTTGTCCTCTGGCTCCCCCAAGTGGTTGATGAATCATTATTCTTGAGTGTCTAAGGCTGCTTCTTTTCCCTTTAGTGCCTGCAGCAAGCAAAAATGCGCCCATACTAGCTGCTAAGCCTACACAAACTGTATGAATGTCAGGCTTAACATGTTGCATTGTATCAAAAATACCCAGTCCATCATATACGGATCCTCCTGGTGAATTTATGTACATATAAATGTCCTTATCTGGATCCTCTGCTTCAAGGAACAATAATTGAGCAACAATTCTATTAGCAGTTTCACTAGTAACTTGTTCTCCCAAAAAGATTATTCTTTCTCTTAATAATCTCGAATAAATATCAAAGACTCTTTCACTACCGCCAGATTCTTCTAATACTAAAGGGATCATGATAATATTTATCTGTTCATTAGATATTAGCTATATTGAGTCAACATACGCTAACCTTATTAAGGTTTACATATAAAAAATTGAAAGAAAAATTGACTGTTTCAGATAGCAAAAAGTTATTTCATGAAAAATTCCCTTACGTGATTCCAGGTTTATATAAGAAAATAGTTGATGAAATGCTTGTCGAACTTAATCTTCTGAACCATCAAAACGATTTTACGCAAGATTATCTCTTTTGTGTCGGTCTCACAGAAACATTTAAAGAATTAACGAAAGGATACAAACCTGAGAAACATTTAGATCTTCTTTTTGAATCTTTATGCAGCTCTACAAATTTTGAAGCGAAGGACATTAATGAAATATCTCAAAAATCTCAAAAAGAGTTCAAGAATAAAACATCTAACGATATTTTGAAACTATTAATAGAAAAAAGCAATTCTAAACTTTATCCCTCAAGGGTTTTGAACTTAGCAATATATATATTAATTTCAAACGCCCAAGATCTTAAAGAGAAAGATGAATCAGAGATAAATAAGATGATTTCTGATATTTTTGAAAAATTAAACTTATCTGCTAATAAAGCAGAAAAAGATATTGGAATTTATAAAAGTAGTTTATCAAAAATGGAACAAGCAAAAGAATTAATTGAAGAGCTCAGGACTAAAGAAAAGAAAAAAGAACAAAAATAATACTTATTTTCTTAATCTTTTTTTATCTTTCCAAGAGACATAGGATATATAAACTACGGCTATTGTTATGAATATGAGTAAAGCAAATGATGTTAGGATAAGAAAATTATTTAAATAGACTTCATAAGTTAAAAATGAAATCATATATCAATGGAACCATCACCATTCCTTCCCCAAACAACCATAGCAATTGAAAAAGTAAAAATTGCAGCCAATGCAGCCCAACCTATTTGAAAGATCATTGAATTTAAATTTCTAATATAAATATAACAGAACTACAAAACTTTTAATCATATTTAAAACTAAAGTTAATTTCTCAGAAACAAAATATTCTCAATAGAATAAAAATAAATTTAAATTGGGAAGGTTAGTTTTAAATCATAGTACAAATATAGAGGGTCTAATTCCAATCCTTCAAAAGTTAGCTTTAGACATTAATATCAAAACAATAACTCCAGCTGCTATTTCAAGAGCAAGGGGAAGATCTTCTAAATTGATAATTAGATTATCAGTGAAAACTATAAACGGATATAAAGCAATAGCAAGAAAGGGTAAAACAGCCCAAGAAGTTTTTATTTCAACAGACTTAAGTAAAGACGAATTAAAAGAAATTATAGATATTTATAATAAAAAGTAATTAAATTAAAGAGGGTTAGAAAATTGTGATGAGAAAACAAATGAAATTTGTATTAAATTTATCTATTTTTTTATTAGCCTTTTTTTCATTTAATAAAGAATCATTCTCACTTACTGACTACCAAATAAAAAGATTTTGCGCAAAGGAGAAAAAGGAATCTTTATGTATCAAAAATTTAGAAGTGAAAAGATCTAATCTCCAGGAAGGGAAACTAATAGAAATCCCTGTAACTCCTTACAAACGGTATTAGAAATTGAATTTAAATTTCAAATTCTGATACAAAAAGATTAAAAGCATTTTTATAGCTTGTGAGAAGTTCTTCAGAATTATCAGAAAATCCTTGACGTTCATAATCTTCATTTAATTCCTCATATAAGTAAACCACTTTGTTAAAGGCACTCATATATTCTTTTTGTATATCTTCATCATTTATGTCATAGATTTTTGCCAATACTAATTCCACATTTTTTTTTGATGAATATATTTTTCTCTCAAAATCCTTATTTAACTTCCTTCTTTTTTTTGCCATTTAAAATTTCTAAATACACATTAACAATACTCAAATTCATAGATAAATTAAATTAAAACTTATAAAATAAAAATATAGTTTCCAAATCAAAATAAAACCTCTACATTCCAAATAAATCATTCGATGATATGAGTAAAAAAGAAACAACTAATCCTAAAGAGGTTAGAAACCAAAACTATGAAGCCAAGAAAATGAATACTTCCGAAAACCTAAAGAAAAAGAAAGAAAAGGATCTTCCATGGTGGGTAGAGTTATTATTCGTTCAGATAGGATTACCAGATAAATTACTAATAAAAATATTAAAAGCAAAAAAAACATCTAAAGAATATATTCAAAATGAAAAAAAATCAATAATAATATTTTTGTTTGTAATTACTGCATTGGCATATTTTTATCCAGTTATTAAACATGCAAAAAATAAATTAGATTGTGAAGCGA
Source organism: Prochlorococcus sp. AG-347-I21 (assembly GCA_003279055.1). Taxonomy (GTDB): domain Bacteria; phylum Cyanobacteriota; class Cyanobacteriia; order PCC-6307; family Cyanobiaceae; genus Prochlorococcus_A. The sequence goes on along the minus strand of QCBP01000003.1, from coordinate 63,603 downwards.
TTGCTAAAAATTATATTATTAAAAATAAAAATATAATCGGAATTAATAATAGGGAAATAAAAATGATATCTACAAATTTTTGTTATGGTGGCGAAGAAATCTATGAAATAGAAAATTTAAAAAATTAATTTTTGAATTATTCTCTACAATTAAGCATCACAATATTATGATATTAACTTTAAGTTTAGTAAAGTTTAAATTTTATTCCTATGACTGATATAAAACAAAAGAAAGAAAACATAAAAATGCATCTAAAAGATTTGAGGCAAAACTTAAAGAAAATGCATTTAGAAGTTACGGAAGAATTAATATTACCGAACCCAGGTGATGTAAAAGACTTGATGAATAAAATGGATAAACTATTAAAATTAATTGAATCAAACTAAACTATAATTTGAATTGATCAAAAGTTAAAAAAATGAAAATATTAAAACAATTTCCACTGATAATTATAATTGCAATTTTCTTAATTTCTTGTAAGACATCAACTAATAAAGAATATCCTATAAATAATTCGGAAAAAAATATTGATGAGAATCCTAATTCAGAAAAGAAAAGAATGGAAATAAAGTTTTCTTGTGAAGAGGATGGTATTTCAGAATACTTAGATGATGGATGGAAAATTTTAAAAGAAGATTCCCAAGAAAAAATTTGCACCTGGAAATCTGTTCCTGCCACAAAAGATTGTAGTATGGAAAAAGATAAAGGATGTAAAATAACAAAGCCAGATAAAATAGGTGAAGAAAAAATTTATTTATTGGAAAAATAAATTTAATATATGAATCCAAAATCAGAACAATTAGTTGATTTAATTTTTAAGAAATTAAAAACATATAAGAATAAAAAAATATTTTTAGATAAAGAAACTTTGCATAAATTTATCCTTTCACTTTTCAAAGAAAACTGAATGCAGAACTTAATTTAACTTAACTGCTATAGTTAAATATATTTTTAATTAATAAAGATATGGGTGGTTTTTCTTCATTAACGGTTATTCTTTCAATAATTTTTATCATAAGTCTTTATTTTTTATTTAGGGTTACTTCTGGTACAAAGAATTAGAAAATATTTTTGCATCATACTTAAATGATGGGATCATCTCTTATTAGTAAAACTGTATGTTTATTTAAGTCATCATTAAGCCATTCCTTATATTCCTCTAGGACACACTTTTTATCAGAATTATCTAGTAGATTAATTCTTTTTTTTGCATTAATTAAGGCCAACTTAATACAGAATTCATAATCATTAGAGTTTTCTTGCATTTGTTTTTATTAAATCTTAGTAAAAATAATTTCTTATTCTGTATTGAAAATTACAATAATAAGCGTTTATTTACTAAGAGTATCAAGCAATACGGAAGAATTTTTAATATATTTGGGATAATTATTTTTTACAAAAATCCTATGTCATACGAAGCAGGCAGTAAAGAATGTAGACATTTAATTGAAGCGAAAGAAAGCCTTCTTTCAACATTAGACGCGTTAAGTAATATACATTCAACAGATCTAATACAATTGCAAATTAAAGAAATTTATAATAAATTGGAACAGATGCATGATAATAGAAAACAAATAGAATCAGCAACAAATTATCTTTAATACATTCAAATTAACCGAAAGTTTTAAAATTGGCTTTTTATCTTCGTTACTCTTTTTTCTGATAATAAATCCAATAAAGCATCAAGCTGTGCGAGTACTTCCTTTGCTTCATTAAGATCTGGCAACAAATCTTCTTTGATGAGCGTTTGATGCATCTCTCTAAGCTCTAACCTTATATATCTAAGGTGAGAACAAACTTCCTCTCTCTTAGTTGCACTCATATTTCCTTTATATTCTTTATATTATACAACACGATCTTTTTTGACTCCCTTATCAATTTTGTTAAATTGAAAAATCATTTCTAAACCCAATACCATATCAAAATCTTTTAAAGTTGCGTTGTAGTAATATATCAATCATGAAAAAGAAAAAATCAAAAATTAAAACTAATTCAAATTTAAAAGATCAAAAATTAGGACAAACAAAAAATTCTGCTAAATTAGTACTGTTTGTGTTTGGGATAGGTCCAATTATTGGCATAATAATATTTTTATACAGTAAAGGATTTTTTAATTCACCAACTATTTAATTAGTAAGTTATTAAGATTAATTTTATTAAAATTAATTTAATAAATTTATTTCAATAAAATTTAAAATAATTATTGATATTTTTTTAATGAAAATACTCTAAAATCTGCCATTTTTCTGGCATTTTCTGGATTAGATATCAAAAAAGGGTGGTCTGATAAAATTTCAAATACCTTATCTATCTTTAATCGTATATCATCACAATTAATATTTCCCCATTCCTCATCAAATGACATAGCAAAGCTATCAGCATTATCATATAGTTTATCTTTCATAATATTTGGAATTTAAATTAAGAAAATTTCAGAAATCCGACCCAATCTGAAAGAGTTATTAGAAGAAGCATATAAAACCATCCTCATGAATATTTGAGAAATAACTTTGTATGAATGTTCTTTAATATTATACTTTAGTCTCATCATTTAAAATTATAAATAAGTGGTATTAATTAAAATCTGGTTTTATTTGACAGAAGTGTTACAATATTGACATATATAAATACTTATGGAAAATAAAATTAAAAGGATAGGATATCTCCCAAGAAAAAGAGTACTTGAAATTATTGATGAAATATCAAAGAGCGAATCTATAAGTAGATCTAAAGTAGTTGGAATATTAGTTGAGGAAGCATTAGATGCCAGAGGAATCGCGAATTTTGGATATAGTAATATCAGTAAGTCAAATATATACAAGTCGGATAATTTTAAAGATCTCCAAAATGAGAATACCCACTTAAAAGATTCTGAAGACGAATTTGTTGATGATAGTGGTTACACGGTTGCATCTCACAAAACTTTAGACCGCTCAATATCTTCTGCAGATATTGAATTAGCAAATAAAATAAATATCCTTAAGGAATCAGGATTAATATGACTTTCATTGAGTAATTATTTTATTTTTTAATGCATAATATTGGATCATTGTTTATTCTTAGTCAAGAATAATATTCTTTTTACATAATTCGAATATTAAATCCCTTCTAATTAATTATGTAATTAAAAAATGAAAGATATTAAATGCCCCTCATGCGGGAAAACCTTCCGAATTGATCCCAGTAGTTTTGAAGAAATACTTCTTCAGATAAAAGACGAAGAATTCAACAAACAAATAAAAGAAAGACTAATTTTGGCTGAAGAAGATAATAAAAAAGCTTTGGAAATTTTAAAACGTGAGTTAAAAATACAGTTAATAGAGCAAAATCGCATTAAAGACTCTGAGATCCAAACTCTTGAATCTAAATTAAAAATATCTGAAGAAAAGAAAATAAATGCTCTTAATGATTTAAAAAATCAAGCAACAAATAAAATTAATTCACTGAATAATGAATTAATCAAGTTAAAGGATGAAATTAAAAACCAGCATTTAATTTCAGAATTATCTTTAAAAAACAAAATTAGTGAAGCTGTTACTAATTTAGAAAAAGAAAACTCATCTTTAACAAATTCCATTGAAAAGATGAAGCTTGAACATTCAATTAATGAAAAATTAATTGAAGAAAAGTTTAAAAGCAAAATTAGTGAAAGGGACTTGACTATTCAGGAGTTAAGAGAAATGAAATCTAGATTATCTACAAAGATGATAGGAGAAACATTAGAAATCCATTGCGAAACTCAATTTAATCTGAATCGTGCCTCTGCATTTAAAAACTCATATTTCGAAAAGGATAATGATGCCTCTTCAGGAAGTAAAGGTGACTATATATTTAGAGAATTTGATGAAAATAAAACCGAAGTAGTATCCATAATGTTTGAGATGAAGAATGAAAGTTTAAATGGAACTAATAAAAGAAAAAACGAAGATTTTTTAAAAGAATTAGATAAAGATAGAAGACAAAAATCTTGTGAATATGCAGTTCTCGTATCCCTTCTAGAACCAGATAGTGAACTATATAATGCTGGCATAGTAGATGTTTCTCATAGATTCCCAAAAATGTATGTCATAAGACCTCAATTTTTCTTGCCTATTATTTCTCTGCTAAGAAATGCATCTATGGAAACCTTAAAATACAAATCACAAATTGATTTAATGAAACGTGAGAATTTTGACATAACTAATTTTGAAAGTACTCTTGAGCAATTCAAAAATGCAGTTGGTAAAAATGTTTCACTGGCCCAGGATAGATTTAATGATGCAATTTCAGAAATTGATAAATCAATAACCCATTTACAAAAAACTAAAGAAGCTTTAGTTCTCTCAAAAAAACATCTTTTATCTGCTGACAGCAAATCTCAAGATTTGACCGTAAAGAAATTAACTAAAAATAATCCAACCATGAAGAAGAAGTTTAATGATTTAAATAATTTTGAAGATCAAGTAGCCTAATGAAAAAAGTTTTTAAAATTAATAATAATTAAAAATATATTTAATTTCTAACTTATAAATATACTATAAATAATAAATTTCATAGTAAATAAAATAATGTCAAGCAACACTCCTATTTTCAGTATTGCCAAAGATCTTAATGTCGAAAGTAATAGAATATTATTAGCCTGCAAGAAACTTGGAATCAATGCAAAAGGTGCGACAAAAAGACTAAATGAAGAAGAATTAGAAAAAATTAAAAGTTATTTTGAAAAGGGGAAAAATGTGTCAGATGAAGTAATCAATTTAAATAAAGTTAAAACAAAAAGTAGTTCTAAAAAAATTGTAGAAAAGGTAAAGATAAAATATTTTGCTAACAGACTTATTCGTAAATCTTAAATAAAAATAATTATATTTAATTACTTAAAGGAATAAGTCACAAAAGAAAAAAATAATAAATTATGATAAGTAAAAATACTTAAAATGAGCATAAGCAAAATTTTAAATTCTCTTGAAAAATCCTGGGAAAGAGATGATATTCTTCTAAATATAAAGAAGGGTTTAGCGACAGATGAGATAGTTAATGAATTTCTTATGAAAAACGAAAGACAAATTAAAGAATTAAATTCTTTATTAAGGCCAGAAGATATTGAATTATTAAATCAAGTAGAAAAACTTTCAACTTGCGAATCTAAATTAATAAATGAGATTAAAAATTTAAATTACTTAGAAAATAATGAAAATCATCACATTATTAATAAAAAAAAGATTGTGCCATCTAATAGAGTTTCTTTCAACAAAATTAGTTCATTCATGATTAATTGGAGTAACAAATTTGTAGTTATTGCTTTACTAACAATTTCAGCCATAGCTTTATCAAAACAAGCGTGGGCATAATTAGCTAAATTAACATCATTGTAAGAGATGTAGTTTTGAGAACTAAACAAGAATATTTAATTAGATATAAAGATGGTAATCTTTATTGTGAACTTGCTGATATTTGGATTGATCCAAGCAAGCCAGTAAAAAAGGCATTAATAACTCATGCTCATTTTGATCACTTTACATTTGGCTGTGAAGAATACATTTCTACTAAAGAAACTGCGATACTTCTTAAAGAAAGAGTTGGTGATAATATCAAAATTAAGACTTTTGAATATGGAGAAGAATTTAAGATAAATGGCATTAACATTTCTTTTCATCCATCCGGTCACATTCTTGGATCTAGTCAAATAAGATTTATTTTTGCTGAAGAAAAATGGCTAATTTCAGGTGACTTTAAGCTTCAAAAAGATCAGACTTGCAAACAATATGAAATAGTAAAAACGGATTATTTAATAAGCGAATGTACTTTTGGTTTGCCAATATTTAAGTGGGATGAATCAAACAAAATAGCAAATGATATTTCAAAATGGATAACTAATTCACCAGAAAAAACTTCTTTACTTTTCTGCTATTCACTTGGAAAAGCTCAGAGATTGTTAAATGAAATTAGTCAAACAAATTTTAAAGGCAATATTTATTCCCATGGCAGTATTCACAAAATGAACGATAGTTATAGAGAACTTGGAATTGATATTAAAGATACTATAAAAATTGAAAATAAAATGAAGATAGATGAACTCAAAGGAAGTCTAATATTATTACCGCCATCTTTAAGTAAGGGTTCTTATTTAAAAAATTTCAAAAACATTCAAACAGCTTTCGCGAGTGGATGGATGTCAATAAGAGCTCTAAGAAAAAGATCAGGATATGATAAAGGATTCGCAATCTCTGATCATGCGGATTGGGATGGAATTCTGGAAATGGTAAAAAAGTCTGAAGCAAAAAATGTATTTTTTCATCATGGCGATAGTGAAGCCTTAAGTAAATATTTAGTTGAAAAGGAATCAATAAATGTCCTTTTATTCGGTTAATAAATATGAGCTTAAAAAAATTTTCAGAATTATTTGGCGATCTAGATTCAATTAATAGTACAAATAATAAAATTGAAGTTTTAAAGAATTATTTTTTATCTAATGATCCAATAGATAATTCATGGGCAATATATTTACTAACTGGAAAAAGTAATAAGAGATTTATTAGTGGAAGATATTTAAAAAATCTTTTTTCTCAAATATATGAATATCCTCAATGGTTAATTGATACATGTTATTTAAAAGTTGGTGATTCTGCTGAGGTAATAACGTTATTACTTAAAAATAAAACTAATTCTAGAAAAAAGAAATTATCAAATATAAGTCTCAATGAATTACTAAGCAAAACAATACCTGCATTATCAAAACTTAATGAGGAGGAGAAAAATTTAGAAATTAAAAATCTTTGGGAAACATTACCTGAAGATAACCATCTAATTTTTAATAAAATTCTTACAGGAACTTTCAGAGTAGGAGTCTCTATCGGATTAATCACAAAATCAATATCAAAACTAATTAATATTGAGGAAGAGATTATTTCTCATAGGTTGATGGGTGATTTTAAACCTTCAATTGATTCATATGAATTTTTAATTAACAAGAATATCAATCTTCAAGAGTTAAATTCCAAACCATTTCCATTTCTTCTAGCAAATACTATTGAAGATAAAATCTTCAAAAATTCAATAAATGATTTTCAATTTGAATGGAAATACGACGGTATAAGGATGCAATTAATTAAAAGATCAGGCAATGTATCATTATGGACAAGAGGGCAAGAATTAGTAAATGAATCTTTCCCAGAATTAGTAGAGAAAATGTCACATATAAAAGATGATTTTGTTCTTGATGGGGAATTATTAGCTTGGAACTTTAAAGATCAAATTGCCTTTGATTTTTCTTTACTTCAAAAAAGAATAAATAGAAAGTCTCCTACTAGATCAATCCAAATAAAATATCCAATTATTTTTATTGCTTATGATCTTTTAGAGATTAATGGGAGAGATATAAGAGAAATTAAATTAGAAAATAGAAGAATTGAGTTAGAAAAATATTTTTCAAAATGGCAAATTAAAACTGAGAATAATATCTCTGATATTTTCAAAATATGCGATTTAATCTTTCCTAAAGATTGGCCTGATGCTTTAACTTATAAAGAAAAATCTCGAGAAAATAATACTGAAGGATTAATAATTAAGAAAAAGACTTCTATATACTCCTCTGGTAGAAAGAAAGGTATTTGGTGGAAATATAAAGTTGATCCTATGCAACTGGATGCTGTTCTAATTTACGCTAAGGGCGGTAGCGGTAGAAGAGCTGGTCTGTATACAGATTACAGTTTTGCATTATGGAAAGACAAAGAATTAATTAAATTTGCAAGTGCATATTCTGGTTTAACGAATATTGAGATTAAAGAGCTAGATAAATGGATAAGAAAAAATACAATAGAAAAATTTGGCCCTGTTCGATCGTTAAAACCAGAAATGGTATTCGAAATATCTTTTGAGAAAATACAAATTTCTAAACGTCATAAGTCAGGCATAGCAGTACGATTTCCTAGAATAACAAAATGGAGAAAAGATAAAAAAATTAATGATGCAGATAGCCTAGAGAATGCTTATGAACTAATGAAAAAAATATCATGAAAAATATTACGAAAAATAATAAGCAAAATAATTTAATTTCTAAAATTAAACAGTTTTTCTCCACAAATGGATGGGAGCCACTACCTTATCAGATCGAATCTTGGGAAGCATTTTTAAATGGAGAGAGTGGAATAATACAAGTTCCTACTGGATGCGGCAAAACTTATGCTGCATTAATGGGACCTCTATCAAAGATAGAAGATCCTAAAAATAATAAAAGTGTGAATATATTATTAATAACCCCTTTAAAAGCACTAAGTAGAGATCTAAAAAATTCCATACAATTAGCAGCTTTACATTTTAATAAAGAAATAACTGTTGAAATTAGGAACGGGGATACAACCCCATATGAAAAGAAAAAGCAACTAGCTAAACCACCTAATATTCTTATTACCACTCCAGAGTCTTTATCTCTTTTACTTTCTAATAAAGAATCTAATAATCTGTTCAAGGAGTTGTCATCAATAATTATTGATGAATGGCATGAATTGATGGGAAGTAAAAGAGGCAACCAGTGCGAGTTATCTTTAAGTTGGCTAAGAGGTAATATAAAAAATTTACAAATTTGGGCAATGTCTGCAACTATTGGAAATATTACAGAAGCAGCAATAGCAATAGTTGGTATGAGCGCTATTAAACCCAAAATTATAAGTACAAATATTCAAAAAGAGATCGAAATTATAAGTGTTTTACCAGAGGAGGAAACTACCTTTCCATGGAGTGGGCATCTTGGGATTAGAAGTCATTCTTCACTTTTGAAAATCCTAGATAAAAATAAAAGCACCTTATTATTCACCAATACGAGGAATCAATCTGAAAGATGGTATCAATGTCTTAAATTTTTTCTGCCAGAGATGAAAGACAAAATTGCACTTCATCACGGCTCCCTGGATAAAGATGATAGAAAAAGAGTTGAAGAAGGGGTTAAAGACGGATTAATAAAATGGGTAGTCTGCACCAGCTCGTTAGATTTGGGAGTTGACTTCCAACCTGTAGATCAAATAGTTCAAATTGGTAGTGCAAAGAATTTAGCTAGACTTATCCAAAGAGCGGGAAGAAGTGCTCATAGACCAGGTGGAAAATCAAAAATAATTTTTATGCCTACTAATTCTTTAGAGTTATTAGAGATTAGTGCAATGAGAAGAATAATAAAAAGTGGTATATCTGAGGAAATTAGACTTCCTGAATTATCTTATGATGTCCTTCTACAACATCTAATAAGTTTGGCATGTGGAAATGGCTTTGATCCGAAAATTGAGAAAGAAAGAATTAAAAATTGCTGGAGTTATAGAAACTTAAAAGATCAAGATTGGAATTGGTGTCTTGACTTTTTAGAATATGGAGGAAAATGTCTTAAAGCATACCCAAAATATAAAAAGATAGTTAAAGAAGAATCACAAAATAATAATGAAAACTTTAAATATTTTGTAAAAGACAAATCTTTAATAAGAATACATAAGTTCAATATTGGGACAATTACAAGTGACAAATTTGTGAATGTCAAATATATGAAAGGTAAATCTTTAGGTAATTTAGAGGAGAATTTTGCTTCAAAATTAAATACTGGAGATACCTTTTACTTTGCCGGCAAAATGCTTCAATTTGTAAGAATCAGAGATATGATTTTATACGTTAAAAAATCAACAAAAAAAAGTTCTTTAATTCCTGCATGGGTTGGAGGTCAAATGGCAATTTCTGATCTGCTTTGTGAAAGTTTGAGAAAAGAAATAGATATATGCAATAAATCAGAAAATTATGATTACTTGAATCCTGAACTAAATTCATTACGCCCAATATTAAAGAAACAAAGCGTACTTTCAAATATTCCAAAGAAAGATGAATTCCTTATAGAAATATATAAAACCAAGGATTTATCAAATATTTTTGTTTTTACACTTGATGGAAAATTTGTAAATGAAGGAATTGCATTTCTATGGGCTTTAAGATTAGCAAAATTAAAACAATCTACATTTAGTATTACTGCAAATGATTTTGGATTCAGCTTAACTACCTCAGAAGATTATGATTTTTCCATAATTAAAAAAGAAGCTGATTATTTTTTGGATAACAAAACATTAGAGGAAGATCTAGAAAATGCAATTAATTTTTCAGAATTAACAAAACGTAGATTTAAAAATATTGCCCAAATAAGTGGACTAGTAAATCAAAATAATCCAACCAAGACAAGAACATCTTCTCAACTTCAAATAAGTTCAAGTCTTTTCTACGATGTCTTTACTAAATATGAAGAAGGCCATCTTTTGATAAAACAATCTCATCAAGAAGTAAAAGAATATCAATTAGAAAATAAAAGAATATCAAGATCACTAGAAAGATTAAAAAATTTAAAAATGATATTGAACGAGATAAAAACTCCAACTCCTTTTGCTTTCCCTTTATTAGTTGAAAGACTTAAAAATACTTTAAGCAATGAACCAATAGAAAAAAGAGTAGAAAAACTTATAAAGAAATATAGTGATTAAATGAAAAAAAGTTCTTTTATATTTTATTGGGAAGATACATTGTTAGAGATGCTTCCTTCAAGAGCGTTATTTCTACCGGAAACAAAAGAGTTGTTAATATGTGATATTCATCTTGGGAAAGCTGAGTATTTTCAGCAAAATGGTATACCTCTTACTAATAATTCAGATAAAAACAATTTCGCAAGAATAAGAAAAATAGTAAAAAAATATAATCCTGAAAAGTTAATAATTTTGGGAGATTTATTCCACAGCAAATATTCAATAGATAAAACTCTTCAAAAAAAAGTTGAGGATCTTCCCGAACTACTAAAAACCAACATTGAGTTAGTACTCGGAAATCACGATGTAGGTTGTGATATTAAAAATATAAAAATTTTTGATATTAGAAAAACTAAAAATATTACCTTTAGCCATGAGCCAGTTAATTCAGAAAACAATAAAACATTGAATATTTGTGGACATTATCATCCAAAAATATATATAAAAAACAATGGGGATAAATTATCATTCAGGTGCTTTGCAATGGATAAGACTAAAAATACTTTATTTTTACCTGCATTTGGAGACCTAACAGGGGGATATCCCTGCAAAAAATCATTTAAAAAATGGGCAATTGTTTCTGAAGAAGAAATTATCGAGATAAAATCTTAAAAAAAATCCTATTGAAGTTTCTTAAATTTTCTTTTAGATATACCAATTTATACTTAAAAGTCTCGTTTATTTTTTTTATCAATTATTTTGTATCTATTAATCTATTTTCTACTAGTAAAAATAGATAATAAAAAATTTATAAAGCTAATGACCCTTTCCTTAGCATACAATCCACGTTATAAAAAAAATAAACACATTTTATAGAAATGAAAAAATTAATAGCCTTGATATTATTTCCATTTCTTGTAATTCCATTTGGAGCAAAAGCAAATGATAATTTTTCCGTTGAGATAGAGGCACTTACATTAGTAATGGAACAATATAAGGTAGATAATGAATCAAGTATTGAATTAGATATAGAAGACATAAAGCCAAGTTATATGGCTCTTAAACAAGACGAATGCAATGCAACTGTTGAAGTTACAGAAAAAACAGGATTAGAGGTTGTAAATACTGAATCTTTTGATGTAAATGTCTGCTTGAAAGAAATCTATAAAGTAATCAACTAAATAAGCAGGTTATAAAAATATAATAAAAAACATACAATTTAAAGAGGTCTTTTACTTAAAGAAGGTAAGACCTCGAGACCTAACAGAAAACTTTGGAACGGGTTCTGCATAACCAATTAATAACTACAATGGATTTGTAGAGGTGTAATTAAAAGTACAAAACCTAAAATTATTTTTTAAATAATTACTTCTTCTTTGATAATGTTTGTGATTCTTCTCTAGACATTAAAGCTTCGATTTGAGCAAGAACTTTTTGAAGTTCATCCGTTTTGGTAAGAGAGGCTTCTGCTACTTCTCTTAATTTTTCTAACTGTTCTTTAGTTTTATCCATGAAAAATAAATTAGAAATTAACCACTTTTAAAAATGGTTTTAATACAGATTTTTTACTCCCACACAGATACATATTCTCTCTTTTTTTTATAAAGTCAAATAAATTTCCCTTTATTAAGGTTTTATGAGGACTTCCAATTAATTCTTTATTTAGTATTGAAACCATATGATCACCTGCAATAGAGAAACTCTTAAATTATGAAATAAATACAGGCAATCCTATTGTTGCAGTTGTTATGAGAGCCCCTGCAAAAATCAAGAAAGGTAGAAAAGGGTAGTTTTTCAAAGATCAACTTACTAATTCGAAATAACTATATAGGTATTTATACTGTTTGTCTACCCCTAAGCTTTCTTAAAAAGTAAAAATTATTCTTTTAAAGGTAAAAATTATAAATTAACCAAATTTACCTGATATATATTCCTGAGTAGTTTTTTCTTTTGGAGAGTTAAAAATTTTCTTAGTAGAATCAAATTCGGCAAGATAGCCGACTTTCCCTCCATCACCATCTTCATATTCAATAGCATTAAAAAATGCAGTCGTATCACTAACTCTTAATGCCTGTTGCATATTATGAGTAACGATTATTATTGTGTAATTCTTCTTTAGTTCATGCATCGTCTCTTCTATTTTTAAAGTAGAGATTGGATCTAAAGCTGAGCATGGCTCATCCATGAGAATTATTTCAGGCTCAATTGCAATGGTTCTAGCAATACATAATCTTTGTTGTTGTCCTCCTGATAAAGAGTAACCGCTGTCATTTAATTTATCCTTACATTCGTCCCATAAAGCAGCTTTTCTTAGTGAACTTTCTACTAATTCATCCATATCTCCTGTGAAGCCATTAATTCTTGCCCCAAATGCAATATTTTCGTAAATAGATTTAGGAAAAGGATTAGGTTGTTGAAAAACCATCCCAATTCTTCTTCTTACTTCAACTGGATCTACTCTTTTGTCGTAAATATTAGTTCCATCAAAGAGGACAGTCCCTTTTAATGAGCAATTAGGAATTAGATCGTTCATCCTATTTAAAGATCTAAGAACAGTAGATTTACCACAACCTGAAGGTCCAATAAGAGAGGTTATATTTCCTTTTTTAAAGTTACAAAAAACATTCCTTACTGCTTGAAAAGTGCCATAGCTAATAGAGACATTCTCAAGAGATAAAATGATATTCTTTGGAATTTTTTTATTAGTTTTAATCATTTATACTCTCTTAGTTTTCTCAGTAAAAGCGGCTAATATCCTTGAAAATATATTTACTGATAATATCGATAAAACAAGGATAAAGGAAGCCGCCCATGCTAACTTGTTCTGCGCATCGTAGGGTTCAAGGGCAAAGTTGTATATCAATACGGCCAATGAACCCATCTCATAAAATAAATCTCCAAAACCAGTTATGTAGTAGTAAGAGAATAAAGCAGTGAAGATCAAAGGCGCTGTTTCACCTGCAGCTCTTGCGATTCCAAGTACAACGCCAGTAGCAATAGACCTAAAGGCAGAGGGCAAAGTGACTTTTAATATTGTTGTATACATACTTGCTCCAACACCAAGAGACGCATATCTCAACTCGTTAGGAACCAGCTTTAAACCTTCATCAGTCGTTTTAATCACTGTAGGCAACATCAATATTGAAAGCGCCATTCCTCCAGCCAAACCGCTATACATACTTCCAAACAAAATTTTTGTTGAGACAATTAAGGCATAGATAAATACACCAGCAATAATTGAAGGGACTCCCGCCAGAACATTAACTCCAAATCTAATAAATCTTGAAAAAGCACCACCTTTAGAGTATTCAGCTAAATATATGCCACCACCAACACCTACTGGTATTGCAATAATTGAAGCAATGGTAGTTATTATTAATGTACCGATCAATGCAGGGTTAATACCTCCTGCGTCTAAATCATCTCCAGGTGGATTTGGTTCTAAAGTAAATAGTTCTGGAGTGATTTGAGATCCACCTTTGATAAGAATATAAGTGACTAGAAAAATCAAAGGGAGTATTGCTATCAGTGCACAAATTACTGATAGAGAAGTAAAGAATTTATCTCCTATATTTCTTGATAATCTTTTCTGATAATAAAGTGAATTCATAATTATCTAATATTTGAGACTAAATTTCTTAACTAGCCACTGCGCAAAGATATTTACCACTAAAGATAGAATCATCAGTACAAAAGCCGCATAAAAGAGTGATGAAACTTGACTTCCATCAGCTTCACCGAACTGGTTTGCGAGCATGGAGGAAATGGTATATCCAGGAGATAATAGAGACCAACTAAATGCATTGGAATTACCAATAATCATTGTGACAGCCATGGTTTCACCCATTGCCCTACCTAAAGCCAATAGAACACCTGCCATAATTCCTGATAAAGCTGCCGGCAAAATCACTGAAAATATTGTTTTCCATCTACTTGCTCCAATTCCATATGCTGCATTTCTTAACTTTTTAGGAACTTGATTCAGAGAATCTCTAGCTATAGAAGTCACTATTGGCAAAAGCATTACTACTAAAATCAATATTGCTAACAAAGAATTCCTACCTGTAGGTTCTGTACTGAATAAAGGTATCCAACCAAAGAAATTATGTAAAAAGACAAAAAAGGCTCTAAAAAAAGGTTCCATAACAAATATTGCCCATAGTCCCAATACAACTGATGGTATAGCTGCTAATAATTCAACAAAAGAACCTATTATTTCTCTAACAACTTTCGGCACAAAGTCTTCGGTAATAAATATTGCAGTTCCAACGCCCAAAGGGATAGTTATTAATAACGAAAGAAATGAGGTCACTAATGTGCCATAAATTGCAGTAAAAGCTCCGTATTCATCTTTTACTGGATTCCATTCAGAGGTTACGAGAAACTTCAAGCCATACCTTGAAAAGGATTCAAATGACTGAAAAAAAACTACTAAAATAATTCCTAATAGTATTATTGCTACGAAACTAGACAAGACTAGAGCAGTATTCTTGAAGATAATATCTATATTTTTTTCGATACCGAATCTTTTACGATTCTTGAAAAGAGTTAATTTCTCTTCCATTAAAAAAAGAATATCTCTATAAATCTACTACTAAATGCTGTAAAAGACTTTAAGACGACTTAAAGGTATATGAAAGTCAAGATAATTTGACATCTATTTAAAAATTTAACTACCTATTTTTTCAACGGCAGCTCTTGATTTCAAAAGGATATTCCCTTTTAAGGGGATAAATCCAAGGGATGAAGCCTTATCTTGATACTCATCACTTAACAATGTATTAAAGGCTTGTTTGATTGCTTTAGTATTTCTACCATTACCTTTTTCGTAAGCAAGTATCCATGTCAATGAAGCAATAGGGTACGCTCCTTTCGCCGTTGGATTAGGATTTTTACCCGCAAGATTTTCATCTAAAGTAATACCATTAAGAGCCTTAGCTCCTGCTCCTGCAGATGGTTTTAGAAACTCCCCTGAAAGATTTTGAAGTGCGGCGGCCTTAACATTACCTTTAATATATGACTGATTTACATAACCAATTGCGCCTGGTGTGTTTTGAATTACACCTGCAACACCTGAATTACCTTTTGCTCCAACACCTGCTGGCCACTTAACTGATTTACCAGTACCTAAATTCCAGGTTTTAGAGAAAGCCTCCATAGAATTTGTAAAAGCTTTAGTCGTGCCTGAGCCATCAGATCGATGGGCCCAAGTTAATTTACCTGACTTACATCCTAATTCCTTCCAATTTTTAATCATTCCCATTGCTACTTGAACAGCTTGCTCTTGAGTAAGTTTTAAATCGCAATCGTAGTTATATCCAAAGGCAATTGTGCCACCTACCATCGGTATTTGAACAAGTCCTCTAGTAACTTTTTTTATATCAGCTTCTTTCATTGGATCGTCAGAGGCTCCAAAATTAACAGTTTCATCTATGAAAGCTTTTCTTCCAGATCCAGAACCTACTGCTTGATAATTAACTCTAGGGCCTCCAGATTTAGCTAAGTCAAAAAACCACCTAGTATAAATCTTCGAAGGAAATGTAGCACCTGCTCCGCTCAATCTTTTTGAAGCAATCGCTTCTTGAGAGAGAACTAATGAGATAGCAGAAGAAAAAATAAGGATTTTTTTTAAAATGCCCACTTTGTAATGAGAAATGAGTCTGTTAAATATAAATTACAGTCAAGAGGTAATTTAAAAATTAAAAGATAAACAAATCAAATTAATTTGATATATAATTATTCAATATATATCGGCATTAAGAGCTCATCTAATAGAAGTAAAAACTTAGCAACAAGTACGCTTTTCATTTATTCCCAACCCTTTTCTGCATTTTGAATAATCCATTGTGCAAGAACCTTATCCTCTCCATCCTTCAATTTATTTTTATAACCCTTCATAAAACCAATCCCATCATTAGCAATTTTAGCTATTGAATCTATATCTGCTATTCCTCTTTTTTCAAGGTCGGAAAGTTTTAATGATTTGGATCCTTTAAGGACGACTGATCCACCTCTTACATGACAGCCTGCACAAACATTTCTAAAAATTGTTTCTCCATCTCTAATATCAGAAGCCATTAGAAATCTATTTTGCAAAGAGGTTTGAAAAATAATTATTAAAGTTATTACAGGAATTACGAATAGGAATAGGAATTTAAATATTTTCATTAGATTTATTCCATCCAAAATCAATTTAGCAATTAATTCCGAACCTCTATCAATCTATTTTAATAGTTCTACTGCTACGACAAGATTACCTAATAATCCGTTCAAAATATTTAGTTGTTCTTTACTACCAAATGCTATTAATACCTGACCTGGTTGAAGTATAAAGTTACCTCCAGGATTAGTGAACAATTTTTCATTTTCTTTGATAGCCAATATTTTTGCACCACTCTTTTTACCTATTCCAAGTTCAGAGAGTGATCTTTTCTCTGCTGTTTCAAAAAGACTAATATCATTACTTAATTCAAATTCTTCAATCTCACATTCACTTCCGGCGAGAAGATCTAGAAAGTCAATAGCTATAGGTCTTAAAGCCATTGATGCCATAGCTCTTCCTGCTGCGATATAAGGACTTACTACTATACTTGCCCCAGCTAATCTCAACTTACTTGCAGCTTCTTCAGTTCCAGCTCTTGCAATTACTCTTATAGAACTTCTTATACCTTTAGCACTTAAAACCACATATAAATTTGCAGCATCATTTGGTAAGGTAACAACCAAACTCTTACATTTTTCTAATCCTGCAAGTTTTAACGTCTCATCAAGGGTGGCGTCAGCACAAAGTACTTCTAAACCATTTTCTTCAGCAATTTTTTTTCTATCTTCATCACTCTCAACAACAATAATTGGAATATTTTGCGTTTTTATTTGGTTGGATATTTCCTGACCTACCCTCCCATATCCACACAAAATTACATGATTTTCCATTTTTCTAAGAAGTCTTTTAAAACGTAATTCGTTTACTCTTTGAAAATAGCCGGATTCGAATAATCTAACAGCTTTTTGAAAGGTAAATTGAATAAAGATCAATCCGCCAACGATTACTAAAACAGTTACGATCCTGCCTTCAGGGCTTAAAGGTTGAACTTCTCCAAAACCAATAGTGGTTATTGTGATTAGAACCATCCATAAGCAATCACTCCATTCCCATCCCTCTGTTATTCGATAGCCAATTGCACCTAAAAAAAACAGAAAGAATAAAGAATAAATAAGACCAAACCAAGGCCTTAAATAGTCTTTAATAAAATAGAACTCAAATAATCTAAGCTTCATATCCCTTATTATCGTTAACTATTCAGAAATTTCAAAACATTTTTCTATTATGTTCCTAAAACTATTTATTTTTTTAAGTGAAATACATATTAAGCAGGATAATAATATTTATTTTCGTAGCTGTATGCATTAAACAAATGATTACTGTCTCAGGTCTTATTTAATAATTCATTGAAAATTAATTCAAGGTTTTACTTGTACCGATTCAATAAGAAAATCAGAAGCTGTTTTTAACCAATCAGCTACTGTAAGACGAAGGTCCGGTTGAGAATATACAAGCGCGACAATAATACCAACTAAGATTATCTTTACCATGGCAATTCAAATATTCTTATGAATTAAAGCACAACTATTAAGTAAAAAGAACCTTAAATCTATAAAAAACAGATTAATTAAAATTTCTCTAATTGATTAAACAAGTATTCTACTCTTCTTAGATTAACGCCTAAATCTGATTGCCCTAATCTTGCTGCAGATCTTATCTGAATAATTCCTTTAGATCTATCTACATAACTTCTTACATCAAGCTTTAAAATTTCAAGGTCATCAGGAAATCTAAAAATTAAGCTCCTACAAACACCTCTCCAATAATTTCGACCACTTTCAATAACTTCTGTACGAGGTAAACCTTCTGCAAGAGAAACAAGTTGAATAAACTTTTGATCAACATTTATTAGTTTCTTTTCTACTAAGACACTATTTAATGGATTAGTTATTGGAGCAAGACCTTGAATGGAGGAAACCATATTTTTTAAGAACGATGTAGATGTTCTAACCGATTTCACATACAAAGTGAGAGAAAAAAATAAAGAATTTTCCCATAAATTTGATCTCTTTATAAAGATTCCTTATTTTGTGATCAAAATTCTAAAATTTGAGATTTTTTATTGTTTTTTTGGATAGAGATGGTTGCCTACTTTGTTTACTATTTAGTTTCCTAACCCATAAAAAAACTCCCACAAACAAAAAGATTTCAACAATAATTCCAACCTTTATTAAACTCATTTTTTATCCTCTTTTTTCTTATTGGTGCCCTCTATGTATGGCACAAGGATATTTAATAACCATTTTTTAAATGAACTTAACGGTTTCATAATCTATTTACTTGCCTTTTCTCCACATACTCCTCCCTTTAATGAGATCCTCTACATTTGGCCAAGCTGCTATTAATTCTTTAAGTGCCTTTCTATTCGGAGTATAGAAAACACATGACAATGCACTTATTACATAAAGTATGAACCATAACTTACTTTCTGAATAAGCTAAAAACAAAGAGAAAAGAAAACTTCCAATAAAGAAAAAGAAAAATGACCTATTTAATATTTCTAATGGAGTTCTTTTGAGTCTGTAGAATTTAATTTTTTTAATATCTTCAGTATCTTTCTGAAATTTACTTTCGTACGAATTAATTATTTCTTCTTCTAGAACTTTTTCATACTCTAAATTATCAATTGGATCGCTTTGACCCTTTTTATTTATCATTGGTATCTATACAGTACAAATATGGTAACTAATTTAAGGGATTTTAAAAAGTATCAAATTTTATCTGTTAACTGGAGCTATACGAACAGATCATGATTTTGAAAATACTTCAAGATTGTCTTATTTATAAAAGATAAATTAGTCAAAATATTCTTTTTAATTTTCCCAAATCTTTCGGTCATTTAAAAACAATCACTTCTATAAACTTCATAGCATTAATTAAATTGGGAGGCAATATCTAAATCTAGAGTTAAGATAGTTTAGAGATTTTAATAATATCTATATGCAAAGGTATTTAATTTCCTACGAATTTACAGATGGCGAGGATCAAGAAGAAGGGGCAGAAATGCTAATTAATTGGTATGAATCAGGTGGCCCCCAAAACAGACCCGAAAACTATGAGGTTCATTCTTGGATTTTTATGGTTCAAAATGGGATTGGACATTCTGTAGTAAGTGCAGATTCTCTTGAGACAATTTGGAAGCAATGGCATCCCTGGAGAAGGTTAATGGATATAAGTATTCAGCCGTGTATGGATCTTGATGAGACAGTCGAATTATTCAAAAAACAAAAAATGAATACCCGGATAGTCTAAAAGTATTTGAATTCCAAATATAAATTTCTTTTTAGTAGCACCTAATACTACATACATATCTCACTACGTTAAAAAGGATAAGATTAATTTTCCATGATGAATGATTCTTATCACATTTACTTCAAAGGAGAAATTCTTTTCAAGAATTTAAGTAAAGATGAGTTTGAATTTGTTTGGGGAAAACTTTATACATCTTATATAAATGCCCTAAATCAAGAGCTAACCTACGAATTTATTAGCGAAAACAATATTATGGAGCAGGCGTTTAACCTTGAGCCATCTTACTAAATCCTAGATTATGAATAAAACAAGAAAAGCTGTTTCTCTTTTATTTTGAGGTACTCTTTCTCTTCTTTAGTTATATCCAAAGCAATCTTATTTGCCTCAATTTCGATATTTGTACTATAAGTTTCAAAGTTTTCCTCCCTTTTAAATAGAGCAACAATGCCAATATCTGTTATGAACCAAATAAAATGATCAGTTTCTCCAATAGGCTCCTCTTTTAAAGAGTCAATAATCAAATCACAAGTTGAATCCATTAATTTTTCTGCGAGGAGTTTTAATTGCCCCCATTGCAGTACCTTACGGCTTCAGAATTGGTACCACCATCTTCAATAATCTCTGCAACACAGTTATTGAAAAATTTAGACTCTTTTTTGACCGAACAGAATCCAAAGGCGATTGCAGCTAAAGCTATAGCAGATACGAAACTAGAACCAAGTTGTATAAAACCATAGGCAAACATAATGTTTTTCTTTCCAGAACATTTTTTTGAATCCTTTTTTTCTTCTGTCATTTAAGATTTTTTTAACTTAATCAACCCTATTTGATTAGGTTTAGGTTTGAGAAATATTTGCATAGAGAAAACCGAATTAAACAATTTTTACTCACCTAAGATAAAAATTAAAAATTTCAAGTTTTGATTGATTTTTCTTCACTTTAATTTTCAATTTGATACATCATGAAGAAAAATCTTTTTAAATTTTTTATCAACATGAGCTTCTGGTATAGAAAATTTATCTTTTTTAAAAAGTAATGATCCCACAGTTATAACAAGAGATTATGTTACTTTTTAAACTATATTTTATTTTTTTTGATGAAGTATTAATACTTAAAAATTTTTTCAGAAAAGCTTGTTTTGATAATGCTCCCGAAGAGTTATCCACTTTTTAAGCGTTTTTCAACAGGGTTTTCCACAATATGTTGATTAAATTTGAATTTCTATGTGCAAAATAAAATATTATCTTCTTTTAAGAAAAAAATATCCACAAATTTTTTTTGGGATCACTATGATTTCAACTGTCTTTTAAATAATTTTTAGTCCAAAACTTATGAATCTAAATGAGACAAAAAAGGGGTTAAATTCCGAAATCAGAAAAGAATTGGAAAAATCTAAGCTCAAAGTTCTTACTAATGAAAATGATTTTTTAGTAAAAAACCTCAAAAAGGCTGGATGATTTATTAGAGAAAAAAATATTTTTAAGCAACAAAATTTTTAAAAATTCCTTTCTAGGTCGAATTAATGATTTCTTGAATGATCACCTAAAATATTTTTAATTTGTCAAATATAAAATTTCTATTAAATATACAAGCGAATACTTCAGATACTAAACGTATAAAGCAAATCCTAGTTATATTATTCAAATCTCAATAAGAGATCTGATCAGAAATATAAACGGAAAATTCCTAGTTTTTTTAATTTCATAAACAATTATTTTCCCTGTATTAGAATCCTTGTTTCTTTCAAAAGATGAATACCCAAGATCTAAAAGTCAGTTATAAAAAGCTTTTAAATAAAGCTGCTCAAGCAAACGGTCGTAAAGAAACTGTTTCTTACTTAAACCGTGCTGCTAAAATAAAATCAAAAATTTACTCAACTTCTAAATTAAATTGCTTCAGATGTAATGGAGCAGGTTTCCTAAGAATTTCATTAGATGAAACTAAAACCTGTTTATCCTGTTACGGGAGGGGATTCTTAATAAAAGAAAATCAGCAGGTTTAAAATTTTTAATCTTCATGAAAGATCTCATTCAAGCACACAAAAAATTAATTAAGTCAGTAAAAGAACAAATGGGATTTTCTGATTATGGGATGTACTGGTTGGCTTTCCTGGAAGGGGGGTTAACTATATGGTTGCTTGATAGAATATTTTTCCACTGGTTAAAGTTTTAGTCTTTATTTTTGTCAAAAAAATTCTGCAGATATTAAATAAATTCATTTATCAAAACCATTTAAAAAGTTGTAGCATAGTAAAAAACGAATATGCAATTACTGGGATTAATTCTTCTTCTAGCTAGTAGCTGGTACCTATGGAAATTAACATCAAACTTTCTTGATGAACCAACAAAAAAAGAGCTGACAAATAGTTTTAATAATCTCAAAAATAAATTATCTGAGGGTAAACAAAACTTCTCTAAAGCAAAAATAAGTGAAGCTTGGGAAAAATACAAACAAGAAGGTGGAGCTCTATCTAATAAAGAAAAAAGCTAGTGGACTTTTTTATTATTACAAGTCTCACTAAAGATATTTCTAGAATTGATCTAATTGGTATTTTGATTGGTCATTTAATTTTTGGTGTAGCAATGACACAGATTTTAGATTGGACGTGGTTAAAAAACCTTATGAGTGAAGAAGATAAAACTAGGATGCTTAAAAGCTATACATGGAAAGACTTATTAGTAGATGCAGCAGTTGTTACGGTAGTTCTAGGAATAATCTTTTTGATAATTAGCATTTTTCTATAAATGAACATAACTTACATACTTTTAGTTTTTTTAATGATGTCAATTGTGGTTTTCACTCAAATAATCAATTCCTCAGATAAATCAAAATAAATGACAGAAGTAACAAGCAACTCCTCAACTGGGTGGTACTTAATTGCTTTGGTAAGCACTTTATCTTTTTTAGCCTTAATTTACTTTGGCCAAAAAAGATAGATTAAACTTTGAAAGTCTATTTAAATTCATAAAAAAAGCTCTGCAACTTCTTGAGATGCAGAGCTTTTAATTATTAATTGATTGATTTATATAAATCTATTGATGATGAAACCTTTTTTCTTAATTAAAGAAAAAGAGACCGATGAATGTGATGAAGATACTGAATTCACGGTCCCTTTAATAACCGCATTTTTCGGTAGATACGACAATGAATCACCTCCTTTACTAATGTTTTTTTAAAGATAACTAAAATAATTAAACAAGGAAAGAAATACGTTAAAAATTTAAAAGTTTTTTAACAAATCTAAGATATAATTCTCATCAACACAAAGCTAAAGATATTACCAGGGCAAAATTTCACCGTTGGAGTGCCAAAACATCCCCGAGTTATTTTTATTTAAAGAATCAATACGTTTTAAAAGGCCATTTGCTGATTCTTTAGGACTAATTCCATTTCTTGTAAAGCCAGTCATTCTTGTACTTACTAACCCAGGATGCAAAATAGCTACATAAATATCTTCTCTTGATAAATCTATGGAGAGTGATTTTGCTGCCATAGACAAGGCTACCTTAGACATCCTGTAACCATAAGAACCTCCTGATGTATTATCTTCAATTGAACCCATTCTACTTGTGATAAAAGCAACTTTAGAAGATCTTTTTAAAAGATGTCTAAGTGATTGAGTCATACATATTGGACTCAATGCATTAACTTCAAATTGACGCAAAATACTTTTCTTATCTAAGTTTTCGAAGGAATTAAATTCATAAATTCCTGCATTATGAATTAAGCAATCTAAATTAACTCCAGATAATTTTTTACACAAATTTGTTATGGACTCATCAGAAGAAATTTCTACATTCTCTTCAACTCTCACTCCTAAATCTCTAAGTTCTTTTGAAGCTTTCCTACAAGTTGCAATTACGTTATCTCCCCTTTTATGAATTTGTCTACATAATTCTAATCCAATACCCCTATTTGATCCTGTAATTAAATAAGTCGGCATCTTTAAAATAAAAAATAAAAAATAAAAAATTAATCTAAATCCAAATACAAAAAAAAACAAACCAGAAAAAGAGAAAATTTATAAAATTCCTTATAAGATTTATTAAGGTTATAATAATTTTTGATATATAAAAGTATGAATAAAGAAAGCAAAAATATGTTTATCATCAAAATTTAATGTATGGAAATTATCAATCAAGAATTTATACAAGAAATTATTAGGTTAACGTGGAGAAATCCTGCTTTCATGGCTATAGCTATTGCGTTAGTTTGGCTTATCCCACAATTATTTATCAGAAAAATAATGGAAAAAAAATATAAAAAAAGAAAAATAGAAATTCAGAAAAATAAAATTCAGAAGCTTTACCCAACTAATACTCCTAAATAAGATTTTTATTTATAAGATAATCTAATAAATCAAAAAAAAATGCTTTTGCATCTTAGTAAAATATGACCTACAAAATAATTAGAATTGATGGGAAAGATGACAAATTAACAGCTCAAAGTTTCGAAAAGTATTCAGATGCGTACGATTTGTTAGAGGAACTATATGGAGATTTATGTTGTTCAGATGCTGATTATGGAGACATAACCTATTACGATATTGTGGAAAATAATTTAAAAAATATTAATGGAGAATAAAAAATGGGCTCCCTCCCAAGAAGAAAATTTAGGGGTAATAACGAGTGTATATGAATTCATTAAAGAAGAACTTTCAGAACTTCAAAAAAAAACTGGATGTCCGGATTCATTTATTTATGATTTAATTGGCAAGATTCAGAATGAATGGCATCCCAAATCTTGCCACTCCATAGTTAGAAATAAAAAAAAGAAAAATTAGAAAATATTAAATCTACAACGCAAAATTATAAAATTTCTTTAATATAATACGAATTTAAAAATATTAAATCATGATTATTAGGATACTAGGAATCGTACTTATCCTTGGGACGATTGCATATTATGGTTTAGTTTTAACTGGGCAAAGCAACCTTTAGTTTTTTACTTTTAAAGATTTGTCATGAAATGGCCTCCTACTTTGTGTTGGACAGCACCAAAAACAATTGATGGTAATAGGCATTTTCAAGTTAAAGCTTATGGTGGGAAAAATGAAGATAGATGGGTTGATATTTTTCCTACCAAAAATAAAAAAGATATCAAAAGAATCTCATGGGCAAAACTAAAATCAGAATGGAGTACTGGATGGTTAAGGCTCCCAAAAGATAAAGATTAATTAGTCTATGTAAACAAATATTATTAACTTGAAAACTGTAAAAAATAATACCTAACTCAAAAAAAATAACTTCTAAAATTTTTTAAAAGCTGTTTAATATGAAGTCAGAACCGAAGAAAAAACTCCCTAATAAAAAAGTTGTAAGTTCAGCAAAATTTGAGGCTAAAGAACAATTCACAAAATCTGCATTAGAAAATTTAAAAACAGAAAATGAAAGACTTGTTAATTCACTAAAAAAATCTGGGGAGATTAAAGAATCAAAAAGAAAATAGACTTACAATATTTAAATTTTTTTATTATTATATAAATTTATAGATTGAGAAATGATTGAAAAAATCTCTCTAGCAAATTCTCATTTACCTCAACTTATTGGATTTGTTCTGATGTCAATTGGTTACACATTAGGCAATAAATTCTACCTTCCGGAAATCAAACAAAAATAATAATTTTTAGTTATTAAAAAAATTTTTTAAATAAATAACATTGAAAATATATTTCTTATAAAAACTTTTCAATATTTGATCTGATTTAAAGTAACAACTTTAAAGTTAATTCTGTAATTCAATTAAGACTAGTCTTAGGATGTTTCTGGCACATAAATGTAACAGTAAAGTATTTATAAATGTGAAATCCAAAGAAAAAGTAAGAATTCATACTAATTTTCTTTAAATATGTTACATTCTTTAATAATTCAAGTTAAGGTCTCCTCTGTCAATAAAGCAGAATTGAGGAAATGTTTGATGTATAAAATGTCATTTACTCTTTGGCTTACCAATTGATCACATATCAAATCTAAAAATGGATGCACTTACTAGTTTTATAGTTGTTATCATCGCAATTACAATTCAATTCTCTTTATACGCCATCAAAAGGTTGCAGGAACCTTTAGAACCAAATTATTTGCTAGATAAAAATTCGAAAAAAAATAAAAACTACATGGGTAAATTTTGGAAAAATGCCGAAATAACAAATGGAAGATTAGCTATGATTGGTTTTTTAGCTTTGATAATAAACTACGGTTTTTTTGGGTGGATAATACCTGGTTTTATTTAAACTATCAATACATTAAGGTCTTAAAGAAAAAAATAAATCTCCCGATCAAAACAAACTCTCCTTTTAAAAAAAAAATTTTTATTATAAAATAAAAAAAGCAATTGAGTAATTCTGATTTTGATAAAAATGGATTGGACAGCTATGGAATACATTGGCTTCAATATGCTGCTTTTGCTGTCTCTGGTTTTGCTATATTTACAACCTGGGGATTTTTTTTTGATGAAAGATTCCACAACTTTGTATTGAATATATTCAGGGTTATTAACTGCAGTGGATTCAACTGTAATGGAGCATTTTAAAATTCTATGGCTAATCCAGATCAAAAAACAATATTAATTGATAATGCTTTTGAGGAAATAAAAAACATTTGTATAAATCTTCAAAAAGATACTGATGCTTCGAATTCAGAACTTAAAAGTTTACTAAAACTAATTATTAATGAATGGGAAGAAAAAGAAGAACAAAAAACTGGTTTTGGATTCAGGTAAAGTTAGCCACTATTTAAGTTGAGACTTAGGCCTCAAATCATTTTTATATGAAGAGATTTTTACTTTTAAAATTTAATATTTATAATTTACATTTTTTTGAAAGAAATTAATAAGGAATGAATCTCAAAAAGAAGATTCATTCCAGATTTAGCATTAGTTTTATCTAGATTTAAATTTTAAAATTTAACTCCTCTGGTGGACTGTCAATCATTAGATTCCTCCTATTCAACAGGTTAAACCTACGTCTTACTTATTAAGAAAGTAAATCAGTAAAAATGCTGATTTATTATTTTCTAAAATGTTTGAATTAAAGATGCCAATTCTGGTGCATCCAATAAAAGTGCAAAAAATGTAAGCACAACTAATAAAAATATGGAAAAGTAGAATTGAATCATTCTTCAAAATTACTTAAAAAGAATTTTTTAAGTTGTATAAAATAATGCTTTGTTTACATAATTAAATATCTCTAAAGAGAGAAGTTTAATTAGAGAATAATTAAGATGCTTCAGGGGAAAATATCGTCCTATTTTTTTTCCAATAATCACAGCCTTTAAGTAAATGATCACCCTGTGGTATGCGTTTTTCGTATTTTGGACAGATCAAGATAGTAGCAAAAGTTTCTGTAGTGCTGTAGCGAAAGTGATTGCAAGTAATACAAATCTTTGTCCGTTTTCGTTTTAGGGTAGATTCTTTTAGATATTCCCATTTTGACGGATTTACCTTGATCATGATTACTGGAATTTATTAGTAACAATTTGCCAACCTCCTGAAATTAATTCATTCCATGTTTCACAAGCGCACTCAATAGAATGAAGTCTTGAATTTTTAATTTGGGTTGGTTCACCTAATTTATTTGCATAGAAAAGATGAGTATATACTTGTAAGTTATTAGATACAGATTTCTTATAACTCTCAAAAAAAATTAATAAACCACTTTTTTTGTTAAACAACCAGCCAGTTGGGGGGTCAATAAGGCTGCCACGATAAAAACAAGTCCGAACATTAGCGACTCCTGATGTCATAAAGATAATACAGTTGTACTATTAATATAAATGTACTACTCGTAGGCGTCAAGTATTCCTCTGATAATTATTTAAATACTAAAATTACTTTCCAAAAAATAATCAGCCTTAAACTTCTTATTTGGTAATAGTGAATACAAGTAACTTCTTGAAAAGGAAAATATCATTTAAATAGTATCTCCAAAAGAATGCAATGTATCGAAATCCCTTCTATTTAGGATGGAACAAAGGCTGGTCTTTTTTATTTTTTTTAGAGGGTGGCATTGCAAAAATTGAAGCAAAAGGTTTTGGTATTTCTATTACAACAAAAGTTGAGAAAGGAGAATCACCCCTAGAATCTGCGGATAGATTAGTCTCGAAAGAGCAAAGGATTAGAAAATCAAGATATTATTCTTGGCTTAAATCTATTAATGAAAAACAATAAATTAACCAATCCTTAAATTTCTAAAGTAATTTGTTGACAGTCAATTTAAAATAGAAAATAGTCATTTATTTTTCGTGTCCAATAAATTTTATGAATGGTGGAAAAACCATAGAAAAGTTGTAACCTATGGGGCTTTTATCATCTTGTTTGGCTTTTATTTATCGCCTGTTGTCAAAGAAGCCAAATACAAAAACCAATGTATTAAGTACTCTACTAAAGGAGCTTTAACTAAATTCAATAAGGAAGATATTGGAGAAACTTTACTAGAAGAAACAGGTTTGAATATTGATGAACTAGCAAAGATTGAGGGTTATAAGAATTGCATTAATTAAAAAGTTCGGAAAAATTACGCTGAGTTTTTAAATGATTAAAGGTATGTTTAAACTTATTTTATTAATATTATTATTTGGATTTATATTAATAAGTCCAAAAACAAGATATTTGGTTGGCATAACTCTAAAAGAAATTTCTTCATTTCTTTTATCGACTGTTAAATATGAAGATAGAGAAAAATGGATTATAGATAAACCAAGTTGGATACCTGACCAAAAACTTAAGCCATCCTATTAAATGAAGACTTATTTAGAAGAACGAATTGAATGGTACGACGATAATTATAGAAATGGTAATGCTTTAATCTCTGATAAGCAGTTCGACCAACTTGAAAAAAATTTATTAAGAACAAACCCAAATTGTGATTACTTTAAAAAGAAAAATAAACTAGTTTTACCTTCATTAGAAAAGGATTCAATAGATGAATTTTTGAAAGGATTATTAGTAGATACCAGATTATTAATTGAACCAAAAATTGATGGTTGTGCTGTTGCTTTGCAATATACAGACGGAATCTTGGAGAAAGCAATTTCAAGAAAAGGGGCAGACGTTACTAGTAAACTTGTTAAAGTCCAAGACATTCCCAATAACCTCCCTTTACGAGGAATTCTTCAAGTTAGAGGTGAATTATACGCACCAAACCAAAGTCCAAATATCTCCCAGAGAATCGCTTCTGGATTTCTAAGAGCTAAAGAAGGATTTTCTGAAAGTCTTAGCTTCTGCGCATTTCAAATACTTAATTCAACACTAAACCAATATGAGTCCAAAAAGAGTCTTTCAAAGCTTGGCTTCACGATCCCTCAGGATATTTCATGCAACTTTACGAGCCAAGTTGAAGTATTTAGAAAACGGTGGCTAGAAGGGAAGCTTTTTAATAAATATCCAACAGATGGAATAGTAGTAAAAATAAATTCTAGAAAATTACAATTGATTAGAGAAAAATCAAATTTAGATTATCCTTATTGGCAAGTAGCAATAAAACGTTAATGGAATTAATACACCAGATTTTTCCTACTTGGCATATTTACTTGGATATGTTTTTGATTGGCTTTGCAACTTATGGTTTTCTGAGAATTAAGAAAAAAATAAAAACTAAATAAAGTTTTTAAATCATCCATGGTCCTTGAGCATGGATTTAAGTTGTTCGCTGTCTAGTTGTTCAAGATAATTTCTCATTGCTAACCAAGATCTCCTACTTTCTATCTTTCCACTTTGCTTAAATAAATTTGCGGAAACTTGATCTATCAATTCTTTATGAGTCATATTCATATTCTTCATCGAGTTCGATGACAACACCATTAAAAAATTCTGCTAATAATTTTGATGGGTCTTGTATTGATATCTTTCTATCTGCTTTTGATAGTTTCTTTTTAATTGGATTTAAGTTAGTCATACTGATTCAGGTAATTCAAGTTCTTCAAAAGTCCAACCTTCTAATTGAAGGTCATGCCATTTATCCCAAGCATTATCCAAATACATTTGAGTGGATGATTTAATTGCCATTGGCTCACCAAGATCATTTGCATAATATGTATGAGCAAAAATTCTCATACTATTTCTTGGAGATTTTTTATTCCTTATAAATAAAATTAATCTGCTGCGGTCTGGACTAAGCAGCCAACCACTTGGAGACTCATTACGATAACCGTAAGAAAAATTAGTCCAAACATTAGCTCCCCCTAAAGTCATTAGCTGATAATACATATGTACTATACATATAAATACATTAGAAACGGATCGTCAAGTATTTTGGCAAATAAATTATTTACACTAATAGAGAATAAAAACGCTCAGTTTTTCCAAAAAAATAAAATACCTACCAAAAGCCTGTTATAGCAAGCTTTTTGATAGGTAGCACCGGATCCCCGTCAGTTCTCTGCTGCATCGACCTGGAAATGCCAGAAGAGGATTCAAAGTGGGCTTTCGTTTCCGATTACAAGATCGGTTTACTACCGCATCACGACAGTCTCCTCATGTCGAAATAGAGTCAGATCAGAGCACATAAAGAAGAACTTAACCAAAGATCCAGTAATCTAACTCTAACTTATTTTTTTATGCATTTGGAGATGGCCAAATGTCTCTTACCATAGTTAATAAAACTTGAGCCTCATCATATCTTTCTGAATGCGTTTTACCATTTAATAAAAATGTGACATGAGCCATTTTTCTTCCAAGAATTTCGCGAGATTTGCCATAACAATGAATATTAGAACCCTCAATTTCAGATAACATTTTCATTCTGGTTTCCATTGAGATTGGGAAATTCTTTCTTAATCCCAGTAGATTTATCATGATTGCCCCTTCACAGTTCATTTTAATTTCAGGTGGCATTATCCCAGAAGAAATGCAAACATATTGATCAAACTGACTTGAGGTGCAAGCTTCAATAGAGAAATGAGCTGAGTTATGTGTTCTAGGAGCTATTTCATTAATCAAAAGACCATTATCTCCATAGAAGAATTCAATGGCTAAAACTCCAACGTAATTAAGTTCGTTGACTATTGAAGAGAAAATATTAATTGCAAATAAATTCAAATCATATTCATTAGTTCCAGGTGCAAGAACCCAATCACAAACATGATTTGATTGAAATGTCTCAACTATTGGAAAGAATCTTATCTTACCGGTCCTATCTCTCGAACCAACAAGAGCCAGTTCTTTTTCATAATCTATCCATTCTTCTATTAACCATTCATCAGAATTATTCTCTGTTAAAAAAGAATCTAAATCTTCTTTTGTCTTTATTTTTCTATTCCCTTTGCCGTCATATCCACCTTTATTTGATTTTGCCATTAGAGGAAAAGTCCAATTATTGATTTCCTCATCCGAGAGATTTTTAAAATCTTCAATATTTATCCATTTTGGACAGGGAATATTCATCCTATCTATTAATTCTTTTTGAGAAAACCTATCTACTAATGGCTTAATTGCATTAAGGCTTGGAACAAAAATATCGTTATTGCCAATTAAATTTAATTTATCAATTTTTATCCATTCATTTTCAAAAATTATTTTTTCACACTCATTAATTAATGATTTATTACCTCTTATCTTTAAAGGGTCAGCTTCTATGACATGATCTGCTTTTGAACCAGCAGGATCATCACAAGATTTTGTTTGCACACATACATCTAAATCTCTTTTTTTTGCTGCCTCGGTTAACATCAAAGCCAGTTGACCACCTCCAATTATTCCTAGGGAATAATTTTTCTTAATATCGTTTATATTTTTTTTTAAACTCATAGCATGATTTTATTACCATTTTTAATTCTTAACAACTGATTTTTTAAGTATCTAAAGCTTAGATTTTGCTAATATATAGAGTATTTAATACCAAATATTTATAAATTTCAACTAGGTAATCAATTGTGAATAAGAGAAAAATATTAGTCCCATTAGGTGATAAGTCATACGAAGTAACTCTTGAAGCAGGGATACTGAATAATATCAGCGAAGAACTCTTAAAAATTGGAATAACAAACAATAGAAAAATACTTGTAATTTCAAATGAAGAAGTATCAAATTTGTATGGAGAAAAATTCTTAAATAATTTAAAAAATAATCAATTTCAGGCCAAAATGTTCCTTATCAAGGCTGGAGAATCATATAAAAACTTAAAAACCTTAAGTGAAATATATGATGTAGCATTTGAATTTGGCTTAGATAGAAATTCAATAATTATTGCCCTTGGAGGAGGAATTGTTGGAGACGTAAGTGGTTTTGCGGCTGCTACTTGGCTGAGGGGAATCGAATATATTCAGATTCCAACAACATTGTTATCAATGGTTGATTCATCTGTGGGAGGAAAAACAGGCGTAAATCATCCAAAAGGTAAGAATTTAATTGGGGCTTTCAATCAACCTAAAGCAGTTTTTATTGATCCAGAAACTTTAAAAAGTTTGCCCAAAAGAGAATTTAATGCAGGCATGGCCGAAGTAATAAAATACGGAGTAATAAGAGACAAAGAACTTTTTGAATACTTAGAAATCGAAAAAAACAAGAATGAACTTATAAATCTCAAGAGTGAATATCTAATTAAAGTAATTAATAGTTCAATTAAAACAAAGTCTCATATTGTTTCTCAAGACGAACATGAAAATGGTGTTAGAGCAATATTAAATTATGGTCATTCTTTTGGTCACGTTATTGAAAATTTATGTGGATACGGCAAATTTCTACATGGTGAGGCGATATCAATTGGTATGAATATTGCGGGGGAAATAGCAATTGAAAAAGGGTTATGGTCTAAAGAAGAATTAAAGAGACAGAAGAATCTTTTGAAGAGTTACGATCTTCCTACCGCGATCCCCAAAATAAATACAGAAGAGGTTCTAACAATACTTATGGGCGATAAAAAAGTTCGTGATGGCAAAATGAGATTTATATTACCGAAAGAAATTGGTGCTGTTGATATATATGATGACGTAGAAGATTCATTATTTTTAAAGTTTTTTTCTTAACGCAAACAGGTTGAATTTATATTCATGTTTTTCTCATTAAACTTTTTAAAAACAAACCACTTAAAATCACCTAAACAAACAGGATCAACGAGTCTAAGTAATGCCTCTCTTCTCAGAAGGGCATTTGATAAATCCTCTTTAATTTCTTTCTGAATCCCATAAAGTCTTTCTGCCAATCCAAGTGCCAACA
This sequence comes from Prochlorococcus sp. AG-347-I21, assembly GCA_003279055.1. Taxonomy (GTDB): domain Bacteria; phylum Cyanobacteriota; class Cyanobacteriia; order PCC-6307; family Cyanobiaceae; genus Prochlorococcus_A. The sequence goes on along the minus strand of QCBP01000003.1, from coordinate 30,648 downwards.
ATGCCTCTCCCTGTTTAGTTATTCCAACAGTATCAAATCCAAGAGTCTCAGCATCATTAATTAAAGTTTCTATGCAGACATGAGATGTTAAATCGCAATTTCCAGGAGAATCTAGGAGATTATTCGTCATTTTTTGATTTTCATAAGAAACTATCGTCCCATCAGAGTTCCTAGAGGTGTAGTATTTTTTGACTTCTTTAGCGTAATCAATTATCAATAAAATACCATTATTAATTTTTTGATAAATAGCTTTTAACCATTTTGAGTTATCTATGTGCCATTCTGTCGTCCATCCTTCGAGAGCATCTTCAGGCGGAATAGAGATTCCTAACTCACTTTTAGCAAGTTCAATACTTTTTCTCAATTCACTGGTAATTGGCATTTCATCAAAATATAATTTATGAGATTTTTTGTCTATAGAAACTGCTTGTCGAAGTAATTTTCCTTTTGAGAAGATTATTCTCTCTACTGGCAAAGCATCCAAAACCTCATTTGCAATAACTATTCCATTTATATTATTTTCCTCTACTTCTTCCAAACCTTTCCATAAAATATCAATGCCTAAGTTTAAACATTCTTCCAATTTATTTTTTTGTTTTTCTACCATCCCTTCATTAGGTTCAATAATTACAAAAGAAACTCCTTCCAAAAAATTCTTGTTATTTTCTAAAAAATATTTAATTAATCCACTCATAAAGCTTCCATCTCCTGCTCCAAATTCAATTACTGCTAATTTCTGATTAGATAAAAAACTATTTTTGAACTGAATCAACCAATCTTCTATTTGCTTACCAACCAAAAAAGCAAAATCATCTGATAAAGAGGGTGATGTAACAAAATCTCCTCGAAAGCCGAACTCAGCCTTACCGCTGCCGTAATAGCCATTAATAGGATCATTTAATGAGAAATTCATAAAGTCATAAAAACTTATAGTCCCACCCATTTTTATTATTTTTTTTACTAACCAATCTGGATTATTCGCGGGTAAGCTATTCATCGGCGAAAATATAAAAAGAAAGAACTTATTTATGCCTTCAAAGATTAACTATTTATTAGGAATATTTCTATCTATATTAGTTTTAATTTCACATAAACCCGCTTTCGCTATAAATAATCCAAATCTCTTACCAGAAGAAAAAACACCAGTAATTGATTTAGCTAAAACATTAAGCCCTATTCAGAAAAAATCTTTAGAGGAAAAGCTCAATAATCTAGAAATTGAAAGTGGGTGGAAAATTAAATATTTATCTCAGTTTGAAAGTTCTCCTGGTAGCGCAATAAAGGACTATTGGGATTTAGATGAGACAAGTTTGTTGATAGTTGCTGATCCTAGAGGGGGAAATTTGTTGAACTTTAACGTCGGAGAGGCTTATTTTAATTTTATGCCAAGGTTATTTTGGGTTGAACTTCAAACAAGATTTGGCAACCAATACTATGTTAAAGATCACGGTGAGGATGGTGCAGTATTAGATGCAATTGACTCAGTAAAGATTTGCCTTGAAAGAGGGGGATGTCAAGTTGTCCCTGGCCTACCCAAAGAACAATATATATGGACTTTATGTACATCTATTCTTGGAGGTTTAGTGGCAGGTTTCGCATCTGCTCCAAGAAAAGAAGGTCAAGTCATATCAATTGGATTTTTAGCTCTTCTTTCTCCTTTATGGGGAATGTTATTTGGAATTTTTGGTTTGGCACCGATAATATCCAGAACAAATGATTTATTACCTTTATTTAAAAATGGCTTAGCTTTTACAGCAGCTGGAATTGCGGGTTATATCTTGTCTCAAACATTATTTTCAAGATATGAAAAGGGCAAAAATAATTAAAATATGAACAAAAATATCTAATCCTAAAAAAATTTTTCTTCTTCACGAATTTCACCAGATTCTGAATACCATCGATGAGAAACATGACTTAATCCCTTTTTTTTAAACTCAATCCATGAAAAGTTAATTAGTAATTTCCCACCTTTATCAGTTTTATATCTTGGCACCACAGCAGTGTTGAAATAAATTGTACCTTTGCTATCAATTTTAAACATCTCTCTTAAACCAAGATTTCTTTTAAGCCGGTTGTGCATATGACCAAAAATTACAAGATCAACTTTTCTTCTCTTTTGTATTTGAGAAATAGCCACAGACAAATCTCTATCTCCCCAATCTAATGAAGGTAATTTCCAGTCTTTCCCGCAAATGCTTTTAGGTTCTGAGCCTAAACCCGAGGGGCCAGCATGAGACATAATTATTAAAGGTATATCTTCGACACTCTCTTCTGAACATTTGATAATTTTATTTATTGAATCTTGTTCGGTGATAGGTCCATAAACACCTTTAACTTCTTTCGAAAGATAGTAGCCACCGCCAGAACTACATGGTCTAGCAGACAATAAATTTATTTGATTATCAAAAACTTTCAAATCCCATGCACAATATTTTTCACCAAGAACACGTATCTGCTTTGAGAGAGTTTCGCCTGTAGAATCTTTCCCTCTATCATGATTCCCTAAAATCACAAAAGTAGGAATTTTGATCTCATTGATTTTTTTAATTATTTTGACACTCCCATCAGAAATATCACCAACAAATAAAACAATATTTGGTTTGATAATCGATAAAACTTTCAAGTCTAATTCAGACCATTGACCATGACAGTCACCAACAATAGCAATTTTTAAATTTGTCAGAATTTTTTCTGTTTAAAGGCATATAATCTATTTAGAGATATTCTAAATCCTGACCAGTATAAGTTCTACTGCAAAACAGAAATCAGTTCAAAACGAAGAGGATTTGATTTCTGAAATAAAGGAGCGTTGCAAAAAAGCTAATGCAATTATTCTTGCGCACTATTATCAAGCTCCAGAGATTCAGGAAATTGCAGATTTTATTGGCGATTCATTAGATCTATCCAGGAAAGCTGCTAATAATGATGCAGATATAATAATTTTTTGTGGCGTGCACTTCATGGCCGAAACTGCAAAAATACTAAGCCCTAATAAAACAGTCCTATTACCAGATATTGACGCAGGATGCTCACTAGCAGACGATTGTCCCTCAGATAAATTTCAAAAGTTCAGGGAAGAAAATCCAGATCACTATGTCGTAAGTTATATAAATTGTACTGCAGAAGTAAAAGCTCAAAGTGATCTGATATGTACAAGCAGTAATGCGGTCTCATTAATTAAAAAGATACCTACAGATAAAAAGATAATATTTGCTCCAGATCAGAACCTTGGGAGATGGGTAAAGAAAAATTCAGGAAGAGATCTTAAATTATGGCCTGGCAGCTGCATTGTTCATGAATCATTTAGTGAAGAAGCACTTCTAAAACTAAAGTTTCAAAATCCAGGATCAAAAGTCATTGCTCATCCTGAATGTAGTCAAAATTTACTAAATCTCTCAGACTTTATTGGATCAACAAGTAAGCTGCTTGATTTCGTAAGTAAAGATCCATCTAAAACTTACATGGTACTAACTGAACCTGGAATAATTCATCAAATGAAAAAGAAAGAACCTAACAAAATTTTTATTGAAGTCCCTGACATAGAAGGTTGTAAATGTAACGAGTGTCCATATATGAAATTAAATACTTTAGAGAAAATTTTAGATTGTTTGAAAAACAATTCACCATCTATCGAACTTGACCCAGAAATAATAAGAAAAGCCTATGTACCAATAAAGAGAATGCTAGATATGAGTAATTAATTTAAGGCAAAAATTTTATTTTCCTTCTTAATTTTTAGGAATGCATTAAGGTTGGTAGTGTTTGGATTAAATTCACTTATCTGATTATTTCTTTTAATTATATTTACTAGCTCTTTTTCACCAGCTCTGTATTGATTATCTTTTCTAGTTCCAATTTCTCTTTGGAGAATAGGGTTTATATTCATTTTTACTTCTATGTCTGGAATAATTCCAGATTTGTTTATATCAGTGCCGTTCGGAGTTAAATACTTAGCGACTGTAACAGTTAGACCTGAACCATCAACTAAAGTTCTCATAGATTGAACTAGACCTTTACCAAACGTTTTCTTCCCAACTAATTTTCCTCTTTTGTTATCTTTTATTGCTCCTGAGACTATTTCACTAGCACTAGCAGAGCCCTCATTGACTAACACAACTAAGGGCTTTTTTGTTAGAGCTTGACCATTTCCTTTTTTTGTTTCTTTTAAACCATTTTTACTTACTGTACTTACTATTACTCCTTTGTTAATGAAGTGCCTTGAGATATCAATGCTTGATTCTAATAAACCTCCAGGATTACTTCTCAAGTCAAGAACATATCCTGCGACTTTTTTTGTTTCTAAATCCTTAATAGCATCTCTAGTTTCTTTGGATGCATTTGCATTAAATTGTTTAATTCTTACGTAGCCAATTGATAAGCCATTTTTGGTTTGATTGACTTTACTTGATACAGATTTTATTTCAATTTTTTCTCTTGATAAAGTCTTAAAAAAGGATTGAGAACCTCTAAGAATTTCAAGCTTTACTTTAGTACCTCTTTGTCCTCTTATTAATTTCACGGCATCCTCAATATTCATACCTTCAGTAGAAATATCATCTATAGATAATATTTTATCTCTAGCTTTAATTCCAGCATCAAATGCAGGGGTGCCCTCTATGGGAGAAATAATTATTAAATCATCAGATTCTTTATCTTTAACTATTTGGATACCAACTCCAGTTAATTCGCCAGAGGTATCAATTCTCATTTGATTAAATTCCTTAGGTTCTAAAAATCTTGTATAAGAATCATCTAAATTAGAAAGCATATCTCTAATCGCATCATATGCTTCATTGCTGTCTGAATATGTTTTTGATAAAACCTCTTTTCTTAGATTAATCCAATTGGACTTTTGAAATTTGCCGTTTGAATCAAGAAAATCTCTATATACAATTTGCCAAACATGATCAATTACTTCTTTATAACTATTATTTAAAACTGTTGCCTCTGCAAAATTATTTAAAAATAACCCAGAAAAGGATGTCGCAAACAGAAATATATATTTTTTTTTAAGCAATTTTCTTATCTTCAAATAATTCGATATTTTTTATTATAAAAAGAATTTATTTATAATTCAAAAATTTGACAAATCCTTAAGGATCAATCCACTTCCCATCATCCTTAATAAGTTGGATTAAAGCATTAACGCCCTCATCTTCAGGTACTCTTTTTATCTCTTCTTTTCTTCTATATAAGGCAATAGTTCCTTTACCTTTTCCAACATAACCATAATCAGCATCTGCCATTTCTCCTGGCCCATTAACAATACATCCCATTATTGCTATATCTAGACCCGTCAAATGTGAGGTAGCGTTCCTAACTTTATCTACAACTTCTTCTAGATTGAAAAGTGTTCTACCACAACTGGGGCAACTGATATATTCAACCATCGTTTTTCTTAATCCTAAAGATTGCAAAATTGAATAGCACACTGGTATTTCCTTTTCTGGAGCTTCTGTTAAGGAAACCCTGATGGTATCTCCTAATCCCTCTGCTAAAAGCGTTCCAATTCCAGCAGTACTTTTAATCCTTCCATAATCACCATCACCAGCTTCGGTCACTCCTAAATGTAAGGGATAGTTATATCCTTCTGAGTCAAGCCTATCTGCAATCATTCTGTAAGCTGCCATCATGACAGGAGCCCTAGAAGCTTTCATAGAAATAATTATGTTATGAAAATCAAGCTCATCACAAATTTTGACGAACTCCATCGCAGATTCTGTCATTCCTAATGGCGTATCTCCATAAGTAAAAAGCATCCTCTCAGATAGAGACCCATGATTAACTCCAATCCTTAGAGCTTTATTTTCAGCCTTTAAAACTTCAACTAAAGGGGTAAATCTTTTAAGTATTGTTTGCTTAATAGTTTCAAATTCCTCATCTGTATATTCAGTTCTTGTAGGGTCTGATTTTTCAAAAACAAACAATCCAGGATTAATTCTTACTTTATCAACATGTTTTGCAACTTCCATTGCAATTTTCATACCATTATGGTGAACATCAGCCACCAAGGGGGTATTGATATTATTTTCTAGTAATTTTGCCTTTATATCTCCTACTGCTTTGGCATGTGCTAACGAAGGGACAGTTAACCTTACTATTTCACAACCCACATCATGAAGTCTTTTAATAGCTAAGTAAGCATTTTCGACATCCATCGTATCTTCATTTATCATCGATTGAACTCTTACTGGATAATCACTTCCAATAGCTACATTACCCACCATTACTGTTCTAGTTATCCTTCTCTCAATATGAGTTGAATATCTTTTGGAGAGACTATTAACCTCTTTAGATTGAGTTAATGACATTAAAATTCTTGATATTCAAAAAGGATTTCACTAAATTATACGGCATATAGTTTACCACTTACATTCTCTAGGTCTTTCAAAGTTAGATGGTAAGGTTTATTGATTTCTTTTGAAGGAAATCTCAACAAATAAGATGGATGAAAAATTACCATAATTTCTCTCCCATCTTTTTTAATCCATTGACCTCTTAAATTACTTATAGGATCTTTAACTTCTAAAATAGCTCTCATAGCAGTAGAACCAGTAAGTAATATAAATTTTGGATCGACTAACTTTATTTGCTGTAATAACCAAGGTTTGTGAATATTAATTTCTCTAGCAGTGGGTTTTCTATTATTTGGTGGACGACATTTAATTACATTACAAAAATAAACATCCTTCTTATAATCAATTCCAACTTGTATTAATAATTCGTTTAATAACTTACCAGATTTACCTACATAAGGTTTTCCTTCTAAATCTTCCTGGGCTCCAGGTGCCTCACCAATTACTAACAAATCTGCAAATACACTTCCTCTCCCAATAACTAACCTTTTCACCGAAAATAAAACTTTAAATATTTTTATCTTAAGAACTCAAAACATGAAAATAAAATAGATTAAGAAAATGAACTAAATTAAACCATAGTGTGATACTTTTATTTATTCTTAATTTATGCATTTGTCATTATTAAAAGTCATATTTGAAAAGTCATAAGTCAATGAGTCAAGTTAATTTATCTGATCGGGCACTTTCAATTGAACCTTCTCTTACATTGCAGATAAGTGCTAAAGCAAATCAATTATCTGCAGAAGGACTAGACATTTGCAATTTAAGTGCAGGAGAACCTGATTTTGATGCTCCAAAAGAAGTTATAGAGGCTACAAGTAAAGCTATATTTGATGGATTTACAAAGTACGGGCCCGCAGCGGGGAATTTAGATCTCCGAAAAGCAATTGCAAATAAACTTCAAATTCAAAACGATTTAAATTATGAATTTGAAAATGTAATGGTCACAAATGGTGCTAAGCAAGCAATATATAATCTTTTCCAAGTATTGTTAAATACTGGAGACGAAGTTATTATTCCTTCTCCATATTGGTTAAGTTATCCCCAGATGGTTAGATTGGCGGGTGGGAAGCCAATTTTTACAAATTCTTCTGCAGAAGATGGATTCAAAATAAATATAGAAGATTTGAAGTCTAAAATCTCTTCAAAAACTAAATTTATAATTATCAATTCTCCTAATAACCCTACTGGAAGAGTTATGTCAAAGGAAGAATTATTACAAATTGCCGATTTAGCTAGAGAAAATCCAAATATCAATATTCTTTCTGATGAGATTTACGAACTAATCCTTAAAAAAGAATTTAAACACTACAGTTTATCTTCATTAGCAAATGACTTAAAAGATAGGATTTTTATAATAAATGGGTTTGCGAAAGGATGGGCTATGACTGGCTGGAGGATAGGTTATTTAGTAGGTCCCAAAGATGTAATCAAAGCATCCTCAGCATTACAAAGTCAAAGTACAAGTAATGTTTGCTCTTTTGTTCAAAAAGGTGCTTTAGAAGCTTTAAAAATTAATAATGAGTTTTTCTCAATGATAAATAGCCATTATGATCAAAGAAGAAGTCTTCTCTATGAGGGCCTTAAGAATATAGATGGTATTTATATTGAAGAACCTAATGGAGCATTTTATGCATTTCCAAAATTACCTAACTCTTCAATTACTTCTGTTGATTTCTGCAATAAAGCTCTTCAAGATTACGGATTAGTTGTTGTACCAGGAAAAGCTTTTGGGGCTGATCAATGCATTAGGATATCTTGTGCAGCTTCAGAGAGTAAAATAAAAGATGGCCTAAAAAGGATTGAAAAAGCAATCTCTGAATACTATTAAATCAAACATTGATATGTTTAATTTTAAGAATTTCCTAATAAGTACATCTCTATTATTTTCTATTTTTTCATCACCTGTATTTTCAAATCCCAAAGTTTTAAAAGTTGGAGCAATACCTGATCAAAACCAAGATGTTTTGGACAAAAGATTTAATTTATTTTCAAAAGAATTATCCAAACAACTTGATGTAGAAGTTAAATACATTCCTGTTATTAATTATGTTGCAGCAGTAACTGGATTTAGAACTAAAGATTTAGATTTAGTTTGGTTTGGCGGTTTATCAGGAGTTCAAGCAAGATTACAAAATCCTAATTCAATAGTTATAGCTCAAAGAGATATCGATAAGGAATTTAAAAGTGTTTTTATAGTAAACAAAAATTTAAAACTTAACTCAATTTCAAACATTAAAGGGCTTAAAAAACTAAAGAATTTAAGATTTACTTTTGGCTCTGAAAACTCAACTTCTGGAAGATTGATGCCAGAATATTTTTTAAATCGAGCAGGGGTAGAAATTAAACACTTTAAAGGGGGGAAAGCGGGTTTTAGTGGCAGTCATGATGCCACTATAGCTTTAGTTAATAGTGGGGCATTTGATGCTGGAGCTTTAAATAAACAAGTTTGGGAAAGAAATCTTAAAAGTAATCCCAAAAGAACAAGTAATTTAAAATTATTCTGGATCACCCCAGAATATGTTGACTATCATTGGGTGGCTCAAGGGGATCTTGAAAATAGATTCGGGGAAGGGTTTACAAACGAACTTAAATCAGTAATTCTAAATTTAGATATAAAGCAAAAATCACATAAACAGATTTTAGATATGTTCAATGCAAAAAGATTTATAAATGCAGAAGGAAAACAGTATAAAAATATAGAGGAAATCGGGAGGAAATTAAATAAAATTAGATGAATAATACTCTCCTAGAATTAAAAAATATATCTTATAAATACAAAAATAATCTGATTCTAAATAAAATAAATTTAAAAATAAATTCAGGGGAGAAAATTGCACTTTTAGGTAAAAGTGGTTCAGGAAAAACTACACTTATATCAGTTCTTAATGGCACTATCAAGCCAACTCAAGGTGAGGTTAAATTATTCAATAAAAGTTTTGAGGAATTAAATAGAAAGCAGAAAAGTAAGGTAACAACTATTTGGCAAGATTTAAGATTAATAGATGATCTCTCTGCAGAACAAAATGTTAATTGTGGACTACTAGCGGAAAACAACTTTTATTTCGCTTTTAAAAATTTGCTAAATATAAGTTCTTTTAAGAAGGCGCATAAATATATGAAATTATGTAAACTTCATAACTCCGTTTACGACAAAAAAATCAGAAAACTATCTGGGGGGCAAAAACAAAGGGTGGCTATAGCTAGATCATTAATTCAAGGATCAAATATATTACTTGCAGATGAGCCTTTTAATAATTTAGATCCCAAATTGATAACAACAATTAAAAACCTTCTGCTAGAAAATGTAGATAAAAACAATACAAAAGAATCGCCAAAGACTGTATTAGTTGCATTACATAGATTAGATTTGCTGAACGATTTCGATAAAGTTATTGGAATAAGTGATGGTAAAATTTTTTTCAATATCAAAAGAAATAACTTAAAGAAGATTCATTTAGAGAAAATATATTAATTAGTTGAACAAATTAAAATTAAACTATACCTCATTATCTTTTCTTCCAATTTTGGTTTGCATACCTCTAGGGTATCAATTAATAAACAATATTCATTTTGGAGGATTTACATTATTCCAAGAATTCTTAATTTCTGCATTTAATCCAAAGATCGATAATGAAATTATTATTACCGTAATTAAGCGATTAAATGAAACTATTTTAATTGGTTTTTTTAGTTGGTTAGTAAGTATTATTTTTGGAGCAGTTTTTGGAATAATTTCCTCAAATATTTTTTATAAAATCTTTAATATTCCAAATTTTTTCTACCGCATAATAAGGTTTTTTCTAACAATAATTAGATCTATACACGAAGTGGTTTGGGGAATAATATTACTGCAAATATATGGAATAAATTTTTCGATAGGAATAATAGCTATATGTATACCTTATATTGCTGTAAATTCAAAAGTTTTTGCTGAACAATTAGAAACTATTGATTACAAAAGTTTTGAATCTATAAATCAAATAAATGCACCTAAATTTTCTTCTTTACTAACTTTAATATGGAATCCAATATTAAATACATTTAAAAACTTTGGTTTATATCGATTAGAGTGTTCAATAAGAAGTACGGTGATTCTTGGACTTTTTGGGATTGGAGGAATAGGTACCAGTATTTTTTTATCTTTCCAAACTTTGAATTTTAGAGAGTTATGGACTTATTTATGGTCCTTAGCAATTTTGATAATTCTTTCTGGATTAATATTCAAAAAAATAAAATTTAATACTACAAATACAATCCTATCTATTTTTTTTATTGGAGTTTTTTTCATAACAATTTTATTTTCTTTTTCATATTTTCTTTATTTTATTTTTAATAATAATTTTGAAAATTTTAATTCCGTTAGTTCTCTATTTAAATCAAGCTCAGATTTAGGATTATTTGATTTCTTAAAACTTATATTAGAAACAATAATTTTAAGTCTTTTATCAACAGGAATCGCAATAAGTTTACCTCCATTGGTAATAGGATTTTTTAACAACAATAGTTCTAAAATTTTTATAAAAATTTTTGCATTTTTATTACGTTTAATACCTACACCTGTAATACTTCTAACTCTATTAACTTTTAATAATCCTTCTTTATCTTTAGCAGCTTTAACATTAGGTCTCCACAACGCTGGTATTACTAGCAAATTACTTTTTACAAATCTAGATAGCCAAGACAAGAGAAATTATATCGCAATGAAATCTCTAGGAATCACAAAAAAGACTAGTTGGCTTTTAGGTTTATTTTCTCAACAAGCAAAAAGTTACTTAGCATATTGCGCTTATAGATCTGACATTATTATTAGAGAAACTGCAATTGTTGGGGTTATTGGAAGTGTTGGTCTAGGTTGGCAATTGCAAGAATCACTAAGTTCCTTCGCATGGCAAGAAGTTACATTAGTTTTGATAGCTTATAGCTCTATCGCAATAATTGGCGAATTAATAAATGGTAAAATCAAAAATAGTTTAACTTGATTTGTAAGAATAATTTGTTAAATCAAGTAATTATTTTTTTCCAGTTATAGTGATTAGTTTACCAAAACAGCTAGTTGTAATTGGAGATAGCTCAGTTTATGGATGGGGAGATAATGAGGGTGGTGGATGGTGTGAGAGGCTTAGAAAAGATTGGTGCAATAACCACAATGGGCCAGTTATTTATCAACTTGGTGTTAGGGGAGATGGGATAGAAAAAGTTTCATCTAGATGGGAAAAAGAATGGTCATCTAGAGGAGAAACGAGAAGAAATAAACCTAAAGCAATCCTACTGAATGTTGGTCTTAACGACACAGCCGCAATTGGTCAGAAAAATGGAAGACATCAATTAGATATAGATGGATTTGAATATGGATTAGAGAGGCTAATTAATGAAATGAACTCTCAAACAAATGTATTTGTTATTGGTCTTACACCAGTTGACGAAAGCAAAATGCCGTTCGCAGGATGTCTATGGTACTCAAATGATTTTTGTAATTCTTATGAAAGGAGAATGGAGGAAGTATGCCTCAATCAGAATGTCCCATTTCTTCCTACTTTTAGAGAAATGTACTCTGATAAAAGGAGTAAAAATTGGATTACGCATGATGGAATTCATCTAAATTCCGAAGGTCATTTTTGGCTTTTCCAAAGACTTAAAAGCTGGGAGATTCTCACAAAATGGAAGGAATCCTAAGTCTTTCCAAATATTATTAATTTAAAAAATATGAACATAAAATAATAGCAAAGATAGCAAAAACAGAAGCAATACTTGTCTGAATAGCATTTACCAACTCATTACTTAATTTATATTTGTTTTGAAATTTAGCACCAATAATACTTTCGGAAAGTGTTGCCAAGAATCCAGAAACCACAACAACTATAAAATGATATTTTGTAGAAATAATTGATAGACGAAGCATTATAAAAGCCATAAATATTGATCCCAAAACACTAGCTAATGTTCCTTCTATACTTATTCCTCCCTCAGTTCCCCTATCCACCTTTTTAAGTGAAGTAATTAAGTATGTGTCTTTACCAAATCTTTTCCCAATTTCGCTACCAAAAGTATCCGCCAACTTTGCAGCAAAACTTGCAGCAAAACCTACTTTAAACATCACTACATTGGCAGCATTAAATTTGGTCATAATGGCAAGAAATAATCCTGTAGCTGCTGAGCCCCAGACATTCTCAGGACCTCTCCTCCCGCCTCTTTTTTCAGCAATTCCTTGTGCTTTTTTAAATTTAAAACCTATTTTGGTAACGAGGGATCCAAATAATAAATAAAGTACAACTGACATCCATCCCTGCCAAGACAAACATCCCCACAAAATTGTGCCTAAGATGCCTGCACTTACCCAACCACTTTTCGTCATCAAAGGAATCCTGCAAAATATATAAATCAAAATAAAATTAATGCAAAAACCTATAAAAAATTGATTTCTAATTAAATCCATATTTATCTAATTCTTTAATTTCAAATCAATTCTCCACTGATTTAGGATTGATGATGCGTTAATACTAGCCGTCGAAGTTCTTAAGATAGTGTCGGAAAGTTTAACAAAGGTAATGTTATTTTTATTAAAAAAATCAATTTCTTTAGAGGACCAACCCCCTTCAGGGCCAATTACATTCCAAAATATACCTCCTTTTTTGTTTGCAAATTCTTGTTGTTTTCTTAACCATTTATTTAAGTCATATGGTGTTTCTTCTCTCGTTATAGAAATTGAAACTCTTTCTTGATTATCTCTACTTTTTAGCCATTTAATAATATCCATACCATTTAAAATAGATGGTTTCCATAATCTCTCACTTTGCTCAACTGCTTCTTTGATAATTGAATTCCATCTCAAAAGCTTTCTTGAAAAATTTAAATTTTTGTTTACCTGTCTTTCTGAAAATAATGGCTGTATAAAATCAATTCCTATTTCAGTGCACATTTTTAAAATATCCTCAAAACCACTTTTTGGTATGACAACAGCTATACCTAATAAGTAAATTTCTTGTTCTTGAAATAAGTAAGGTTTTTTTAATTTAATTATTTCTAAACAATCATTTTTAACTTTTAATGCTTTCCATAATGAACCCTTTCCGTTAGCTATAAATATTTCTTTACCATTTTTTATCCTCATTACTTTATTTAGATAATGAGCCTCTTCTTTAGAAAGTTCTAAATTATTGTTCTTAATATTTTCAATTCTTTCATGGGAAATAATTAATCTTGTTAAGTCTTCCATCTAAAACACTTAATCTTTGAAAACTAAATCTTCATGTTCTTCAGTTGCCCAATCATTATTTTCACCCCCAATAATTAACTCCTCAATTTTTACATAATTTTTTGATATCTCATTCAAAGAATTAATTAATATATCTATTGCAATGGAATCTGAAGTCCCAAAATCAACCCAACATCTTCCCCACAGGTTATGATATTCCATAATTCCTAAATTATGCATTAAGGCTGGAAGAGATGCGTTTTTTTGGTCATTATCATAGGACATCCAACTTAGATCAGAACCCTCTTCATGAGTTTGCAAATTTTCAGAATTAAATCCACCTAACCTTCCTAAAACGTACCAGCTATCAAAAACACCATCTAAATAATTTTTTTCATCTTGAGTTGGTGATTCAGAAAACCTGATCCATATCCAACAATTAAAAGGATCAACTTCCCTAAAAATAATATTCATATTGACTAATAGCTTTTTAGATCTATAGCTATTATAAGTAAGTTATTACTAGATTAAAATTCATACTTATAACTTAATTAATAATGCTTGATTTAAAAGAAATATCTTATCAACCCCAAACTGGTGAAAGAAAAATAATAGACAATTTAAATTTAAAAGTTCATGAAAATGAAATCATTTTAATTTGTGGTAATAGTGGTTCTGGGAAAACAACACTTCTCGAAATAATAAGCGGATTAATAAATCCACAAAAAGGCAAAATTGAATGGAAGAATAAAATTTTATCATCTAGACAAAGAAGATGGTTTTGTGGAGTAGTATTCCAATTTCCCGAAAGATACTTTATAGGTACAACGATTGGGAAAGAATTAAAAATAGGCCATAAATCTTTAAGAGAAAAAAATATAGAAATAGTTTTAAATAAAGTTGGTTTAAAAAAAATTGATCTGACCCAACCACCAGAACAACTAAGTGGCGGACAACAAAGGCGGCTAGCTGTAGCAGTACAACTACTTAGAAACCCCTCAATTCTTTTACTTGATGAACCAACTGCTGGATTAGACTATTCAATGAGAAATGATGTGAAGAATTTAATTCTTGATCTAAAAAATAAAAATACAATTATTATTGTTACTCATGAACCTGCCTTATTTGAAGGAATTCCTTCTAGGATATTATTCTTGGAAAAAGGGAAAATTAAAAATTTTTAAAAGAAAATCATGCAGGATAGGATAGTTCGGGCAACTGCAGCAAATGGAGGAATAAGATTAGTTGCGGTCTTAACAACAGAATCTTCTTTAGAAGCAAAAAAAAGACACGATCTTTCTTATTTAACCACTTGTATCTTAGGAAGAGCATTTAGTGCTTCACTGCTTTTAGCAAGCTCGATGAAGATAATGCATGGGAGAGTTACTTTAAGAGTTAGATCTGACGGACCTTTAAAAGGATTACTAGTTGATGCAGGTAGAGATGGAAAAGTTAGGGGTTATGTAGGGAATCCTAATTTAGAATTAGACCTAGTCAAAATAGGCAATAATAAATATTCATTTGATTTTACAAAAGCATTAGGTACAGGATATTTAAATGTAATTAGAGATAGTGGATTTGGAGAACCCTTTACAAGCACTGTTGAATTAGTAAATGGAAATATTGCTGAAGACTTAGCTTCATATTTATATCATTCAGAGCAAACTCCCTCCGCTGTATTTATTGGAGAAAAAATTCAAAATAAAAGTGTTATTTGTAGTGGTGGCTTATTAGCTCAAGTTCTACCTAAAAAAGATACTGACCCTCTACTTGTCTCACTACTTGAAGAAAGATGTAAAGAAATTAATTCTTTCAGCGAAGAACTATTTAAGTCAAAAGATAATCTTCTTTCGTTAATTAGAAATATATTTCCCGATATTGACGATAAATCAATCTCTGAAAAAGCTCGTTCCCAAGAAGTAAGTTTTAAATGCAAGTGTTCCAAACAAAGAAGTTTAAATGCGATGAAAATGCTTGATAAGAGTGAGTTGGAAGACATCCTCAAGAAAGAGGGCAAAGCAGAGTTGGTTTGTGAATTTTGTAAGAATAAATATCTTGTAAATTATGAAGAAATTAAATCAATGATAGAAAACCAATCATAAAAAAATTACGCCTAGCCATAAAATAACCATGGCTGGAATACTTTGAATTTTTTGTATTGATAAAGAGTTGTTTGATACTTCCTGAATGAAAGAATTATTTTCAAGCAATCCACCAAATATTAATCCTATCGAGAGAAAGGTAACACTCCAACCAAGAGAACCTATAAATCTTTTCCCCGATTTAATTTGAGTATAGGTAAGTATTAATGTTGAGATAGAAAGTAAAAGTCTATTATTAGAGTCTGGACTGATAAATAACAAAATTAAAAATAGTAGACCAACAGATATTTTTATTGAAAGATTATCAAACGAGGGGGCGGGTATTTTTGGCAGAGTATATTGACTTGAGTTCTTAGAGTTATTATTTAAATTTTTTATCTTAGATAGCAGTGGGAAATTATTATTTGTAAATTGATTAATTTGTTTTTCTTTTTTTGAGGCACTCACAGCTTCATAGCTTACATTTCCTGATTGCCTGGCTTTCAAACTCCCCATAAGTAATTTATCAAAGGAAGATTCTATTTTCGCTTTTAAAATTAAATCTTCGCCAGCCTCTTTAACTTTAATATCTCTAGCCTTCTGAATATCCTCAAAAGCAGCACCTTCTTTTACACCTAAAATTTCATAAGGTGATTTTTCATTATTGTTTTTACTGGTGTTTGAGTCCAAAATTTTTTTCTTATACTAACAGACTAACTAATTTTATAATCCATTAAGACTTTATAAAACAATTGGTTCGACTCCACTAACAACGGGAGCAACTTTGTTTAAATTTAATTGATTATTATCTTCAACAAATTGATTTAGATTCCACTCATTTTTGAAAAGAATAACTGGCCTATTCCAGCAATCTTTAACTACTTTACAATTAAATATTCTGCCTAGTTTTTCAATAGCTGGCCATCCATCAGAAATCCATCTAGCCAATTGATATGGCATTGCTTCAAGATTTGCATCTACACCATATTCGGTTTTTAATCTGTGAGTTACTACCTCCAACTGCAATTGGCCAACAGCTGCGAGTATAGGGTCTCTTTTGCTCTCATCAAAGTCATAAAGAATCTGAACAGCACCTTCTTCTCGAAGTTCATTAACACCCTTTCTAAAGTTTTTAAATGCTGAGGGATTTGGATTTCTAAGCCAGCTGAAAATTTCAGGACTAAAGGATGGTATGCCCTCATATTCTAGATGCGAACCAGTATAAAGAGTATCTCCAATAGAAAACATACCTGGGTTATTTAAACCAATAACATCTCCAGGATAGGCATCATCAACTACTTCTCTATCTTGCCCAAATATTTTTTGTGGTCTTGATAATCTGATTGTTTTCCCAGTTCTGGAATGTTTAACTGACATATCCTTTTCAAATTTGCCACTACAAACTCTTATAAAAGCAACCCTATCTCTGTGCTTTGGATCCATATTTGCCTGAAGTTTAAAAACAAACCCACTAAATTCATCGCTTGCAGGTTCAATATCCCCTTTATTACTATTTCTTGAAGTTGGTTTTTGTGCCATTTTTAAAAAACTATCTAAAAATGGTCTTACACCAAAATTAGTCATGGCAGATCCAAAGAAAACTGGGGTTAAAGAGCCATTAAAAACTTTTTCTTTTTCAAATTTCGATCCTGCCGCATCAAGAACCTCCAATTCTTCAAGTGAGTTTTCAAGTAAATCTATCTCTACATATTTTGATAGCTCTTTATCTTCAAGACTTAATCTTTTCTCATTCGATTGTTTACCTCTCACGGCTTTATCAAATAAAATTACCTCTCTCGAAAATCTATCAATAACTCCTCTAAATTCCTCGCCACTCCCAATTGGCCAGTTAATAGGTAAGGTATTTAATCCAAGTTCTGATTCAATTTCATCAAGTAAAGAAAATGGCTCTCTTCCTGGTCTATCCATTTTGTTTATGAAAGTAAATATTGGTATTTTTCGCATCTTGCAAACTTCAAACAATTTTCTAGTTTGAGGTTCTAGTCCTTTAGCTGCATCTTCCAACATAACTGCATTATCAGCAGCAGCTAATGTTCTATAAGTATCTTCAGAGAAATCTTGGTGTCCTGGCGTATCTAATAGATTGATTACTGATCTTTCATATTCAAATTGCAATACAGTTGATGTAATAGAAATACCTCTTTGTTTCTCAAGTTCCATCCAGTCTGAGGTGGCTTTTCTCTGATTACCCCTAGCTTTTACTGCTCCTGCCTGTTGAATGGCACCTCCATACAAAAGAAGCTTTTCAGTAAGAGTCGTTTTCCCAGCATCTGGATGTGAAATAATAGCAAAATTTCTTCTTTTATTTACTGCATCCAGTATTTCTTTATTATTTAGAATTTTAGTACCAAAGCTCATTTATATAATATTAGGGGCTTTCACTTAATTCTTAAACATTACCATAGACTATTAAATAATTATCACCTTCTTCAAACACATCTAAAGAGGATAGATCATTCTCTAAAGTGAAATTTTTTAACTCTTTAAAAGTATAAGAAGCCCTTAAAGATGCATAATAATCATTAGTTAAAATCTCATTATATTTTTTCGAACATTGTGATTTGAGTTCTAAAGCAGACTTTTCATCTAATGGCCTTTTTAAGTCCTTGTGAAAATTTACAGTGATATTACTAGACAAACTTCTTATGGTATTGAAGAAATCTTCAAGATTGGTAATGTGATGAATCAAACTATTACTTACAAGCAAACTAATTCTTTTGTTAATTAAGAAATTATTTGATTTAATGTCTTTGATGTCAGAACAAATGTAACTTAAATTTTTTAAATTTTTTTGATTAGTAGAAATACTTTTATTATACTCTGCTCTTAAAATCATCTCTTTAGAACCATCTATTCCAACAACTTCAGTATTAGGCCATTTTATTGCTAACTTCTCCGAAATATTTCCTGGGCCGCATCCTAAATCAACTATTAAATCTTTTTCACCTAAATAAATATTTTTTCTCAAAAGATAATAATTTATTTGATTAATTAGATTAACTTCCCCTTCTGAAAAATCAGCTTCGTCATAAGAAATGACCTGCTCTTTTTCTACCATTAATTCAGGTTCAGGGATTCTTTTCATATCCTTTCTTGAAACAAAGATTTCATATTAAACATAATTCTACACAAACCGTTAAATAGTGGTAAGAATGGTTGCAGACGCCACAGGTAGAGTTATTCTTCCAGTACGGGTTATTTACATACTTTTTTTTATCGTGACAGTTACACCAAATAAAGCTTCTTCAAAAAGCAATTCCAATAATCTTAAAAAAGATGATTTTCCAAAGACTGCGCCGGCTGCTTATCCAGTTTTTTTCAGATCTTACAGTAGAAAAACTTTATCTGGCAAAAGGGAGAACTGGAGCGAAGTAGGCGAAAGGAATTTATCGGGATTAAAAGAATTAGGAAAACTTTCTGATGAAGAATTGATCCTAATGAGAGAGATGCAAAGTAACCAAAAAGCCCAACCTTCGGGAAGATGGTTATGGATAGGCGGAACCCCTTGGATTAACAAGAACCAAAATTTCTCAGGAGCATACAACTGCACCTCAACAAACTTAATTGATTGGGAAGCCTTCGCATTAATGATGGACTTAGCAATGATGGGATGTGGAACAGGTGCAATAATTGAACCTCATTTTATAAATAATCTACCTACGGTAATTAACAAAATAAATATTAAATCAGTCAGTGAAGTTGGAATAACTGCTAAAGATCAAAGAGAAGAAAAGTCATCAATAGAAATCAAAGGAAAAGATCTTTACATCAAAGTTGGAGATAGCAGAAGAGGCTGGGTAGATAGCTATAAATATCTTCTTGAGGCATCAAGTAATGAAAATCTTGAAAGAGAACTTGATGTTTATATAAATTTGGAAGATATTAGACCTGCTGGAGAATCATTAAAAGGTTTTGGTGGTATGGCAAATCCTATTAAATTGAAAGATCTCTACTCCAGAGTCGCATCACTTCTTGGAAAGGCAATAGGCAGGAAATTAAGTACAGTAGAATGTTGTTTATTAATTGATGAAGCTGCAGTAACTATAGTTGCTGGAAATATAAGAAGAAGCGCTGGAATGAGACAATTTGCTTCAGATGATAAGGAAGCCGCATCAGCAAAAGAAAATTTATGGAGTCAAGATGAGAATGGTAATTGGAGAATAGATCCTGAAAAAGATGCCCTCAGAATGGCCAATCATACTAGGGTTTACCATACAAAACCCACTTACCAAACTGTTTTGGATGCAGTAACAAAACAATTCCATTCAGGTGAGGGAGCCATTCAATTTGCACCAGAAGCAATCGCGAGGTCAAATGCAGATATTCTCAAAGATGATGAATTGAGAAAAGAATTTATTGAAATCTACTCAGAACAAGGCAAGGATGAAGCGAGAAATTGGATAAATAGTAGTTATGGTCCTTTTTCAGAAGAAGAGTTAGACCACAGGATGAGCCGATATGGACTTAACCCTTGTGGGGAGATCTTGGGAAATGATTTCCATTGCAATTTGGCTGAAGTTCATTTAAATCAGATTGATCCAGGAAATTTTGAAGAGCAAAAAAAAGCTTTTAAAGCAGCCGCTCTTTCTGTAGCATGCTTACTTAATCATGAATTTGAAGTTGAGCGTTACAGAAAAAGTAGGGAATATGATCCTATCGTAGGAGTAAGTTTCACTGGATTATTTGATTTTTGTGTCCATGCCTTTGGGACGCCATGGTTGAAATGGTGGGAAGCAGGAAGGCCAAATAGCGAAGAAGGGAAGGCCTTCAAAGAAAAGGAAGCTAAATTCTTAGATTCTTGGAGAAAAATAGTAAAAGAAACTGTATGGGAATATTGTGATAAGCATAATCTAAGGAGACCAAATAGATGCACAACAGTTCAGCCAGCTGGAACTAAAAGTCTTCTTACTGGAGCAGCTCCAGGTTGGCATCCTCCAAAGGCTCAAAGATTCATAAGAAGAATAACTTTTAGGAAAAATGACCCAATCGCGTTAGCTTGCATGGATTATGGTTACTCAGTTGTTCCATCTCAATCTGATAAAGATGAAAATGGTTGCTTGCTCGATAATCCATTTGATCCAAGATGTACAGAATGGTTAGTTGAAATCCCTACAGAAGTTAGTTGGGCAAATATAGACGGCGCAGATCAAATAGACATCAATAATTTCTCAGCATTAGCTCAATTTGATTTTTACATGCAAGTGCAGAAATTTTACACAGAGCATAATACCTCTGCAACCGTAGAATTTAGAGAAAATGAAATCGAGGATTTAGCTAAGGCTATTCATAATGCAATAGAAAATAATGAGGGATATATTTCAGCAGCATTGCTGGCTAGATTTAGTGCTAACGCTACTTTCCCGAGATTACCCTTTGAACCAATAAGTAAAGAGGAATATATATCATTGCAGAATAAAGTAATAGAAAGGAAAGTAAATAACGATTTCTTTGACGCTCTAAATAAATATGATGTTGGAGAACTATCTGAAGCAGGACCAGCAGGTTGTGATTCAGATAAGTGCTTGCTTCCTCTTGCTAAACCAAAAGATTAAATTTTGAATAATTTGTAAATAAAAAATATAAATTAGTTTTTAAAAATTCAATTTATGGCTACCTCTTAAATAGGGACATAAATTATTTATGACATTAAGCTTAAATATTGGGAACTTGTTTAATGATTCCTCAAGTCATGCATTGGTAGATGAGCTAAGAAAAAGAACATCAGAAGAGGATATCTTAGATTTTGAGGAAAAATTTAACTCCAAAAACGAAAAAAATCTACACGTATATATATGTAGATTTCTAAAAAATAGATCAATATCCAGAGGGCTAGCCTCTAGATGGTTAATAACCATAATTGAAAACAAAGAATCAAAAATTGATGCTTTGCAAAAATAAAATATTTAGGTCAGCCCTGATAGTTTCCATAGAGCAATTCCAAAAATTGAGAATCCCATAATAAAAGTAAAAGCCAAAGCATTTACCAATTGGACCTTATCATTCATTCTGTTTGCGAATGGTAATAATTGAGCAAATAATGGAGTCTCTTCAACTATTGCAGATTTTTTTACTGTAGGTTTTTTGCTTCTAGAAAACATAAAACAAATTTTATAATCTTAAGAATTTTACATTTAAAAGTTCATTAAATAAAAAATACTTCTCAAAAACGCACAAAATGTAACCTGTGAGAAATTAAGCCGGGATTATGATAAGTATTTTTATCAGAAACCTAATCTATCATTAATATATTAAGTTTATTTATTAAAAACCTAGACAAATAATTTTAATAGATGTTATTATAAATTTGTAGCAACCGCTACTAAAACGTTCAACTTGCATTTTGCAAGCCGCAAATCGACTTAAGCCATGGAACGGGGACTTGAGCGAAACCGGAGCTTAAAAAATGACTCTAATTTACAGAGGACAAAAGTATGTCCAGAACAAAGAAGCAGCTAAAAAGCAGCATAAAGAACTAACTTACAGAGGTAAAGTTTATACAAGCTAGTTCATTTATCTAATAAATAAAAAGGCCACTTTTAAGTGGTTTTTTTTTGCATAGAAAAGCTTATAGCATTATTTATTTTGAGATTTTAATTATTTAATATGAGGTAAATTTATCTCTTAAAAAATTTTTTAAGCATTTATCAAATACTCAATAATTGGATTGGTATCTATCTAAAATCTGCAAAATTATCATAATGTTTTTTTAGAAAAAAAAATTCGATTTTAGTTTAGGTAGTTTAAGGATAATTAAGTTCTCTCTAAGATAGTTTTACAAAATAAATCAATGATAAAATTACTGAATACTTTGTTTTTAGAGCTACCATAAACTAAAATCATTTTCAAATCTTAAAAACATGAATGATCAAAAACCTTTATTTAAATCTCCCTATGACCTAAAAGATGTAAGTGCTTTATTCAGTATCGTAGCTTTTTTTTTAATTCTCGCAGCAATAGTTGGAAATAATCTATTTGGAATTTTTCAAGAAAATTTTAATTTTGGTTGATAAATAATAACCGTATTAGGATATTTGAATTCAAAAGGGCAATATGTGATTTGCATTAATTCAGTAATTAAACTAGTATTTTTTTGATCCTGTTTTTAAATATAAATTGAGAAATAATAAATTTAAAATTTTACTTTCATTGTTTATATTAATTCCTTACGCTAATACTCTATTCGCAAATGACTCTTCTAGTAAAAGGATAAATGCTTCAAACCAGGTGGAGAACAACAAAAATTATACTGAAAAAATAGATAATAAAATCTTAAGAATCACTTTAAAAGATCTTAAAACTATACTTATCAATAATAATCAAGAATTAATCAAATATAAGTCAAAGATTATTCAATCAGAAGCTTATTTAAAAAGTAAAAAATCATCATGGTATCCTAAATTAAATATTTCAAGTAATAGCCTTCCAAGTTTATCTACAGGAGAAATAAATAATAAACTTTCAACCGACACGGCAACAAATCAGTTGAAATACGAGTTGAATGGATCAATTACTTGGAATATAATTGAACCCTCAAGAAAATTAGAAATAAATATTGCAGAGGATAGTTTAGAGAATTCAAATTACCAATATGAATTTATTAAGAATGAATTATTCCTTAAAGCAGCAAAAATATATTTTTCAATACAAAGTTCATTACAAGACATCAAGACTACGAGACAAGCTATAGAAATTTCTAAAACCTCTCTAAAAGAAGCAAAAAACAGATATGAATCAGGTATCGGAAACAAATTAGATTTGCTAGAAGCTGAAACGCAGCTAAGGAGGGAAAATATAGCTTTAGTAAAAATAAAAGGCAAGTTAAGATTCAACAAAAATGAATTAGCAAAAATTCTTAATATAAAAGAAAACTATGTTGTTGAAACTGAGGAAATTCCTAAAATTCTTGGATTCTGGCATTTGAATAAAAAAGATAGTCTTTTGAATGCATTTAAGTATCGAAATGATTTTAAGATCGCTGAAAAAGAAATTGATATAAATATTGCAAGGGCAAAGTCTATAAATTCGGGGAAAAAACCTACATTAACTGTTTATAATAATTATTCGATTTCAACATCAAATGGAGAAACTACAGTAATCGAGCCAAATTTCGAAAATGTTATAAATACAAACAACAATACACTAGGAATAAAATTAAATTTAAATTTATACGATGGTGGATTAATCAATCAAGAATATAAAAGAATCAGAGAGAAACAAAATGAATTATTAGCAGATCTACAATTAAAGAAATTAGAAATTGAAAACTCAATAGTTAATACCTTATCAGATTTAGAAATTTCCAAAGAAAACATAATGATTTCTTATCAACAGGTCAAATCAGCAAATGAATCATTAAATATTTCTATGAAAAGATTAGATGCTGGATTAACTACTCAAAGAGAGATTGTGAATTTGCAAGGTGACGTAACAGAAGCAGAAAGTAATTATATAAATGCAATAACAGAGTATAATAGTAGTCTTATAAGTCTCATAAGAATCACTCGCATCCAAAAATATGAAGCCTGTAAAATTCCTAATAATGACGACATTTTTGGTAATTTCGTCAAGACAAATCAATTATTAAATTGCAATTTATTTATAAATAATATAAAAATCTAATTAATACTATATGTCTTTAAATTTGCTCCAAACTGTCCCAGAATGGGAGAATTCTTTCAGTAAAAATTGAAATTATAGGTCTTTGTCTCAGCACGATATTAGCAGAAAGTGACATACCTGTAATTAGCGGTAATTCTTTTCCTTTATGTTTTAAGAATGAATCATTTAATTTAACAGTCACAGGAAAACGAAAAAACTGATATTTCTCATCAGGTTCAAGAACATCAGATCCAATAGATTCAACCTCGCCCTCTAACTCGCCAAATTCGTTATATGGATAGGCATCAAGGCGAATTTTAACTTTTTGCCCTTTTTTTAAAAAGGCTATATTTTGATTTGGGATAAAAACTCTAGCAACTAGATCATCTATAGGAACAATTTTCAATATTGGAAAATTACTATTAACAACAAATCCAGGAGCAGCGGGTTGGAGATCAAAAACTATTCCATCTACAGGCGATTTTATCTCTTGATAATCAAGTGTTAACTTTGTTTCATTAATTTGATTTTCTATCTGTGCAACCTGTTTATTGTTTTCTTCTATTTTTGTAGAAAAATCAACCTTACTTGCTGCAATTGTATTTCTTAATTTACTTTTTGATTCATCAAGAGCTGCTCTAAGACGACTTAATTCTGATTCCGAACTTATTAACTGAGCTCTTAATTGAATAACTTCTTGCTTTTCCTTTGCAAATTGAATTTTACTCAAACCACCAATTTCAGTAACCTCACTAAGTTTGGCAAGTATATCTTCTCTAATTCTGAGTACTTCCTTTTGAGCTTTGATTCTTTCAAGCAATGATTCCTCTTGGAATTCAATTTGAACAACAGCACTTCTTGATGCTTTTATTCTTGATTCATATTCATTTTGTAGAGAATTAAGTTTAATTCTTTGGTTCTCAGTTAAATTATCAATATTTATTTCCTCACCTAATTGAATTTTACTCAAAAGGTTATCTGCATTTATCTGAGATTTAACTCTATCTAAAGCCTCTAATTTTGATTTAGCTGCTGTAGTATCTAATCTCAAAAGTCTCTGATTTTTGATAACAGATTCACCTTCTTTTACCAATATTTTTTTTATTACTCCTCCTAATGGAACTTTAACATCTATTGTGGTCCCCTTAGGTTCCAATTTTCCAGTACTTTGAATTGTTTCATCAATTGAGGCGAAAGAGACATAAATAATACCAAAACCAGTAACTCCTACAAGTGTCCAAATTATCCTACTTCCCCATTTTTGACTTGTAGATAAGACACTCCAAAATTCGCTACCTTCTTCATTTATTAATCTATTATTATATTTTTCAGTAAAATTAAGTATCTTTGGAACTATTTTGAAGTTTATAAACCGAAAACTAATCAAAAAATATTTTTTTGTCTTTAAATAAGATTTATTCAGTAATTTTTTTAATAAAATAATATTTAATTCAATTTCCTTTCTTTTTCTTAAATGATAAAAAGATTTCAAAAATGATCCTCTTAAGTTAATCAATTTATTATTTACTTTTTTGAATTTACTAATTATAAATTTTGAATAATTTTCCACTATTAATTTAATCCTGCTTAATCTCAAATTAAATATACTAAATAACACATGTTTTCACAAAGTAGTGCTTTTAAGTTCCTAAACATAATTTATTCTTCCTTAAATTTTTCTTGCTGCTTATACAGAGTATAATATCTGCCTTTTAAATTCATAAGTTCTAAATGAGTACCACATTCTTCTACTCTTCCTTGATGCATTGTAATAATTAAATCTGCATGAATTATCGAATTAAGCCTATGAGTAATAAATAAAACTGTTTTACCCCTAAAATATTCCATTAAGTTGAGAGAAACTTTTCTCTCAGTCTGAAAATCCAAAGCAGAAGTAGACTCATCCATAATCAATAAATTAGGATTTTGAAGAACAGATCTAGCGATAGCTAATCTTTGCCTCTGCCCACCACTTAAATTACTACCTCTCTCCCCAACATCTGAGGAATATCCTGTAGGTAATTGCATTATAAAATCATTCGCACATGCAATCTTTGCTGCATTTATTACATCTTCTATGGATGCTTCAGGATCTGTAAGAGATATATTTTCTTGAACTGTGCCATCAAACAGAATTGAGTCTTGAGGAACAATACCTATTTGACTTCTCAGGGAATAGAGTTCAACTTTCGCTATGTCTATATTATCAATGAAAATTTTCCCTTCCAATGGTTCATACAATCGAGCTATAAGTTTAGTCAATGTAGACTTACCGGAACCTGACTCACCAACAATGGCAACAAATTTTCCTTTAGATATCTCTAAATTTATTTTAGATAAATTCAACGGCCCTTTTTCTGAGAATGCAAAGGATAACTCTTCAAATCTTATTGAACCATCTATTTTAGGCATAGGTATATTCACACTATCTTTTTCATTAGATTCCTGAGGAGTATTAATTATTTCAGATACTCTTTCGATCGCAATATTAGTTTGTTGGAAATTCTGATACAAATTTGATAGCCTTAACAAAGGTCCTGTTACATATCCAGAAATAATTCTAAACGCTATAAGTTCTCCAAGAGTTAAATCCCCCCTAATTACCAGAAATGTCCCAACACAAAGAACTCCCAAACTTGAGAATTGATTTAATAATTGAGAAATACTTGTATATGTAGTGGAAGTTATTGCATTTTTAAAACTTTCAGTTATGTATCTTGTATATCTATCTCTCCACTTCCATCTTGCTTTTAATTCAAAATTTTGTGCTTTCACCGTTTGAATGCCAGTAAGAACTTCTACTAAGTGATTTTGAGTTTTAGCATTTAATTCTGCTTTGGTCCTTAATTGTCTCCTCACAATAGGTGAAACAGAAAATGTTAATAATGCTAATATTGGCGCGACTAAAAGAGCAACTATCGTTAAAACCCAACTGTAAAGCAGCATAACCCCGATATAAACTACAGAAAAAACTGAATCCAAAACAACCGTAAGAGCTGTTGAAGTAAGAAAAGTTCTTATTTGCTCTAATTCAGATAATCTTGTTGAGAGTTCACCGACAGGACGCTTATCAAAGAAAGATAGAGGTAGTCTCAATAAATGATCAATTACTTGTTCTCCAAGGGAGATGTCTATTCTATTTGTAGTATCTATAAATAAATTAGTTCTTACCGCTGTAAGTATATTTTCGAAAATAGAAAATCCAAATAATAATGAAGCTAAAACTCCTAAAGAACCGATTGCTCCTTTGCCAAGCACATTATCAATTATTTGTTGAATAATAAGAGGGTTCATTAGTTGAAAAACCTGTACAAATAAAGAGGCTATCAATACTTCTATTAATGGTCGTTTATTCTTCTTAATTGCGGGTAAAAACCATTTGAGCCCAAATTTTCTTTTTGGAGTTCTATCTGTTGATTTAAGAACTAAAATGGGGAGTTTTTCTTCAGAAGATATGAGTTTCTTAAGGTCATCTTGTGTATAAGGTTTTAAATCAAATCGTGGCCTCGAGATTAATACATTTTTTTTATTTATATCTAGTATTACTGCCAACTCATTATCCTTAAGTTGCAATACAGCGGGGGTCTCAACTCTATGTAATAGGTTTATCGGTAATTCAAGTAGTTGCGTGGTTAATCCATTTGACTCAGATATCGCGGCAAATAAATTAAGACTTACACCATCAGTTTCATTCTCAACATTTTTTAAAAAATTTCTTTTTAATATATCTGGCTTTAGTGGGAGATCAAAAAAATCACCTATAGTTCTAAAACAAGCAACTGCTTGCTCAATCTTATTTTCAGATGATCCATAAAATTTAAATTTGAAATATTCTTTTTTTTCTTGAAATTTTTTATTGAAAGTTTTTTCAACTTTTGGAACAAATTTTTGTTTAGTATTGATTACGGGTAAATATTCTTCATTAGCTATTGTTTGATTATTTATATTCTTTGAAAAGATATTTTTAGGTAATCCAATTATTTTTAATGGAGTTTTTTGTAAGTTTACCTTTTCTAAGAAATTCTTTTTAAATATCTCACCTTGTATTAATTGATCTGAAGTTGATGCCAAAAGCCATTCTTTATCATCCTTTAAAACTTTATTAAAATCTTTCTCATTATAAAAAGTAATAGCTTCTGACTTGTCTAAAACCAAATTAATCCATTTCTTTAAATCCTTAGACTTCTCCGGTATTGAAATATCCTTTCTGTTATAAATTAAGGGCCATACATTAGAAGGTCTAATACATTCATTTAACATCAAATGGATCTCAGGAAATTCCTTTAAGAGAATTTCCCAGTCTTTCATTTTTATTTTTAATAAAAAACAATCTGTGGCTGCAGAAACAAGTTCAAATGGATTAATTAAATCATCGTTTGCTAATCCTAGATAACTTATATGCTTTTCTATATTTAACGTCATTATGTTTTTTTTAATTGGATGTTCAACAATTTGTCTTACATCTCCACTTATTAATATTCTTCCAAATTCTGGCTTTACTTTACCTACTACAATATGGTCTCCCATAGAAAAGTATTCTTTGATAAAAAACTTAGAAATTTTCTTTTTTTGATTTTCTTTTAATGCCTCAAAAATGGGTACTTTTTTTATTATTTCAAAAATGGATCTTGTATCTTTCATTAATTACCTGATTGATCATTATTAGATTTTTCTTTTTCAGAACTTTTATCTAATTCATTCATCGTTTTTAAAATCTTATCTTTAATCCAGCTCTCATACATCTCATTAATAAGACGGTTTCTCATTGCCTCATTTAGTGTAGCTTGCATGAATCTTTCTGCTCTTAAGATAACCCACCAACCTTCAAGCTCAAAAGGTTGCCATAGTTGACCAGGTGAACTATTTCTCAATCGCTCTGCTATCTTTAAGTTGACATTACCGAACTCTACGGGTCCTATCAAACCATTGAGAAGGTTTTCAACCCCCTCTGAATATGAAGAAGCTAATTCAGAGAAAGTAGATTCTTCTTCTTGTAAACGAAAGTAAAGCTCAGAGGCCTTTGCTTTACTTTTCACTCTAATTAAATAGTAAGAAACTCTATCTAAAACTGTTTTTCTATCTAAAAATATTCGCTCAACTTTTGAATTAAATTGATCTCTTTTGAATATTTCTAAGCATAAAGATTTAAAAAGTAAAGTATTCATTTCTTCTTCCGTTTTATTATTTTTAATTAACCAACTATTAAGGTCATCCGCATCTAAAATTCTTTCTCTTTTCATAAAGGATTTCTGATAGTTAATTTGATCCTCTCTAGTTGGATTAATATTTTTGATATATTTACTTTCAAAATATCTTCTAAGAAAAATTTGCATTAAATTTAGTTCCCTAAGTAATTTAGGAGTATCTATTAATGATATTAATTCTCCTTCAATATTTATCCAATTATCATTCATGCATTAAAAAATGATCTCTTAGTTAGGACACTTTAGGCGAGAGTGCCTTTTGAGTTGGTTATACTTCCAGTTACTAACGATGCATCAGCAACATTAACTATTTCAGCTAATCCTACGATCTTGAGTTGTGATGCATTGAAGTTATTAGACAATGTATTAGCAGATCCATAAGTACCAGCATAAACATAGGCTGAGGTTTGTGTTGCATCAGATGATGATTGACCATATAAAACGTAAGTAAAGTCAAGCGAGCTACTTCCTATTAGGTTTGGACCAGTACCTGCAGCTTGTATAAAACCACCAATATTTGTCTTAATAGTTAGTGCATCTTTAGCTGCAGTATTGGTTATGTATAACCCGTCAGAGCTATTGAAGTTATCCTCATAGATAACACCATCTTGTAACTTCATTGCAATAGTAGAAGGAGAATCTCCAATATCTCTATAAACTCCTTTTGTAGTCGAATTACCATAGAAAACACCTAATAGATCTTCTCCAGTAACATCGAAATTACTTATCTTGTTGAAATTAAACGTTGATGCACTTCCTGAGGCAACAGTTCCATCCGAGTCAAACTCTACAAAACTAGTATTATCTCCTATGTTAAATACTAACAAGTCTTCACTAGCATCACTAACAAAATCAATTTCTGTTTTACCTGATTCTGATAAGACAAGAGATAACTCTACCTTGTTGACATTGTTGTCTCCAGTAATACTGACAGAATTAGTATTAGAAGTACTTGTCAAATTATCAAGATCTACAGTACTGCCATTAACTCCACCTTCATCAGTTGCTGTTATGTTAGTAGCACCATTCAATACTGATGTTGTAGCAGAATCAATATTTGACGCTGTATCACTTAAAGAATACGTAGCAGAACTAACCTTACTAATAATATTTCCTATTTCAGTGATAGAAGCATTATCACTCAGAACTGCCGAAGAATTTGATGCTACTACTTTACTGGATTCTGTTAC